>NZ_JBVHWK010000067.1:0-1302 GCF_055569445.1 Streptomyces sp. NPDC029122 | reverse complement strand
GGCGGTTTCTAGGGGTCGTGGCAACACGTGGTCGGTTGATCAGGCCGCGAGGAGTTTATGCAAACGCTCGGCTGGGGTTTCCCAGCCGAGCGTTTTGCGTGGGCGGCCGTTGAGCTGGGCGGCGACGGCGTCGAGGTGTTCGCGGCTGTGGACGGCCAGGTCGGTGCCCTTGGGAAAGTACTGCCGCAGCAGGCCGTTGGTGTTCTCGTTCGAGCCGCGCTGCCAGGGGCTGGCCGGGTCGCAGAAGTAGACCGGGATGTCGGTGGCGACGGTGAACTCGTGGTGGCGGCTCATCTCCGAGCCCTGGTCCCAGGTCAGGGATCGTTTCAGGTGGTCGGGCAGGCGCTGGACAGTTTCCTGGAGTGCGTCGCGGACGGCTTCGGCGCCTCGTCCGTTCGGCAGGTGGAGGAGCATCACGTAGCGGGTGGCGCGTTCGACCAGGGTGCCGATCGCGGACCCGTTGTCCTTGCCGATGATCAGGTCGCCCTCCCAGTGTCCGGGCACCGCCCGGTCCTCTGCCTCGGCGGGACGTTCACTGATCATGACCATGGGGTCGACGAAGCGGGGCTGACGCTGCTGGGCCTGGCGGTGGGGTTTGCGGCGGGCCCGTCCGGTCCGCAGGGCTCCGGCGAGTTCTCGGCGTAGTTCGCCGCGTCCTTGCACGTAGAGGGCCTGGTAGACGGTTTCGTGGACCACGTGCATCTCCGGCCGGTTCGGGAACTGTGCCCGCAGAGCGTGGCAGATCTGCTCCGGGCTCCACAGCTCGTCCAGGCCGGCCTGGACCGCTGCCCGCAGCTCGGGGTTCTGGCTGATCTTCCGCGGCTTGGGCCGGGGCCGGCGGTTATCTGCCCGGGCCTGGGCGGCAAAGGGCCGGTACTGGCCGTTTTCAGGGTGCCGGTTGCGGCGGATCTCCCGGCTGACGGTCGACGGGCTGCGGCCCAACTCGCTCGCGATCGCCCTGATGGTGGCCTTGTCCCGCACGCGGTCGGCTATGTGGATCCGGTCGGCCTCGCCCAGGTACCGGGATGCACCAGAAGGCGGCAACACCGGACGAACCGGTACTGCCGCCTTCTGCACGCCCGACGGGCGGCGACCGTTACGCCATCGCTTGCCCGTCCGGAGGTTGATTCCTACACGTCTGCACGCTTCGGAACTGCTCAGGCCCTGGTCCATGAGCCGGAAGTATTCCTCCCGCTCACGGACCAGCTTCCTACGGCCTTGGGCCACCGTCCGCACCTTGCGGATCTCGAACTCCATCGCACCCCTTGAGCTGGGGTGTTGCGACGACTCCTAGAACCCAAG
>NZ_JBVHWK010000066.1:0-1649 GCF_055569445.1 Streptomyces sp. NPDC029122 | reverse complement strand
CCTCCACGAAATCTACGAAGGCGAAGTCCGCTACGCCCGCGACGCCTTCGAAGGCCTGCGCCTGATGGACGCCCTCATCGCCGTCAAACGCGGCGCTCCCGGCGCCGAACTCCCACCCCTCAAGCAGCGCCGTGTGCCGCAGCGGACCGCGGTCCTCGATGTGCGCGAGCCGGAAGACGCCGGCCGCTCGGACGTGGCCGTCGACAACCCGGTGCCCGAGCCGCCGTTCCTCGGCACCCGGGTCGTCAAGGGCATCCAGCTCAAGGAATACGCGGGATGGCTGGACGAACAGGCGCTCTTCAAGGGCCAGTGGGGCCTCAAGGACGCCGGCTCCATCGAGACGGAGGGGAGGCCGCGGCTGCGCGGCTGGCTGGAGCGGATGCACACCGAGCGGCTCCTCGAGGCGGCCGTGGTCTACGGCTACTTCCCCTGCGTCTCCAAGGGCGACGACCTGATCGTCCTCGACGAGGACGGGGGAGAGCGGACCCGGTTCACCTTCCCGCGCCAGAGCCGCGGCCGCCGGCTCTGCCTCTCCGACTTCGTACGCCCGGACGACTCCGGCGAGGTCGACGTCGTCGGCTTCCAGGTCGTCACCGTCGGCTCGAGGATCGGCGAGGCCACGGCCAGGCTCTTCGAGTCCGACTCCTACCGCGACTACCTCGAGCTGCACGGCCTGTCCGTCCAGCTCGCCGAAGCCCTGGCCGAGTACTGGCACGCCCGCGTCCGCGCCGAGCTCGGCATCGCCGGGTCCGATCCGGCGGCCATGGACGGCATGTTCCGTACCGAGTACCAGGGCTGCCGCTACTCCCTCGGCTACCCGGCCTGCCCCGAGCTGGCGGACCGGGCCAAGATCGCCGACCTCCTCCGGCCGGAGCGCATCGGCGTCCACCTCTCCGAGGAGTTCCAGCTGCACCCCGAGCAGTCCACCGACGCCATCGTCATCCACCACCCCGAGGCCGGCTACTTCAACGCGGGAGGCCGCCGATGACCTCCGGCTTCGGACGAGTTCAAGGAGCACAACCCATGCCCGCCGAGTTCACGGACTTCAAGGTCGCCGACCTCTCCCTCGCCGCTTTCGGCCGCAAGGAGATCACCCTGGCCGAGCACGAGATGCCGGGTCTGATGTCGATCCGCGAGGAGTACGCCGAGGCGCAGCCGCTGGCGGGCGCCCGCATCACCGGCTCGCTGCACATGACGGTGCAGACGGCCGTCCTGATCGAGACGCTCGTCGCCCTCGGTGCCCAGGTCCGCTGGGTGTCCTGCAACATCTACTCGACGCAGGACCACGCGGCGGCGGCGATCGCGGCCGCCGGCATCCCGGTCTTCGCCTGGAAGGGCGAGACGCTGGAGGAGTACTGGTGGTGCACGGAGCAGGCGCTGACCTGGCCCGGGCACGCGGGCCCGAACATGATCCTCGACGACGGCGGTGACGCCACCCTGCTGGTCCACAAGGGCGTCGAGTACCAGAAGGCCGGCAGGGTCCCGGACCCCTCGACCGCCGACAACGAGGAGATGGGCTTCGTCCTGGAACTGCTGGGCCGCTCCGCGCTGGACTGGACGCAGCTCGCGTCGGAGATCCGCGGTGTGACGGAGGAGACCACGACCGGTGTCCACCGCCTCTACGAGATGATGGCCGAGGGCACGCTGCT
>NZ_JBVHWK010000065.1:0-1658 GCF_055569445.1 Streptomyces sp. NPDC029122 | reverse complement strand
TCGTTGGTGTGGTATGCGCATCCCGGACGAGACCCGTGACCAACTCTCCGCGAAGTTCGCGGTGTTGTTCCCACATCTGGACGAGCGGCAGCGACGGCTGCTGATGGGAACCGAGGCCCGGCTGCTGGGGCACGGTGGCATCCGGGCTGTCGCTCGGGCGGCCCAGGTCAGCGAGACGACGGTCCGCAATGGTGTGTTCGAGCTGGAATCCGGAGAGGAGCCGTTGGGACGGGTCCGGCGTCTCGGCGGAGGACGCAAACGGGTCGCCGATCTGGATCCGGGGGTGCGGCCGGCACTGCTGGCGCTGGTCGAACCCGATGAGAGGGGCGACCCGATGTCGCCGCTGCGGTGGACTGTGAAATCGACACGTACGATCGCGGCGGAGCTGGCCCGGGCCGGGCACCGGATCAGCGCCGATACCGTGGGCGACCTGCTGCGGGAGGAAGGCTTCAGCCTGCAGGCGAACGCGAAGACACTCGAGGGCAACCAGCACCCGGACCGGGACACCCAGTTCCGCTACCTCAACGAGCAGGCCCGCGAGCACCGGGACACCGGGCAACCTGTGATCAGCGTGGACACCAAGAAGAAGGAACTGGTCGGCGAGTTCAAGAACAGCGGCCGCCAGTGGCGTCCCGCCGGTGAGCCTGTCCCGGTCGGCGTCCACGACTTCGCCGACCCACAACTGGGCAAAGCCGTCCCCTATGGGATCTACGATTTGACCGCGAACACCGGCTGGGTCAACGTCGGCACCGATCACGACACCGCCTCGTTCGCAGTGGAATCGATCCGCCGCTGGTGGCACGGCCAGGGCCAGGCCAGTTACCCGCAGGCGACACGGCTGCTGATCACCGCCGACGCCGGCGGATCCAACGGATACCGCACCCGGGCCTGGAAGCTCGAACTCGCCAAGCTCTCCGCTGAGACCGGGCTGACGATCACCGTGTGTCATCTACCACCCGGCACTTCGAAGTGGAACAAGATCGAGCACAGGCTGTTCTCGCACATCACCATGAACTGGAGCGGCCGCCCGCTGACCAGCCACGAAGTCATCGTGCAGTCGATCGCGGCGACCACCACCCGCACCGGACTGCGCGTGAGGGCCGAACTCGACATCAACACCTACCCGACCGGAGTCCGCATCAAAGACGCCGAGATGGCCGCCCTGCCGTTGACCCGGCACGCGTTCCACGGCGACTGGAACTATGCACTGCACCCCCAGCCATCACCTGTGATCCAGGCGGCCCGGACCCCGCAGACGCAGGAACCGGAGTGGGACCAGGCCTTACTCTCCGATCCCGCACTGACCGGGATGTCCCGCCGGCAACTGAACGGCCTCACCGAGACCCTGGCCCCAGACGGGGATATCCGGCGCGGCCGCCCGCCCCGGCTGACCTTCCCCGACCAGATCCTGGCCACCGTGCTCCACTTACGGGCCGCCCTGGCTGCGGAACCCCTCGCCGTGCTGTTCGGCACCAGCCGCACCGCGATGCACCGAACCCTCCTGAAGAACCGCCGACTGCTCGAGACACACGGCATCACCATCCCGCCGGCGACAACCCCACCCACATCCCTCGCCGCCCTTCAGGCCCGAGTCCAGGCACAGACCGGCGAGGACAACAAGATCAAAACACCGTGTTAATGATCTGCAAGCCCTTAGG
>NZ_JBVHWK010000064.1:0-3075 GCF_055569445.1 Streptomyces sp. NPDC029122 | reverse complement strand
TACTGCAGGGGGGACCCTGTGGGAGAGTAGGACGCCGCCGAACAATCATTGTGGGAAAGCCCCGCACCTTCTGGTGCGGGGCTTTTCTGCGTTCACGGGCTTTTACCGACTGCGAACCGGAGAGCACCTGAAGGAGTTGCTCGCGCCGGGTGCATTGCCGCGCCGGTGACGACCTGCCCGTTCGCAGAGAACCGGTAGTTGCGTGAGGACGCACCGACCTTCCGGTCGCCGACCGGGATGAGGGTGCCGTCCACGATCCACAGCCGCTCGACCGCGTCGGCCGGGCGGGCGGCGGCTCGATGGCCGGCATGCCGCAGCCGCTGGATCACCCGGCAGACGGTCGCCGGCGAGCAGCCGAACAGCGGCGCGAGCTGCCGCATGGTGAGGTTCGTACGGTAATAGAAGGCCATCAGCAGGACTCGGTCTGCCAGTGGCAGCCACCACGGCCGGCTACCAAGGGCTGCCCGTAACGGTGGGGCGTCACCGGGCAGCGGCGTGCAGGTCCCGGATGTACCAGTCGAAGCGTGTGCCGTCCTTGCCGTGCGTGGGCTTGCCGGGGGTGAACCCGGCCCGCTGCGCGACTGCGGCAGATGCGGGATTTTCGGGCTCGACCTGGATCACCGCCTCCGCCCCGCCCTCACTCGCCGCGTACTGGGACGCCAAGAGGACCGCGCGGGTAGCCAGGCCACGCCCCCGCCAGGACGGATAGAGACCGTAGGCGACATTCACCTGGCCGGGCGCCAGACCTTCTCCGGCGAACCGCAAGTCGATCGTGCCCGCGAGCACCTCGTCGGTGCTCATCCGGATGCCGAACGCGCGGAGTGGCCCGGCGGTGTCCCACTGTTCCCGGCAGTGCCGGAAGTACGCTTCGGTCCCCTCGCGCGTGCCGGGACCGCCGTTGAGCCAGCGAACGAGTAGCTCGTCCTCCCCCGCGAGGTGCGCCTCCACGTCGTCCAGGCGCAGGGGGGACAGACTGATGGTCCCGTCGGACAGGTTCACTTCATGCATCGGGTGATTCTTGACGCCAGAGTCGTGCCGCACCATCGGATTCCGCGTGACATCACGCGGCGCTCCGGGCCACAGGAGATGACCTCCGTGTGGGTGGTGTGATCACGGCGTCGGAGCCGTCCTGGTCGTGAGGGTGCGGACCCGGTCCGCGAGGGCCGGCCGTGGAGCCTGCCGCTGGAGGACGTGAACCATCGCCCGGTGGTGGTGAGAGCCGGCTACCGGCCCTGCACAGACGCGCTCACGGGGTACGGGCCGAAAACCGGTCGCGCCCCCAGGGGGTCCGAGCCGAGACTGATGGGCCGATCACTTCGGACAGGAAGAGTGGCCAGCGCTGACGTACAACCGTGACACCCTCCCCTTCCCCGAGAACCGCGTGCCTCCTGTCACCCGCGAGGGCGTTCGGAGCTGGGATGAGTTCGACCCCGCCCGCCACCCGTTCGCCTGGGACGAGGACGAGGAAGCCCAGCTCCGCTCGCTGGTCCGCGAGTGGGTGCCACCCGTGCTCTCCGGCATGGCCGGCTGGTGGCAGGGCGAACGCTGGTGTGAGAGTCAGGTGGACGCGGTCATCCGGGAGCGGTACGGCACCTGGGCCTGGGGGTGGAGCTGGTGCTACCGCTACGGCGGGCCCATCGGTAACTGGGTCAGCGGGCCGAGCTCGGTGACGACCCCCGACGAGACCGCGGCACGCGTCGTAGCCGCACTGCTGGAGTGGCGGGAGTGGCTGGAGCTGACGGCCCAGCGCTTCGTCGAACTGGCCCCGCCGCCGGACGCCTCACCCGAGGATCGGAGTTGGCACCTGGAACGGGCCTGCGTCCGGCTCGTGACCCACACTTTGGACTCGGGCGCGGAGGGCGGCTGGTACGGCCAGGCGTCGATCGTCCTGGGCTGGTTCCTCACCAGCACCGGCATGGACCGAGCCGAAGCCGAGCGAGCGGTGGAGCGCGCGATCGGCGGCAGGTTCCGGAGCTGGGTCTACCCGGAACGGACGTTGATCGAGTCCGTCGGCGAGGACCTGGCTGCCGGCCTCACCGGCCACGCCCCGTACCAGGACCACCGTGAGAGGGAGGCTCTGGAGGATCTCCATGACCGGTACTGACAGCCTTTCGGCCTGGCTGCGCGTGCGCCGTGAGGCCGACTGGCAACGCGCACCGGCCCTGCAGCGGGTCCCGCCCGACCGCGATGGGTTCCGGTCCTGGTGCGAGGGGCCGGTGCGCCGGCGCGATCCGATGCGCGCCGAGCGTCTGCTCGCCGCATACGCATTGGCCCGAGAAGACGCCGCACGCCGCACCCCGCTGGACTTCGCCCTGCTGGCCGGCTGGCAGCGGGCAGTCACCGCTGCACCAACGGCACCGTTCCGCATGAGCGACGCCTACGCGAAGGCCGGCCGCGAGCGCTACGGTCTGACCCCTCGCACGCGAGCCGACTTCGACTCCTGCCTGCACGAGACGACCGATCCGAACATCCCGCTGGCGGCCCGCGCGGCCCGTGCCTACCTCGATGTGGCGTTCTTCCACCCCTTCACCGACGGCAATGCCCGCGCCGCACTGTTGACCTTGGTCCATGTTCTGGCCCGGGAGGAGATCGTCCTTCCTGAGGTCGGTCCTCTCCAGACCACCCGCTACGCGGATGACCCGGCCGGTGCCGCCGACCTTGCCACGCTCATCGGCGTACTCAACCGCCGACGGCACTGAAGCGGCCGGCTGGTGGGCCTGCGGACCCGGCTGAGCGGGGCTCCGGCGTCGTTTTGACACCCTCGCGGGGAGGGTTGTAGAGTTAAACGGTTGCCTCGAACTGGACAAGTTCGGCAGCCACCACTCCACAGAGGATCTCGTTCCGGGTGGAGTGCATTCGACTCTCCATTCGGAAACGTTGAAGCCGGGAAAACCGGTGGAAATCTTCTGATAGAGTCGGAACCGCTGGAAAGGGAAAGCGCGAAAGCGCAGAACCTCGAAAGCGCCGAGGAAATCGGACACGAAAGAGTCTGATAGAGTCGGAAACGCAAGAACGAAGAACAGAACGAAAGCCCGGAGGAAAGCCCGCGAGGGTGAGTACAAAGGAAGCGTCCGT
>NZ_JBVHWK010000063.1:0-3221 GCF_055569445.1 Streptomyces sp. NPDC029122 | reverse complement strand
TGGGCGTCAAGCTCACCACCCTGCGCCCGGAGCAGGCCGCGTACATCGGCGTCAAGGTCGAGGGCCCGTACAAGCCCGACCACTACCGCTACTGATCCACCGCTACCGATCCCAGCGGATCCGCAGCACTCCAGGCAGGCCCCCGGCACCCGCGCCGGGGGCCTGCCCCGTACCCGAGGACCACAGCCATGCCCCGCGGCCGCTACTCGCTCCACGACCCCCACGACCGCACCCCGCTCGGCGAGGAACACTTCCACTGCGCCCCCGGCCCCTCCGGCTGGCGCTACGTCGCCCAGCTGACCACCCCCGACGGGGGCCACCGCGGCTCACTGGACCTGGCCATCGACGCACTCGGCCGCCCCATCCGCCTGGAGGCGAACGCCGCGAGCTGGCAGGTCCGCGGCGCCGCCATCGACGGCGTCACCTGGGTCCGCACCGACCCCACCGGAGCCGAGGCCACCGAGGGCAACATCGCCGCCCCCGGCTTCACCGGCAGCTCCCCGGCCTTCCTCATCGCCACGGCCCGCCTGCTCCGCCTGAGCCCCGGAGCCCCCGCGACCCGGATCCGGCTCCTCGCCCTGACCGACCCGGTCCTGGCACCCCGCACCGTCGACCAGGCCTGGGCCCTGCTCTCACGCGCCGAGCACCCCACCGACAGCGGCCCCCTGGTGGTGGACGAGTACCAGCTCACCGCCCTCGACACGGGCGAGGTCCACACCGTGCACATCGCGGGGGACGTGGTCCTCTCGGCACCCGGCATCGAACTCGAACACCTGGAATCCTCGCCGTCCTCCTTCGAGGACTAGCTACGCGGGCGGAGCGAACCCGGTGCCGCGCGTAGGCGGCGCCACGGGGGCCACCGGCACCGGAGCGGGCACGGGCACGGGCACGGGAGCGGGCAACGGGGTCGCCACCGGGACGGCGGCCGGGGGCGCCGGGGCCACGGCCGCGGCCCGGCTCACCGCGAAGGCCCGCGCGGCATCCCGGGACTGCCGCTCGTGCACCACCGCCATCAGGAACGCGGCAGCCGGCACCCCGGCCGGCGGCGGCGTTCCCGTCCGGGCCACCACGTCGTCCGCGAGCCGCACGGCCATCGCGGCACCCGTGTGCGGGTCCAGCTGGTCCATCCGCGTCAGGTACTGCCGGATCGCCAGCCACAGCCCGTCCGGCACCGCCGACAGGTCCAGCGCGGCGAACCGCCCCGCCAGCCACGGCGGCGGCGCGGGCACCGGCATCACCCGAGCCCCCGGCACCCGCTCCCGGACCACCAGCGTCCCGGCGAACACGTCGCCCAGCCGCCGGCCCCGCTCCGACATCAGCGAGGCGATACAGGCGACCGCCCCGAACGTGAACAGCAGCTCCACGACCCCCATGGCCCCGCGCACCAGCGCGTGCCGGAACCGGATCGGCCCGCCGTCCTCCCGCACCACCCGCAGCCCGCACGCCAGCTTCCCCAGCGAGCGGCCGTGGCTCAGCGTCTCCACCGCGATCGGCACGCCGACCAGCACCAGCAGGAAGCTCGCCACCGTCACCGCGGCCTGCGCGGCTTCGTCGAGCCCGGCGGTCGCGTAGAGCAGCCCGACCAGCACCGCCACGTACCCGATGACGTACACGGCCAGGTCGAGCAGGATCGCCAGTGCCCGACTCGGCAGCCGCGCCGGCCGCAGACCCAGGACGACCGCGTCTCCCGTCACCAGATCACTCACCGAGCGCACCTTTCCCCGACCTGACCCGCCCCTGCGCACCCCAGTCTGCCAAGCTGACGACAGGAGAAGTAAGCCGTATCGGGTGGCCAGGGGCAGGGGAGCGGTAACGGGATGGATCTCGACGTCTTCGTGGCGGCCCACCAGACGGAGTGGGACCGCCTGGAGCAGCTCCTCGGCCGGGGCCGCCGGCTCACCGGGGCGGAGGCCGACGAGCTCGTCGCCCTCTACCAGCGCACCTCCACCCACCTCTCCCTGATCCAGTCGAGCGCCCCCGACCCGATGCTGACGGGCCGCCTCACCCAGCTCGTCGCCCGCGCCCGTTCCACCGTCACCGGCACCCGCCGCGCCGGCTGGCGCGACGCCGCGCGCTTCTTCACCGAGGGCTTCCCGGCCGCCGTCTACCGCAGTCGCCGCTGGTGGATACCCACCGCACTGCTCTCCACGGCCCTCGGCGTGCTCATCGGCTGGTGGATAGCCACCCACCCCGAAGTGCAGAGCGCCATCGCGGCCCCGGAGCACCTCAAGGAGCTGACGCGGCCGGGCGGCGAGTACGAGACGTACTACTCCAGCCACCCGGCGGCCTCCTTCGCCGCCCAGGTCTGGACGAACAACGCCCAAGCTGCCGCCATCTGCCTCGTCCTCGGCGCCTTCCTCGGGCTCCCGGTGCTCTGGATCCTCTTCCTGAACATGGCGAACCTCGGCGTCGGCCTCGGCCTGATGACCTCCGCCGGCCGCCTCGACGTCTTCCTCGGGCTGATCCTCCCGCACGGCCTCCTCGAACTGACGGCCGTCTTCGTCGCCGCCGGTACGGGCCTGCGCCTCGGCTGGACCGTCATCGACCCGGGGCCCCGCACCCGCCGCACGGCCCTCGCCGAACAGGGCCGTGCCGCCCTCGGCATGGCCATCGGCCTGGCCGCGGTCCTCTTCGTCTCCGGCCTGATCGAGGGCTTCGTGACCCCGTCGGGCCTTCCCACCTGGGCCCGCGTCACCATCGGCGTCCTCGCGGAGGCCGCGTTCCTCGTCTACGTCTACGTCCTGGGCGGCCGGGCCTCCCGCGCCGGCGAGGCGGGCGACGTGGAGGAGGCCGACCGCACGGCGACCCTCCCGACCGCGGCCTGATGTGCGTACAGGCGGGCTGAGCTGCTAGTCTCCTCGTCGTCCCGCAGACCGTTGACACGGCCGCTGTGGGGAGGTAGATTCGAACGGTTGCCTCGAACTGGACAAGTTCGGCAGCGATGGTTTAACATCTCTCTCGCCCCAAATGGAATTGAATTCCCGTGGGGCACAGCCGACTCCTGATTCAGGAAGCCGAAGCCCGGGAAATCCGGTGGAAAGCTTCTGATAGAGTCGGAACCGCCGGAAAGGGAAAGCGTGAAAGCGCAGAACCTTGAAAGCGCCGAGGAAATCGGACGCGAAAGAGTCTGATAGAGTCGGAAACGCAAGAACGAAGAATAGAACGAAAGCCCGGAGGAAAGCCCGCGAGGGTGAGTACAAAGGAAGCGTCCGTTCCTTGAG
>NZ_JBVHWK010000062.1:0-3759 GCF_055569445.1 Streptomyces sp. NPDC029122 | reverse complement strand
GGCCGTCCGCTTCCACGACGCCGTGCGCCACCTCGAGACCGCCGGGGTGCGCACCTACCTCGAACTCGGCCCCGACGCCGTCCTGACCGCCATGGGACAGACCTGCCTCGACCAGCCCGCCGCCCTCCTCCCCCTGCTGCGCCGCGGCCGCGCCGAGACGTTCACGCTGATGTCCGCCCTCGCGGGAGCGTTCGTCCGCGGCGTCGAGCCCGAGTGGACGCGCGTCCTGTCCGGCCGCCGCGTCGACCTGCCGACGTACCCCTTCCAGCGGCAGCGCTACTGGCCCGCCGCACCCATGGCGTCCGCGTCCGGTCACCGCCCCGACGCGGACGACCTGCTCTACCGGGTGACCTGGGAGCGGCTCGAAGACCCCTCCGACCCCTCCGCGACCGCTGCCCCCCTGGGCTCCTGGCTGGTCGTCACCGACGCCGGCCACCCGGCAGGGCACGTCGACGCCGTCCTTGCCGCGCTGGCCGACCGGGGCGCCGACGTCGTACCACTGGCCCTGACCGCTGCCGAGCACGACCGGACCGTCCTCGCCCGGCGGCTGGCCCTCGAGATCCCGGCGGACGGCCTCTCGGGCGTGCTGTCCCTGCTCGACCCCGACGGCGCCGACGCGACGGCCGCCACCCTCGCCCTGCTCCAGGCCCTCGGCGACAACGGCCTCCCGGCACCCCTGTGGGTCGCCACCCGCGGCGCGGTCCGTGTGGACGCGCGGGACGACGGCCCCGTACGGCCCCGCCAGGCCCAGCTCTGGGGCCTGGGCCGGGTGGCCGCACTCGAGGCCCCCGCCGGCTGGGGCGGCCTGGTCGACCTGCCCGAACAGCCGGACGCCGACGCCCTGCGACGGCTCTGCACCCTCCTCTCCGGAGAAGCCGACGAGGACGAGACCGCCCTGCGGCCCTCCGGCACCTACGCCCGGAGACTGGTGCGGACCGGCTGGTCGGCGCCCGCCCGGGACTGGTCGCCGCGCGGCACCGTCCTGGTCACCGGCGGTACCGGAGCCCTCGGCGGCCACGTCGCCCGCTGGCTCGCCGAGGCCGGCGCCGACCACCTGCTGCTGGTCAGCCGACGCGGCGCGGACGCCCCCGGCGCCGCCGAGCTCGTCGACGGGCTGTCCGCGCTGGGCGCCGAGGTCACCCTGGCGGCCTGCGACGTCTCCGACGAGGACGCCCTCGCCGCGCTGCTCGCGGCCGTCCCGGCCGAGCACCCGCTGACGGCCGTCGTGCACACCGCCGGGGTCCTCGACGACGGCGTGCTCAGCACCCTCACCCCCGCGCAGCTCACCGGCGTACTGGCGGGCAAGACGGACGCCGCCCTCACCCTGCACCGGCTGACGCGCGACCTCGGCCTCGAAGCGTTCGTCCTCTTCTCCTCGCTCGCCGGCGTCATCGGAGCGGCCGGGCAGGCCAACTACGCCGCGGCGAACGCCGCCCTGGACGCCCTCGCGCAGCAGCGCCGCCGCGAAGGACTGCCGGCCACCGCCGTCGCGTGGGGTGCCTGGGAGGGCGACGGCATGGCGGCGGCCGACGCCGTCGTCCGCGAACGCATGCGCCGCACCGGCTTCCGCCCCATGAGCCCGCAGCGGGCCCTGCGGCTGCTGGACGGCGCGATCCGCCACGGCGAGAGCGCCGTACTGGCCGCCGACATCGACTGGGACCGGTACGCGCGGGCCCACGGCCCGGCGGCCCGGCGCCCCGTACTGCGGGCGGTCACCGGCGCGGCGGAGCCCGGGACGACCACCGGGTTCGCCGCCACGCTGGCCGGTCTGAGCCCGGACGAACAGCGCGCGGCCCTCGTCGGGCTGATCCGCGGACACGCCGCCGAACTGCTGATGCACCCGACGCCGGACGCCATCGCCCCCGAGCGGTCCTTCCGCCGGCTGGGCTTCGATTCGCTGGCCTCGGTGGAGCTGGGCAGCCGGCTCGGTGCGGTCACCGGACTGCGCCTGCCCGCCTCCCTCGCGTTCGACTACCCGAGCCCGGTGGCACTGGCCGAGTTCCTGCGGGGCGAGCTGGCGGGCACGGCGCCCCGGGCCGTCGTGACGGGCCCGGTGGCGGACGCCGCCGACCCCGTGGTCGTCGTCGGGATGGCCTGCCGGTTCCCCGGCGGGGTGTCCTCGCCCGACGGGCTGTGGACCCTGCTGGCGGACGGCACCGACGCGGTGGGCCCGTTCCCGCAGGACCGCGGCTGGGACCTGGCGGGCCTGTTCGACGCCGACCCCGACGCGCCGGGGACCACGTACGCGACGGCGGGCGGCTTCCTGGAGAACGTGGGCGACTTCGACGCCGGCTTCTTCGGGATCTCCCCGCGCGAGGCCCTCGCCATGGACCCCCAGCAGCGGCTGCTGCTGGAGACCTCCTGGGAGCTGTTCGAACAGGCCGGCGTCGACCCGGACTCGCTGCGCGGCAGCCGCACCGGCGTCTACATCGGATCCAACGGACAGGACTACACCGCCCTCGTGGCGCGGTCCGCCGAGGACCTGGAGGGCTACCTCGGCACGGGTGGCGCCGGCAGCGTCGTCTCGGGCCGGATCGCGTACAGCTTCGGCTTCGAGGGGCCCGCGCTGACGGTGGACACGGCGTGCTCGTCCTCCCTCGTCGCCCTGCACCTCGCGGCGGAGGCGCTGCGGCGCGGGGAGTGCGACCTGGCGCTGGCCGGCGGCGTGACCGTCATGTCGACCCCCGACGCGTTCGTCGACTTCAGCCGCCAGCGCGGCCTGTCGCCGGACGGCCGGTGCCGGGCCTTCGCCGCGGCCGCGGACGGCACGGGCTGGTCCGAGGGCGCGGGCATGCTCCTCGTGGAGCGGCTGTCGGACGCCCGACGCAACGGCCACGAGGTCCTCGCGGTCCTCAAGGGTTCCGCGGTCAACCAGGACGGGGCCTCCAACGGCCTGTCCGCCCCCAACGGCCCCGCCCAGCAGCGCGTCATCCGCCAGGCCCTCGCCCACGCCGGACTGACAGCCGGCCAGGTCGACGCGGTCGAGGCGCACGGCACGGGCACCCCGCTCGGGGACCCGATCGAGGCGCAGGCACTGCTGGCCACGTACGGGCAGGACCGGCCCGCGGACCGCCCGCTGTGGCTGGGCTCCCTGAAGTCGAACCTGGGCCACACCCAGGCCGCGGCCGGCGTGGCCGGCGTGATCAAGATGGTGCTCGCGATGCGGCACGGCGTCGTACCGAAGACCCTGCACGTGGACGCCCCGACCCCGCACGTCGACTGGACGGCCGGCGAGGTCCGGCTGCTGACCGAACCGCTGGACTGGCCCCCGGCGCGGGAACCCCGCCGGGCGGCCGTGTCCTCGTTCGGCATCAGCGGCACCAACGCCCACGTCATCCTGGAGGAAGCCCCTGCCATCCCGGCCCCGGCGCCCGCCGCCGGCCGCCCGGCGGACCGCTCTCCCTCCGCCGTGCCCTGGCCGCTGTCGGGCCGTGACGCGGACGCGGTCCGCGCACAGGCCCAGCAGCTGCTGGCCCGGGTGTCGGCCGACCCCGGGGCGGACCCCGCGGCCGTGGGCCGGTCGCTGGCGGTGCGCCGCAAGGCCTTCGAGCACCGTGCCGCCGTGGTGGCGGGGGACCGGACCGAGGCGCTGGCCGCCCTGGCCGCCCTGGCCGACGGGGCCACGGACGCGGCCACGGACGCGGCCACCCCGGGCCGGACGGCGTTCCTGTTCTCGGGGCAGGGCGCGCAGCGGCCGGGGATGGGTCGTGAGCTGTACGACGCCCAGCCGGTGTTCGCGACCGCCTTCGACGAGGTGTG
>NZ_JBVHWK010000061.1:0-4676 GCF_055569445.1 Streptomyces sp. NPDC029122 | reverse complement strand
GGGGGGGGCGGAGGGGGGGGATAACAACGCGCGGGGCACGACGCCAGGCCACGAACCCCCCCCCGTCGGGGTGGCCCCGTGGGGGCTCCCCCCCCGGGAGCGCATACGCGGCCGGGCCGGGTCCCCGAAAGGACCCGGCCCGGCCGTCAGTGTGCGGGGAGGAGGATCAGCCCTGCTTCTCGGCGCGCCGAGCGGCCTCCTCCGCCTGCTTCTCCTTGATCCGCACCGCTTCCTTGCGGACATCCGCCTGGGTGGCGCGCTCCTTCTGCAGCCACTCGGGGTTCTCCTGCTTGATGGCCTCGATCTGCTCGGTGGTGAGCGCCTCGGTGATCCCGCCGCGCGCGAGACCGGCGATGGAGACGCCCAGCTTCGAGGCGACCACCGGGCGCGGGTGCGGGCCGTTGCGCCGCAGCTCCACCAGCCAGGCCGGCGGCTCGGCCTGGAGTGCGTTCAGCTCGGTGCGCGAGATGACACCCTCCTGGAACTCTGCGGGGGTGGCCTCGAGGTACACACCCAGCTTCTTCGCCGCGGTCGCGGGCTTCATCGTCTGGGTGCTCTGGTGCGACGTCATGGAGTCAAGGGTATCGAGCATGTGCGCTACCTCCGACCACGACCGGTAACCTGGCGGGGTGACAGGCTCGGATGTACCCCCTTCCTTCCGGCTCGCCTACGTCCCGGGAGTGACGCCCACGAAGTGGGTGCGGATCTGGAACGAGCGGCTGCCCGACGTCCCGCTGATCCTCGTCGGCGTGCCCGCCGCCGAGGCCTTCGCCGCGCTGCGCACCAGTGACGCCGACGCCGGCTTCGTACGGATGCCCGTGGACGGGGCGGACCTCAGCGCGATCCCCCTCTACACCGAGACGACCGTCGTGGTGGTCCCCAAGGACCACGTCGTCGCCGCGGTCGAGGAGGTCACCACCGAGGACCTGGCCGACGAGATCGTGCTGCACCCCCTCGACGACGTCCTCGACTGGGAGACCCTGCCCGGACGCCCCGCCTTCGAACGGCCCGCCACCACGGCGGACGCCATCGAGCTGGTAGCGGCGGGCATCGGCGTCCTCGTCGTCCCGCAGTCCCTCGCCCGCCTGCACCACCGCAAGGACCTCACCTACCGGACGGTCTCCGACGCCCCCGCGTCACGGATCGCGCTGTCCTGGCCGGAGGAGAAGACCACCGACCTGGTGGAGGAGTTCATCGGGATCGTCCGCGGGCGGACCGTGAACAGCACCCGGGGCCGCCAGCCCACCCCGCCGCAGCCCAAGCAGCGCAAGACGGCCGGCAGCGCCGGCGGCAGGACGGGCACCAAGGCGGGCGGCGCGAAGACCGGCGGCGCCAGGACCGCGGGCAAGCCCGCGGCCCGGTCGGGCGGCAAGCCGGCCGCCAAGCGGGGCGGCAAGCCGCGCGGCCGCCGCTAGGACCTGCCGAACTCCCTCAGGGCCGGGATCCCGGCCGGCGGGGTCCATCCCGCCGGCAACGCCTTCGGGCGCCCGCTCGCGCCGCTACGCCGTTGAGGCGAAGCCCCGGGCCGGTGCGCTTCCGGGCCCGGTGCGGAGGGGGAGACCCAGCATCGTGACAGCACATGCGGCAGGGCACGTGATTCCGTACGAGGTGCAGGGCAGCGGCCCCACGCGGGTCCTCGCGCTCCACCACTGGCTCAGCGACAGGTCGGGCTTCGGGCATCTGAGGCGGTACCTGGACGGGAGCGCGTTCAGTTACGCGTTCGTGGACTGCCGTGGGTACGGCGAGGCGATGGACACCCCTGGGGCCCACACGATGGAGGAGGTCGCCGCGGACGCCCTCGCCGTGGCCGACGACCTCGGGTGGGACACCTTCTCGATGGTCGGTCACTCCATGGGCGGCAAGGCGGCCCAGCAACTGTTGCTGGACGCCCCCTCGCGCGTCCGCTCGATCGTCGGCATCTCGCCGGTACCCGCGTCCGGCTTCCCGCTCGAAGGGGAGATGTGGGAGCTGTTCGCCGGAGCCGTGGAGGATTCCGGCAACCGCAGGACGATCTTCGACGTCACCACCGGCGGCCGTCACGACGACGCGTGGCTCGAGGCCAGGGTGAGCGGCTCGGAACGCTCCTCGCGGGCGGCCCTGCGCTCGTACCTCGAATCCTGGACGCGCGGCCCCGACCTCCACGAGCGGCTCCAGGGCAACCCGACACCGGTGCTCGTCGTAGCGGGTGCGAACGACCCGGCGATGGGCCCTGACACCATGCGGTCCACCTGGCTGCGGTGGTATCCGAACGCTGAGCTCGAGGTCTTCGACGACGCCGGCCACTTCGCCCCGGACGAGAGCCCGGAGGCCCTGGCGACAGTGGTCGAGGGATTCCTGGGACGCCAGGGCGTGCGGTGAAACCGCCGGGCACAGCCATCCGCTGAGTGGCCGGCCGGCTCGACGAGGGCACCACAGGGCGGCTCCTTCCGGAGATCTCCCTTTCGGCCGCCCCGGCGGCGTGCCGGACGGGCGGGCCGGTCCTCGCGTTGCGGGGGCGGGCCGGGGCGGGCAGGGTCGGTGGGGCGGTTCCCTCGCAGGAAGGCCGGACCATGCCCATCGCCACCGTCAACCCCACGACGGGCAAGACGCTGCTCTCCTTCGACGCCCTCGACGCCGCCGGCATCGAGCGCTGCCTGGCCCTGGCCGCGCGCACGTCCACCTCGTACCGGCACACCGCCTTCGCAGAGCGGTCGGCGCTGCTGAACAGCGCGGCGGACCTGCTGGAGGCGGAAGCGGAGGACGTCGCCCGCACCATGACCGTCGAAATGGGCAAACCCCTCGCGGCGGCCCGCGCGGAGGCCGCCAAGTGCGTCAAGGCGATGCGCTGGTACGCGGCCCACGCCGAGTCCCTCCTCGCGGACGAGCGGCCCGCCGACGCCGACGTGCGCGACGCGGGCGCCTCCGCCGTAACGGTCCGCTACCGGCCCCTGGGCGTGGTCCTGGCGGCCATGCCGTGGAACTTCCCCCTCTGGCAGGTCGTACGCTTCGCCGCGCCCGCGCTCATGGCCGGCAACGTGGGCCTGCTCAAGCACGCGTCGAACGTCCCCCAGACGGCCCTGTACCTCGGCGACCTCTTCGACCGGGCGGGCTTCCCGCAGGGCTGCTTCCAGACCCTGCTGATCGGCTCGGGCCCCGTCGAGGGCATTCTGCGCGACCCGAGGGTGGCGGCGGCCACCCTGACGGGCAGCGAGCCGGCCGGACGGGCCGTGGCCTCCGTCGCGGGGGACGAGGTCAAGAAGACCGTCCTGGAGCTCGGCGGCAGCGACCCGTACATCGTGATGCCCTCGGCGGACATCGCGCGGGCCGCGCGGACCGCCGTGACCGCGCGGGTGCAGAACAACGGCCAGTCCTGCATCGCCGCCAAGCGGTTCATCGTCCACACCGACGTCTACGAGGAGTTCGCCCGGCTCTTCACGGAGGGCATGGAGGCGCTGACCGTGGGCGACCCGATGCGGGAGTCCACCGACGTCGGACCGCTGGCCACCGAGAGCGGCCGCGCCGACGTGGAGGAGCTGGTCGACGACGCCGTACGGCACGGGGCCACGGTCCTGTGCGGCGGCCGGCGGCCGCCCGGCCACCCGGACGGCTGGTTCTACGAGCCGACCGTCCTGGCCGACGTCACCCCGGCCATGCGCATCGACCTGGAGGAGACCTTCGGGCCCGTCGCCACCCTCTACCGGGTCGACGGCCTGGACGAGGCCGTGGAGCGGGCCAACCACACGCCCTTCGGACTCAGCTCCAACGTCTGGACCCGCGACGACTCCGACCTGGAGCGCTTCGTGCGCGACCTCGAGGCCGGAGGAGTCTTCGTCAACGGGATGACCGCCTCCCACCCGGCCCTGCCCTTCGGCGGGGTCAAGCGGTCGGGGTACGGGCGGGAGCTGTCCGGTCACGGCATCCGCGAGTTCTGCAACATCACCACCGTCTGGCGGGCGGCGGAGCCCGACTGACCGATCAGCCCTCCATCAGCCCCACGACGTGCTCGGTGATCATGTCCAGGAGCGCCCCGGCGGCCTTCTCGTCGCCGAGGACCAGCACGCTCAGGGTCAGCCCGTCGGTCATGGCCGCCAGGTACCGGGCCAGCACGGGGGCCGGCACCTTCGGGACGAGCCCCATTTCCCGGCACAGCTGCCCGATCAGCTCCTCGTACGTCTGGCAGTACAGCTCGTACTGGCGGCGGGCCAGGTGCTCGAAACCGGGCCGGCGCAGGGCGTACTGGGTGAGCTCGTAGGTGAGCATGTGTTCGCCGGGCTGGGCGCCCACGTGGTCCCAGTACGCGTGGAAGCCGGCCCGGACGGTCTCGCGAAGGGTGGGTCTCGGCCGGATCGCCGCCTTCACCACCGTGATGTAGTGCGCGGTGATCGCCTCGAGGACGGACTCCAGCAGCTCCTGCTTGGAGTCGAAGCAGTAGTGGAAGACGCTCAGGGACACGCCGGCCTCGGCGGCGATCGAGCGGGTCGTCGTCCGGGCGACGCCGTCGCGGGTCATGGCGCGGATCGCCGCCTCGGTCAGCTGGGCGCGCCGATCGGCCGACGGCATCCGGGGCATGGGACTCCTCTGGGCGGGGCTGCCTGGGACGGCGGGGGGGGGGGGGGGGGGGGGGGGGGGGGGGGGGGGGGGGGGGGGGGGGGGGGGGGGGGGGGGGGGGGGGGGGGGGGGGGGGGGGGGGAGGAGGG
>NZ_JBVHWK010000060.1:0-2500 GCF_055569445.1 Streptomyces sp. NPDC029122 | reverse complement strand
TGACTGCGTGCCTTTTGAAGAATGAGCCTGCGAGTTAGCGGTGTGTAGCGAGGTTAACCCGTGTGGGGAAGCCGTAGCGAAAGCGAGTCCGAATAGGGCGATTGAGTTGCACGCTCTAGACCCGAAGCGGAGTGATCTAGCCATGGGCAGGTTGAAGCGGAGGTAAGACTTCGTGGAGGACCGAACCCACCAGGGTTGAAAACCTGGGGGATGACCTGTGGTTAGGGGTGAAAGGCCAATCAAACTCCGTGATAGCTGGTTCTCCCCGAAATGCATTTAGGTGCAGCGTCGTGTGTTTCTTGCCGGAGGTAGAGCACTGGATAGGCGATGGGCCCTACCGGGTTACTGACCTTAGCCAAACTCCGAATGCCGGTAAGTGAGAGCACGGCAGTGAGACTGTGGGGGATAAGCTCCATGGTCGAGAGGGAAACAGCCCAGAGCATCGACTAAGGCCCCCAAGCGTACGCTAAGTGGGAAAGGATGTGGAGTCGCAGAGACAACCAGGAGGTTGGCTTAGAAGCAGCCACCCTTGAAAGAGTGCGTAATAGCTCACTGGTCAAGTGATTCCGCGCCGACAATGTAGCGGGGCTCAAGCGTACCGCCGAAGTCGTGTCATTGCAGCTATAGGGCCAACGCCCGCTGTGATGGGTAGGGGAGCGTCGTGTGCCGGGTGAAGCAGCAGCGGAAGCTAGTTGTGGACGGTTCACGAGTGAGAATGCAGGCATGAGTAGCGATACACACGTGAGAAACGTGTGCGCCGATTGACTAAGGGTTCCTGGGTCAAGCTGATCTGCCCAGGGTAAGTCGGGACCTAAGGCGAGGCCGACAGGCGTAGTCGATGGACAACCGGTTGATATTCCGGTACCCGCTTTGAAACGCCCAATATCGAATCCTCTGATGCTAAGCCCGTGAAGCCGTTCCGGACCCTTCGGGGAAAGGAAAGTGGTGGAGCCGGCGATCCAAGGTGGTAGTAGGTAAGCGATGGGGTGACGCAGGAAGGTAGTCCAGCCCGGGCGGTGGTTGTCCCGGGGTAAGGGTGTAGGCCGTGTGGTAGGCAAATCCGTCACACGTTAAGGCTGAGACCTGATGCCGAGCCGATTGTGGTGAAGTGGATGATCCTATGCTGTCGAGAAAAGCCTCTAGCGAGTTTCATGGCGGCCCGTACCCTAAACCGACTCAGGTGGTCAGGTAGAGAATACCGAGGCGTTCGGGTGAACTATGGTTAAGGAACTCGGCAAAATGCCCCCGTAACTTCGGGAGAAGGGGGGCCATTCCTGGTGATGAGACTTGCTCTCTGAGCTGGGGGTGGCCGCAGAGACCAGCGAGAAGCGACTGTTTACTAAAAACACAGGTCCGTGCGAAGCCGTAAGGCGATGTATACGGACTGACGCCTGCCCGGTGCTGGAACGTTAAGGGGACCGGTTAGTGACCTTTCGGGGTTGCGAAGCTGAGAACTTAAGCGCCAGTAAACGGCGGTGGTAACTATAACCATCCTAAGGTAGCGAAATTCCTTGTCGGGTAAGTTCCGACCTGCACGAATGGCGTAACGACTTCTCGACTGTCTCAACCATAGGCCCGGTGAAATTGCACTACGAGTAAAGATGCTCGTTTCGCGCAGCAGGACGGAAAGACCCCGGGACCTTTACTACAGTTTGATATTGGTGTTCGGTTCGGCTTGTGTAGGATAGGTGGGAGACTTTGAAGCAGCCACGCCAGTGGTTGTGGAGTCGCCGTTGAAATACCACTCTGGTCGTGCTGGATGTCTAACCTCGGTCCGTGATCCGGATCAGGGACAGTGTCTGATGGGTAGTTTAACTGGGGCGGTTGCCTCCCAAAGGGTAACGGAGGCGCCCAAAGGTTCCCTCAGCCTGGTTGGCAATCAGGTGTTGAGTGTAAGTGCACAAGGGAGCTTGACTGTGAGACCGACGGGTCGAGCAGGGACGAAAGTCGGGACTAGTGATCCGGCGGTGGCTTGTGGAAGCGCCGTCGCTCAACGGATAAAAGGTACCCCGGGGATAACAGGCTGATCTTCCCCAAGAGTCCATATCGACGGGATGGTTTGGCACCTCGATGTCGGCTCGTCGCATCCTGGGGCTGGAGTCGGTCCCAAGGGTTGGGCTGTTCGCCCATTAAAGCGGTACGCGAGCTGGGTTTAGAACGTCGTGAGACAGTTCGGTCCCTATCCGCTGTGCGCGTAGGAATATTGAGAAGGGCTGTCCCTAGTACGAGAGGACCGGGACGGACGAACCTCTGGTGTGCCAGTTGTCCTGCCAAGGGCATGGCTGGTTGGCTACGTTCGGGAGGGATAACCGCTGAAAGCATCTAAGCGGGAAGCCTGCTTCAAGATGAGTATTCCCACCTCCTTGAGAGGGTAAGGCTCCCAGTAGACGACTGGGTTGATAGGCCAGATGTGGAAGCCCGGTAACGGGTGGAGCTGACTGGTACTAATAGGCCGAGGGCTTGTCCTCAGTTGCTCGCGTCCACTGTGTTAGTTCTGAAG
>NZ_JBVHWK010000059.1:0-5448 GCF_055569445.1 Streptomyces sp. NPDC029122 | reverse complement strand
TCCTACGGCCTTGGGCCACCGTCCGCACCTTGCGGATCTCGAACTCCATCGCACCCCTTGAGCTGGGGTGTTGCGACGACTCCTAGAACCCAAGAGGGGGGTGCGGGGCCTTCGGCGTGCCCGGGGGAGCGGGCAGGGCGAAGGCCCCCGTGTCCGGGACACGGGGGCCTTGCTGCGTCCTTGCGGCGCCTGCGCGCGCCTGCCCGGACTCCTACCGCAGACGGGCCATGAGGGCGTGCTCGACGAGCGTGATGAGTGCGCTCTTGGCGTCCGCGCGGTGGCGGGCGTCGGTGGTGATGATGGGGGCGTCGGGGCCGATCTGGAGGGCCTCGCGGACTTCTTCGGGGGTGTAGGGCTGGTGTCCGTCGAAGCCGTTGAGGGCGATGACGAAGGGGAGGCCGCTGTTCTCGAAGTAGTCGACGGCGGGGAAGCAGTCGGCGAGGCGGCGGGTGTCGACGAGGACGACGGCGCCGATGGCGCCGCGTACGAGGTCGTCCCACATGAACCAGAAGCGGTCCTGTCCGGGGGTACCGAAGAGGTACAGGATCAGGTCCTGGTCCAGGGTGATGCGGCCGAAGTCCATGGCGACCGTGGTGGTCGTCTTGTCACCGGTGTGGGTGAGGTCGTCGATGCCGGCGGAGGCGCTGGTCATGACGGCTTCGGTGCGCAGGGGGTTGATCTCGGAGACCGCGCCGACGAACGTGGTCTTGCCCACGCCGAAGCCGCCCGCCACCACGATCTTCGCGGAGGTGGTGGAGCGCGGAGCCGCTCCGCCGTTAGAGCTTGCGAAGTCCACTGAGCACCCTTTCGAGCAGTGTCACATCTGGCTGGCCGCCGGCAGACTCGTCGCCGCCGGGCTGGTGAATGGCGACAAGGCCCGCCTCCGCCAAGTCGGCGACGAGGATTCGGGCGACACCAAGAGGAATGGAGAGAAGTGCCGAGATCTCCGCTACGGATTTGATCTCCTGGCACAGGCGGCAGATGCGCTGGTGCTCGGGCAACTGCCCTTGCAGGCGCGCAGGATCCGCCGTGGTACTGACCAGCGCCTCGATGGCGAGCTGGTAGCGCGGCCGGGTACGGCCGCCGGTCATCGCGTACGGGCGCACCAGCGGGTTGTGCGCCTTCGGAGCCTGCGGCTGCGCTGCCCTGGGGGGCTGCTGCGGAAGCCGGTGAGGCGCCTGGGGCTGCTGGGGCTGGCCGTACGGCTGCTGGGCGTAGGGGTTGTGCTCCGGCGCGGGCCGGCTGGGCGCGGAGGGGAAGTTGAAGCGGTTCTGGTCGTGCCCACCCTGCGGCTGGTGGCCGCCATAAGGATGTCCTCCGGGTGTTGTCACGTTTCCTCCTCCGACTCCAAGAACGCAGTACTCCCTGTGGAACCGCGCCACCGCACCTTATGGTGCGGTGACGCGAAACGCACTGCCCGTCTGCTAGTTGAGAAGACTGCCCTGGAGCTCCGCGCGCAGGTCCGGGGTGAGGACACTGCCCGCACGATCCACCAGAAGGGCCATCTCGTAGCCGACGAGGCCGATGTCGCACTCGGGGTGCGCGAGCACCGCGAGCGAGGATCCGTCGGAGACGGACATCAGGAAGAGGAACCCGCGGTCCATCTCCACAACGGTCTGGTTGACGGCGCCGCCTTCGAAGATCCGGGAGGCACCGGCGGTCAGCGAGGTCAGGCCGGAGGCCACGGCCGCCAGCTGATCGGCGCGGTCGCGCGGGAATCCGTCGGACATCGCCAGCAGAAGGCCGTCGGCGGAGACCACCACGGTGTGGGACACCCCGGGGGTGTTGTCCACGAAGTTGGTGATCAACCAGTTAAGGTTCTGCGCCGCCTGGCTCATCGCGCTCACACTAACGCTCCTGGTCATAGCTGTTACTTGACTGCTCGGAACCCGCGCTGCGTCCCTGCTGGACACCCCGCCGCAGGTTGCTCAACCTGCCGCGGACGTCCTCCGGGGCGCGGGAGACCTGGGGGCCTCCCTGCGGGGTCGTCTCCGCAGCACCCTCGACCAGGTTGGCCTTGGGCACGCGCCGAGGGAGACCGGACGGGGTGACCCCGCCCGCCTTCGGCTCACGGAGTTTGCCGGCCTGCTGCCAGCGCTCGTCGTTCGTCGAGCGCCAGCCGGAACCGGCTCCTGCCTCCTCCGGTTCCCGCTCCGGTTCGGCGGGCTGCTGCTGACGCCGCGGCCGCTGCTCGAAGAGGGATCCGGCGGACTCCGCTTCCTGCTGTGCCGACTGCCACTGCTGCTGGCTGCCGCGTCGCGGCAGGCCCGCTCCGGTCAACTGGTGACCGGTGTCTGCAGCGGCGCCCGGACTGTCGAAGCCTACGCGGTCCGGGGCCGGTTCGGGAGCGGCCGGGGATTCCGAATCGGTCCCGTAATCCTGCTGGTAGGAGCCCGGGTAGGTGTTCTGCCCGGGCCACTGGCCCTGCTGGGACTGCTCCTCGTAGCCACCCTCGTACGCCTGGGCGGGCTGCTGCTGGTCCTGATAGCCGGACTCCGGATAGGCATAGCCCTGCTCCGGGTACGCCTCATAGGCCTGCGACTGCTGCTGGGCGTCGTACGGGGCCTCGTAGCCCTGCGCGGACTGCTGCTCGTAGCCCTGGTACTCCTGGTACCCGTGCTCGGGCTGGGGTTCCGGATAGTCCTGGGCCTCCGGCCCCGGGTACTGATCCTGATCCTGCGCCTGCGGGTAGTTGAGCTGCGCCTCGAGGGCGGCCCGGCGCTCCTCGCGGCCCAGGGACCGCACGACCGGGTCGGCCGGCTTCTGCTCGCCGCCCTGGGCGTCCTGGCCGTCGTAGGCGGAGTCGTCGAAGCCGAGCTCGGCGGCCGTCCGCAGCGGGGCGGCCTGCTGGGCCTGCTGCTGCGGAATGATCGAGGAGACCGTGAAGTCGTCCTCCGGTATGCCCTCGCCACCGCCACCGTGGGTGATGGCGTCGGGGAGCATGACCAGCGAGGTGGTGCCGGCCGCCTCGCCCGAGGGGCGCAGCTGGACGCGGATGCTGTGGCGGTCCGCCAGCCGGCCGACCACGAACAGACCCATGCGCTGCGAGATCGCCGCGTCCACGGTCGGCGGGTTGGCCAGCTTGTGGTTGATGTCCGCGAAGTCCTCGGCGGTGAGGCCGATGCCCTTGTCGTGGATCTCGACCATCACGCGGCCGTCGGGCAGACGCGTGGCGTTGACGCGGACCTTGGTCTGCGGGGAGGAGAAGGTGGTGGCGTTCTCCAGGAGCTCGGCGAGCAGGTGCACGAGGTCGGTCACGGCCTGGCCGTGGATCTCGGCGTCGGAGACGCCCGAGAGCTCGATGCGCTCGTACTGCTCCACCTCGGAGGAGGCGGCGCGCAGCACGTCGACGAGGGGCACCGGCTGGTCCCAGCGGCGGCCCGGGTTCTCACCCGCGAGGATGAGGAGGTTCTCGCCGTTGCGGCGCATACGGGTGGCCAGGTGGTCCAGGCGGAAGAGGTTCTCCAGCTGGTCCGGGTCGGCCTCGTTGTTCTCCAGGTCGGTGATGAGGGTCAGCTGGCCCTCGATCAGCGACTGGTTGCGCATGGAGAGGTTGGTGAAGATCGCGTTGACGTTCCCTCGCAGGAGCGCCTGCTCGGCGGCGAGCCGGACCGCTTCCCGGTGGACCTGGTCGAAGGCGCGGGCGACCTCGCCGATCTCGTCCTGGGAGGTGATCGGGATCGGCTCCACGCGGGTGTCGACCTTGCCCGGGTCGGTGCGCGAGAGCTGGTCGACGAGCGCGGGGAGGCGCTGCTCGGCGATGTCGAAGGCGGAGGTGCGCAGACGGCGCATCGAGCGGCTCATCTGGCGGGCCATCATCGCGGCCAGGATGAAGGCGGCCAGCAGGGCCACGACCACGATGGCGCCGGTCAGGATGGCGTCGCCGCGCGACTTGTCGGACACCGCGACGGCGTCCTTGACGGCCTTGTCGAGGAGGTCCTCCTCGATCTCGGCGTAGCCCTCGAACTTGGCGGTGGCGGCGGCCTGCCAGGCGGGGGCGGTGGTGCCGTTCAGGGCGAGCTTGGCGGGCTTCTCGCCGCCGGCTATCGCCTCGGTCATACCGGTGAGCGCGGAGCCGTTGACCACGGGCGGAGCCTTGAAGACGGTGCCGGCCTGCTCGGCGGCCTGCTTGGCCTGGGCGAGCTTGGCGGCACCCTCCTGGGACTTCTTGCCCATGACCTCCTTGAGCCGGTTGGTGTCCTCGTCGGTACCGGCGGCGACGTACTCGCCGATGGCGATCTCTTCGAGGTAGGCGTAGGAGGAGAAGGCGACCAGCTGGGCCTTGCGGATCTCCTCGTTCTCGTTCGGGCGCACCAGCAGGTGCGTGCCGACGGAGCGCTGGAGCGAGTTCGCGGCCTTGGCCAGCTCGACCGCGTAGACCATGCGGCCGTAGCTGGTGACGTTTCCGGTGCCCAGGCCCAGTTCGTTGGAGAACTGCATGAGGTAGTGCTGGACCAGCACGTATCCCTCTTCGGTCGGGATGGGGCCGGCCGAGGAGGGGAGGTTCTTCTTCTGGGTCTCGGGGATGGCGTAGGCCGTCTTGCGGACCTGCTCCAGCTTCGGCTCCTCCTGACGGAAGAGCTCGAGGCGGCGCTCGAGGCCCTGCTTCGCGGGGAGGTCCTTCACGGCCCGCGCGAACTTGGCCTTGGCCGCGTCGGTGGCCGCGTAGGCCTTCGTCACGGCCTCGTTGTTGCGGTCGCCCTTCAGGAGGGGCTCGGCGGTGAGGTCGCGCTCGTTGAGGAGGGCCTGGCCGTATTCGGACGCGGCCTGGACGATCCGGGCGGTCTTCTCGGCGTCCTTGGCCTCGTTCCAGCTGTCGATCGAGCCCTTCACCTGGAAGCCGCCCATGACCAGTCCGACGAGGACGGGGACCAGGAGGATGGCGTTCAGCTTGGTTGCCACCCGCCAGTTGCGGGGGGCGAGCTTGCTGGTGCTGCCGCCGCTCGCGGATGGTTCCGCGGGCACGTCGACAGGCGACATGGCCGCGCGCGGCGGCGGGGTGAAGTTGCCTCGCGCGGGTTCATCCGCGGGGCTCGAGTTGCTTCGCCTCACTCGACCAACAACCTTCCGGCGGTGCTACTAGCTAGTTCGCTGAATTCCAGCATGGGTAAGCGCCGTGTTCCAAACAGTTGAATCCGGCCATTCACAGAACCTTATGCCCCACATAAAACGGACATTAAGAGCGAGCTGCGGCAAAAATGGGGCCACCCATGCGCGCAGCGGCACCAGTCGAACGCACGCTGTGTCCGCCCGGCGACAATTCACTGTCGAAACGTTATGAACGCGGGGGGCGGGCCGTGTTCCAGAACACAGCCCGCCCCCCGGCACATCGCCTTGTCGTGCGTGCTACTTGAGACGGGCCATGAGGGCGTGCTCGACGAGCGTGATGAGTGCGCTCTTGGCGTCCGCGCGGTGGCGGGCGTCGGTGGTGATGATGGGGGCGTCGGG
>NZ_JBVHWK010000058.1:6905-7387 GCF_055569445.1 Streptomyces sp. NPDC029122 | reverse complement strand
TAGGCCAGCTCCATCCAGCGCTCGATGCCGGTGGCGGAAACGTTCTCGTTGACCACCGCCATCAGCACCCCCTCGGTACCGGAGGCGATGTCGCGGACCCGGCGGCGAAGGAGGCGGTGGGGGACGTACTCGTAGCACTCACTCACCGGATGCCTCCTCGGCGATGCCGAGGAACTGCTCCCAGCCAACCCGAGCACGATCGAGCAGGTCCCCGCTGGGCTCACGCAAGGCCGCCATCGTCAGGCTGAGGCCGTCAGGGATGTCCATGCTGAGCACGTCGCGGGCGGCGCGGGAGGCCTCCTGGGGCAGGCGTCGCTTCTGAATGACCATGCCCAGATGCTTTCGCCCCGGCGGCGCCACCGGCATTGTGTGCGGCGACCTCGTCGTGGGGGGGGGGGGGGGGGGGGGGGGGGGGGGGGGGGGGGGGGGGGGGGGGGGAGGGGGGGGGGGGGGGGGGGGGGGGGGGGGGGACAGGAGTAAAC
>NZ_JBVHWK010000058.1:0-6896 GCF_055569445.1 Streptomyces sp. NPDC029122 | reverse complement strand
ATCTCCCCCCCCCCCCCCCCCCCCCCCCCCTCCCCCTCCCCCCCCTTTTCCCCCCCCCCCCCCCCCCCCCCCCCCCCCCCCGCTACCGATACGCTCGAATCCTCAGCGATTTGGGGCCACATGGACGCAAACACACTGCTCGACGCGCTCCTGGACGAAGCGGGGATGAGCCGTAACGGGTTAGCCGCACGCATCAACCTGGCCGCGCGAGCTCAAGGCATGTCCTTCTGCTACGACCATTCCTCGGTGATTCGTTGGCTCAAAGGCCAGCGCCCACGAGGCATCACACCCGAGCTGATCAGCTCGATCCTCACCGAGCGCCTCGGTCGCCGGATTTCGCTCGCGGACATCGGCATGGGGAGCAGCTCGACGGCCCCGATGGGTATGCCGCTCACCGGATTCATCGACCGATCGGCCGCGTTATGGCGGGGGGACCAGCAGCAGCGCCCAGAAGTCCTGGAGGCCGAGGTGATCACAGGCCTGCCTGCGGTTGGCCCTGTATGGGAGTGGGAAAACCCACCGGACGACCCAGATCTCTCCCGGCGAGGGAGCATCCAAGTCGGGCCGGAAGATGTCGCCGGACTCCGCGCTGCACGTAGGCACTACGAGCAGATGTACCGCAAGGCCGGTGGTGTTGCCACCCGCGCCCGAGTGGTCACCTACTTGACGGAGGAGACCGCGCCATTGCTGCGCGGGGCGTATACGGATGCCATCGGTCGAGAGCTCCACAGGGCTGTGGGTGGGATCGTGGCCGTGGCTGGTATCTGCGCCTACGACTCCGACGTACAGGGGCTTGCCCAGAGGTACTTCCACCAAGCTCTGAGGCTGGCGAAGGCCTCTGGAGACAGGGCATTCGGCGGGTATGTGATAGCGCTCCTCGTCAACCAAGCGCTGTACATGCGTGAACACCGCCAAGCGGTCGCCTTCGCCGAGGCGGGCCTGCGGGCTGCGGGCAATGCCATTTCTCACGCCCTGGCCTGCGATCTCCACGCCATGCAAGCCAAGGCATATTCCCGCCTAGGTGACCATCGGCAGGCACACCGGAGCATGGGATTGGCCGAAGCGGAGGCGGGACTCATCCGCCGCGACGAGGAACCCGCCGAGACCAGCTACGTCCAAGCAGGACTCCTGGAAGCCAACCTCGCAGACGCGCTGATGCGGCTCGGCGACATGGTGCCCGCCCAGGCCTACGCAGCCGAAGCCGTCGCGGTCCAGACCCACGAACGTGGCCGCGTCCACCGGTTGGCGACGCTCTCCGATTGCCAGGTACGCGGCGGCAATCCCGAACTCGCCGCAGACACAGCAATGACCATGATCGACGTCATGGAGGGGATGGAGTCCCGACGGCTACGGGAACGGCTCATGAAAGTCCGTACGTCCATGTCCACGATGGGCAGCAGAGTGACTGCCGAAGTCGTCGAACGGATCGACGAGACACTGCGTATCCCGTTCTGATCGAATCATGCTGGGATGGGCAGCACCCCGACGAGAGGCAAGAGCGTGTCAGTCTGGCAGACCCACGGCGAGCGCACCGTGTACGAGAACCGCTGGATCCGGGTGAACATGGCCGACGTTGAGCTGCCCGACGGCCGCCACCTCGATCACACCGTGATCAGGCTCCGCCCGGTCGCGATGGCCGCCGTCGTCAATGAAAGTGACGAGGTCCTGCTCCTGTGGCGTCATCGCTTCATCACCGGAGCGTGGGGATGGGAGCTACCTTCCGGCGGAATCGGTGAGGGAGAAGACGGGGCCGCAGCCGCAGCGCGTGAACTCGAA
The DNA here is from genome assembly GCF_055569445.1 of Streptomyces sp. NPDC029122. Taxonomy (NCBI): domain Bacteria; kingdom Bacillati; phylum Actinomycetota; class Actinomycetes; order Kitasatosporales; family Streptomycetaceae; genus Streptomyces; species Streptomyces sp. NPDC029122. Next base: position 5,120 of record NZ_JBVHWK010000058.1, on the reverse strand, counting down.
GAGGAAACAGGCTGGAGGCCAGGACCGATGAAGCTTCTCATGGCCATCGACCCCATGCCTGGAATTTCCACCTCACACCACCGCGTGTACTGGTCAGACCAGGCAGAACACATCGGGCCACCCCAGGACGACTTCGAATCCGCACGACGAGAATGGGTTCCCCTCGCACGCGTACCAGACCTGGTGGCGCACGGGGAGATCCGCAACGGAAGCACGATCTCCGCGCTTCTGATGCTGCACCACCTCCGGCAGGCAGGCTCACCAGCCCCCACACCAGTCACTGAGTGAAGGACCGTCACCACGAGCGGGTAGACGGCCGAGGTACCGGCTCCGGACAGGTGGGTACCAGCTCCAGACGGTGGCCGGACGCCGAGGGGCGAGGAGCGCGTAGCGATCTGTCGCGCTTGGGTGGACCGCCGGGGGCTGGTCGGCATGTGGTGCAGGTAGCCGGGCTCTGGCAGGGAATCGCGGACATGGGACCCGGATGCCCGGCGGGCCGGTGCCCGGCCGGCCGTCTCATCGCTGAGGGACCCGCCCCTCCCGTTCCTGCCCCGTGACCGTTCTTTTGGGGGGTTCCCGGCAGTCCTTGTCTTTCCGGGGCGGGCTGGTCGGTCAAGGGTCGCCGAAGGCGATCGCGAAGCGACGCGAGCGCAGCGAGCGCCCTTGAGGGACCGGCACGACACGGAAGGACGATGGGACTGACGGGAACCCCCCAAACCGGCCCTGACGCTGCCCGAGGGGATACCGATCCCCACCCCACCGGCCCGCAGACAAGGGGGCGGGTGGGCAGTCACCGCCCGGCCCCCACCCCTCGAGGGGGAAATGGCCGGCCCGCGCCGCAAGCCGCGTACGCCGGCCCGCGCCGCAAGCCCCGCCCCGTACCCCTCAGAACGCCGGGCGTTCCGGGTCCAGTGCCGCGCGGCCCTCCACCGGGGACGAGGCCTCGGCGAAGCGGCGTTGGGGGATGCGGCCCGCGCGGTGGGCCAGGCGGCCCGCCGAGACGGCGTCGCGCATCGCCGCCGCCATCAGGACCGGCTGCTGCGCACGCGTCACCGCCGAGGCGAGCATCACCCCCGCGCAGCCCAGCTCCATCGCCAGGGCCGCGTCGGAGGCGGTTCCCGCGCCCGCGTCGAGGATCACCGGGACCCCGGCGCGCTCGACGATCAGCTCGAAGTTGTGCGGGTTGCGGATGCCCATGCCCGAGCCGATGGGGGAGCCCAGCGGCATGATCGCCGCGCAGCCCGCGTCCTCCAGCTTCCGCGCGAGGACCGGGTCGTCGTTGGTGTACGGGAGGACCGTGAAGCCCTCGTCGACCAGGACCTCGGCGGCGTCCAGCAGCTCGACGCCGTCGGGCAGCAGGGTGCGCTCGTCCGCGACGACCTCCAGCTTGATCCAGTCCGTGCCCAGCGCCTCCCGCGCCAGCCGGGCCGTGAGCACGGCCTCGCCGGCCGTGAAGCAGCCCGCCGTGTTGGGCAGGACGGCGATGCCCAGCCGGTTCAGCACGGAGAGCACCGAGCCCTGCACGGTGGGGTCGAGGCGCCGCATGGCCACCGTGGTCAGCTCGGTGCCGGAGGCGACCAGGGCGCGTTCCAGGACGTCCAGGCTCGGGGCCCCGCCCGTGCCCATGATCAGCCGGGAGGAGAAGGTCCGGCCGCCCAGGGTGAAGACGTCGTCGGCCATGGTGGTCAGCCTCCCTGGACCGCGGTGAGGATTTCGATCCGGTCGCCCTCGTCGACCGGCGTCGCCCGCCACTGCCCGCGCGGGACGACGGTCTCGTTGAGCGCGGCGGCGACGCCCGAGGGTGCGGTGGTGAGGGTGGCGACCACCGCGTCGAGGGTGGTGCCGGCCGCGACCTCGCGCGGCTCGCCGTTGACGGAGATGGTCATACGAGGGACTCCTGACGCGTGGAGGAGAAGCGGCGCGGGCTGAAGGGGCGGGCGATCTCCGGCACGGAGCCGGTGGACAGCAGTTCCTCCATCACGTCGCCGGTCAGCGGGGTCAGCAGTACCCCGTTCCGGTAGTGCCCGGTGGCCAGGTGCAGGCCGGGCAGGTCGGTCGGGCCGAGCAGCGGCGCGTTGTCGGGGGAGCCGGGGCGCAGCCCCGCCCGGGTCTCGACCAGCGGGAGCTCGGTGATGCCGGGCACCAGCTCGTGTGCGTCGCGCAGCAGCTCGTACACCCCGCCAGCGGTCACCGTGGTGTCCCAGCCGAGTTCCTCACTGGTGGCCCCGACGACGAGTTCGCCGTTCTCGCGCGGCACCAGGTAGACGTGGCTGCCGCGTACGACGGCCCGTACCGTCCGGGACAGGAACGGGGCGTACGCGGGCGGTACGGCCAGCCGCAGCACCTGCCCCTTCACCGGCCGTACGGGCGGGCGCGCCCCGTCCGGTACGCCGGCCAGCCGGCCGCTGAGCGAGCCCGCGGCGAGCACCACCTGGCCGGCGCGCAGCTCCGTACCGTCGTCGAGCAGTGCTCCGGCGGCCCGGTCGGCGGTGACGAGCAGCCGTTCCGCGCGGGCCCGGTGGATGGCGACGCCGGCCCGCTCGCAGGCGGCCAGCAGGGCGGCGGCGAGCCGGCGGGGGTCGACCTGGTGGTCCCCGTCGACGCGCAGCCCGCCGCGTACGCCGGGGGCGAGCATCGGTTCCAGGCGGCGGCACTCGCGGCCGGTGAGCCACTCCGACTCCAGGCCGCAGCGGCGCTGGAGGGCGTGCAGTTCCCGCAGGTGGAGGCGGTCGTCGGCGTCGAGGGCGACGGCGAGGGTGCCGCAGGCCCGGTAGCCGAGGTCCATGCCGCCGCTGGCTTCGGTGAGCTCGGCGGCGAACTGCGGGTAGCGGGCGGCGGAGGCGAGGTTGAGGCCGAGCAGGGTCTCCTCGCCGTAGTGCAGCTCGGTGACGGCGGCCAGCATGCCGGCGGCGACCCGGGCGGCGCCGCCGCCGGGGTCCGGGTCGGCCAGTGCGGTGCGCAGCCCGCGCCGGGCCGCCCGCCAGGCCGTGACCAGGCCGATGATGCCGCCCCCGATGACGAGGACGTCGGATCCCCTGGCGGATCCCTTCCGAGATGAGTGCATGGGCGTCCAGCCCCTCCCTTCGCCGGCATGACCCGGATCAGGTTCGTACGGTCGGAGGCCGGCCAGCCTCCCTCTCAGCCCGGTGCGCCCGGACTCCCGCGATAGGTACGGTGGCCAGACTAAACCCCGCGGCCGGAGCCGGGTAAGGCTGCCTCCCCGGCGTCCGCCCGCCGGTCCCCCTCCCCCTGTTCCTGATGGGCCGTCAGTTCACTAGGCTGGGCCGCGTGAGTGAGCAGACGGAACAGACGAACCCCGGCGTCGTGATCGTGGGTGCCGGAATGGCCGGCGTGCAGACCGCCGTGGCCCTGCGCGAACAGGGCTACGAGGGCCCCGTGACCCTGCTGGGCGCCGAACCCCACCAGCCCTACGACCGCCCCCCGCTCTCCAAGGCGGTGCTCCTCGGCAAGGCCGAGGACTCCGCGTTCGAGGTCGACTTCGAGGACCTGCGCATCGGCCTGCGCCTCGGCACCGAGGTCACCGGGCTGCGGGCGGAGGCCCGCGAGGTCGACACCGAGGCCGGCCCGGTCCCGTACGGGGTCCTCGTGCTGGCCTGCGGCGCCCGCCCGCTGACCCTGCCCGGCACCGAGGGCGTCCCCGGCGTCCACCTGCTGCGCACCCTCGACGACGCCGCCCGGCTGCGCCCGGTGCTGGCCGCGGCCCCCGCGACCGTGGTGGTCGGGGCGGGCTGGATCGGCGCCGAGTTCGCCACCGCGGCCCGCGAGGCCGGCTGCGCCGTCACGGTGGTCGAGGCCGCCGACCGGGTGCTGGCGGGAGCCCTGCCCGCCGAGGTCGCCGAGCCGATGGGCCGCTGGTACGCCGAGGCCGGTGCCACCCTGATCACCGGCGCGAAGGTCGCGGGGATCGAGGAGGGCCGGGTCCTGCTGGCCGACGGCCGTGAGCTGCCCGCCGGGGCGGTGGTCGTCGGCATCGGCGCCCGGCCCGCCACCGACTGGCTCGCCGGCACCGGGATCGAGCTCGGCCCCGACGGATCCGTCACCGCGGACGCGCACCTGCGCACCTCCGTCCCCGGCGTGTACGCGGTCGGCGACTGCTCCTCCTTCCCGTCGGCCCGCTACGGGCGGCGGCTGCTGGTCCACCACTGGGACAACGCCCTCCAGGGCCCCCGGGCCGTCGCGGCGAACATCCTCGCCGCGGAGCCCGTCCAGGCCTACGATCCCGTGCCGTACTTCTGGTCCGAGCAGTTCGGCCGCTTCGTCCAGTACGCCGGACACCACGGCGACGCAGACACCCTGCTGTGGCGCGGCGACCCGGCCGGCCCCGCCTGGTCGGTGTGCTGGCTGCGCGGGGGCGCGCTGGTGGCCGTCCTGGCCGTGGGCCGCCCCCGGGACCTGGCGCAGGGCCGCAAGCTGATCGAGACCGCCGCGCCCGTGGACCCGTCCAAGGTCGCGGACCCGGCCGTTCCGCTGAAATCGGCCCTGGTCTGACGGCTCCCGGGCCGTGCCGGGCCGCCCGCCGGGCCCCGATCCGGCGGCCGCCCGGCCCCGGACGGACGGGGCCAGGTACCGGCGGCCCGTCCGAAGTGGCAGGCTTGTCCCCGTGACCGAGATTGACGCAAAGATCGATGCCCTTGTCCCCTCCTGGCTGTACCTCCCCGACATCGCGGAGATGCTCGACATCGAGGTGACCCGGGTCCGCCAGATGGTCAAGGAAGGGCAGCTGATCGCCGTACGCCGGGGCGAGAACCGCGCCCTGCAGGTTCCGGCGCAGTTCATCGACGGCGACAAGGTCGTCAAGGGCCTCGTCGGGCTGCTGACCGTACTGCGTGACGACCGCTTCTCCGACGAGGAGATGCTGGAGTGGCTCTTCACCGAGGATCCGACCCTGCCGGGCACCCCCGTGCAGGCGCTGCGCGAGAATCGCGGCACGGAGGTCAAGCGCCGCGCCCAGGCGCTCGCCCTCTGACCGGCTGATCCACCGGTGTGGGGGGGGGGGGGGGGGGGGGGGGCCCCCCCCCCCCCCCAGGGGAGCACACCCGCACAAACTCCCCCCCCCCCGCCTCCCCCTTCCCCCCCCCCGCCCAACAACAAAGGGGGCA
>NZ_JBVHWK010000057.1:0-8304 GCF_055569445.1 Streptomyces sp. NPDC029122 | reverse complement strand
CGTACGACTCACACCCGGAACAGGCGCCGAACATCGAAGCCCGCCCCGGACGACACCCCACCCCGGCACCGACCCCGACCCGAAACCACCCCACCCCGGCACCGCCCAGCCACGGCACCCACCCGACAGGGCAACCGCCCACCCGAACCCCGCCCGGCCACGGCACCCACCCGACAGGGCAACCACCCAGCCAGGGCAACGGTCCGGCAGGGCAACCCCGCCACCCCCGAACCGCCCGGCCAGGGCAACGGCTACGCCACCAGCAACGGACTCCCGCTCCGCCGGAGCCACGCCCGGTACGGCGGGGTGCGGAGCGCCGCTTCGCGGTACGCGTCGCGGAGGTCCTCGAACACCTCCGCGTGCTCCCCCGGCCGCGTCGCCAGCAGCAGCCGCACCGCCAGCGGGTCCCCCGACAGCGGCCGGATGGCCATGTCGTCGCGCGGCCCGGACGTCGGCTGGCACGGCGCCACCGCTTCCCCGGACACGATCAGCGACGTCGCGGTGTGGTAGTCGGCGTGCAGCACGGGCGGGTCGACTCCCGCGTCCGCGAAGACCCGTCTGAGGCCGTCCCATTCGCCGTCCACCGAGGGGTCCACCGTCCAGCGGTCGCCCGCCAGGTCCTGTAACGCCACCACCGGCGACCGCGCGGCCGGATGGTCCCGGGACATGGACACGAACTGCGGCTCGCGCTCCATGAGTACCCGCAGCTCCAGCCCGGCCGGCACCCTCAGCGGGCTGCCCTCCACCTCGTGGACGAACGCGACGTCCAGCTGCCCGCCGGCCGTCATCCGCAGCAGCGCGTTCGCGGAGACGTCGACCACCAGCGACGTCTCCCGCTCCGGCGCGCGCCGGTGCAGCCGCCGCAGCCATCCCGGCAGGGCCCGGCTCGCGGTCGAACCGATCCGCAGCCGTGGCCCGTTCGCCGCCGCGCGCGCCTCGGCGACCAGGGCGGCCATCTCCGCGAGCAGCGGCCGCGCCCGCCCGAGCACCGTGCGCCCGAAGGGTGTCGGCCGGCAGCCGGTGCGTTCGCGCAGGAACAGTTCGCCGTCCAGGGCCCGTTCGATGCGGCGCAGTTGCGTCGTCAGGGAGGGCTGGCTGACGCCGAGTTGCCGGGCGGCCTTGTGCAGACTCCCGGCGTCCTCGATGGCACACAGCGCGCGCAGGTGCCTCACCTCGAGCTCCATGACCCGAGGGTAGGCGGGCCCCGGGGACCGCACCAGCCGCCGATAGCCCCTCAAATCGCGCCATTGTGCGGCTAGTTGACCAAGGTGTGGTCTGCCCGAAACCCTCCCGATAGCTCCGCGCTATCGGGCTCTGACATCATCCCCCGGCCCCTTCGGCTCCCGCAGACTCCGGTACCGGATCACCCATCCACCCCCCACCGCACCATCCGAGTAGGAGCCCCCACATGCGCCACTCCCACAGGACCATGCTGTCCGCCGCCACCGTCGGCCTCGCCGTCGCCGCCGCCCTCGTCGGTGTCGCGCCCTCCGCCGGCGCCACCACCACCGCCCCCGCGGGCGGCCCGGCGAGCTACGCCGCGTACGAGCGTTCGCAGGAGAACGAGGCCGCCAACCGGGCCTTCTTCGAGGCCGTGAAGCGGTCGGTCGCCGAGCAGCGGGCCGCGAACCCGGGCGCGCTCGCCGTCACCGTCACCTACAACACGCGCAACGCGCCGAGCTTCCGCTCCCAGATAGCCACCTCGACCCGCATCTGGAACAGCTCGGTCACCAACGTGAAGCTGCAGGAGGTGTCCACGGGCGGGAACTTCGCGTACTACGAGGGGAACGACTCCCGCGGCTCGTACGCGAGCACCGACGGCCACGGCCGCGGTTACATCTTCCTGGACTACCGGCAGAACCAGCAGTACAACTCCACCCGCGTGACGGCTCACGAGACCGGTCACGTGCTGGGCCTGCCGGACCACTACTCGGGTCCGTGCAGCGAGCTGATGTCGGGCGGCGGCCCGGGCACCTCCTGCCAGAACGCCACCCCGAACAGCGCCGAGCGGACGCGCGTCAACCAGCTGTGGGCCAACGGTCTGGTCGCCTCGGGGCTGGACTCCAAGGGCTGACGACCGCCGCCGGCCGCAGGCCGCTAGGTCCTGTCCTCAGGAACGTACAGAGTGCAGTCCGGGTTCCGGCAGGGACCCGGACTCCACTCGGGTACGAAGATCCCCATGGACTTGCGCCGCCGGAGCACCGTCTCCACGGCATGCCCGCAGGCCGGACACGTCCGCTGCCCGTGTCCGGCCTGCGGGGCGACCGTCCCGCGCTCGTTCTGCTGCTGTTCACCGGCCATACCTCCACGGTAGGCCGTTTTCGTGCGTTATGGCGGGCTCGGCGCGGTGGGGCGGCGGGCGGTGCGGTCAGCGCTTGACGTCGTACGAGGTGATGACCTGGCCGCCGCCGAGGGCGGTGCAGCCGGTGAGCTCCAGGGGGCGCACCCCGAACCCGGCGCGGGACATCGGCATGCCGGTCCCGACGACGACCGAATAGGTCTTCACGATGTACTCGTCGATCTCGTCCACCAGCTGGGCCGCCAGGTCGGCACCGCCGCACAGCCAGATGCCGAGCCCGTCCCGCGCCTTCATCCCGCGCACCTCGGCGACGAGGTCACCGCTGATGAGCCGCACCTGCGGGTCCGGCGGGGTGGTGAGGCTGCGGGAGACGACGTACTGCTCGCGCATGTGGCCGTAAGGGCTGGTCAGGCCCGCCTTGAGGCCGGGCTCGTAGGTGTTGCGGCCCATGATCACCGTGTCGAAGCGCTTGGACGCGGCGTCCGCGATGCCGAGCTGCTCGCGCCCCGGACCGGAGATCGTCTCGGGGTACTCGGCCGCGAGGTGGCCGACGAACTCGGGGTCGAGGTAGCTGTAGATGAAATCGGCATCGCCGTCCGGGGCTCCGATGAAGCCGTCGACGGTGGTGGCGATGAAGTACGTGAGCTTGCGCAAGCGAGTCTCTTCCGTTCGGGAGTGCCACCGCTCCGGGACACGTCGATGAAAGTACTTCACTTGAAGTACTTTGCCAACCCCCAATTTCGGGGACCGGCACTCACCCCCGCCCCACGCCCTGCGCACCGCCCCGCGAGTCGCCCTGCGGCTTGCGCCACATCGGCCACATCAGCGGTCCGTCCGGCAGGCGTACGGCCTCGCCCGTGCATTCCCACCCGAGCCGCTCGTACAGCCGCATGCTCCGCTCGCTGCTCGCCTCCAGGTACGCCGGGACCCCCTCGCGGTCGCAGCGCTCCAGGACCGGCCGGATCAGCCCGGTGCCCAGCCCCTCGCCCTGCCGGCCGGGCGCGACCGCGATCATCAGCAGGTACTCGTGCTCCTCGGCGGTCGGGTGCACCTCGCCCGTGAGCCGGCCGACCAGCTCGCACCGCTCGTTGTCCGGGTCGGCGACCGCCCGCATCCTCGCCGGGACGTCGTCCTCGGCGGCCGCGCCCTCCGGATCGCCCGCCGGGATCCGCAGCCACAGCGCCGCCGCCGAACCGTCCGCCGTGCAGTCGATCCGGCCCTCGGCCAGGGCGACGTCCACGAAGACCCCGAGGAACTTGCCGTGCACGGCGGCCCGGTGTTCCGGGTCCGGGAAGACCCAGCTGCTCACCGGGTCGTTGCGGAAGGCCTCGTCCAGCAGGCGCGCGACCGCGTCCCGATCCGACTGATCCGCCTGACGTATCTCCAGCACCACGGGACACACCCTTCACTCACATGTCAACTACCGCGAGTGATCCTAGAGTTGCCGCGCCCGGTTCTCGCCACACGCCCCCGAAAAGGCCTGTTCCGGCGCCCCGCAGCGCCGGAACAGACCGCTCCGCGGCACCGGAACGAACCGGCCGCTACTTCGTGCGCCGCGTCACGAACTCCGCGAGCGCCAGCAGCCCGCCCGCCGCCGCCAGGTCGGGCACCGCCCGGGACAGCTCCTGCACCGCGCGGCCCATCCGGTCGGCGGCGTGGGCCTGCGCCCAGTCGCGGCCGCCGGCGCGTTCCACCGCCCGGGCGGCCCGGGCCACGTCGTCCTCCTTCACCGGACCCGCGTACAGGAGCGCCAGCTCCTCACCGGCCTCGGTGCCCGAGGTCAGGGCGGCCACGACCGGGAGGGACTTCTTGCGGGCCAGCAGATCGGCCCCGGCCGGCTTGCCGGTGTGCCCGGGGTCGCCCCAGATGCCGATCAGGTCGTCGATCAGCTGGAAGGCCAGCCCGGCCTCCCGCCCGAAGGCGTCCATCGCCTCGACCTCCTCCGGCCCGGCGCCCGCGTACAGCGCGCCCAGCGCGCACGCGCAGCCGAGCAGGGCCCCGGTCTTGGCCGTCGCCATGGTCAGGCACTCGTCGAGGGTGACGTACGTCCGCTCCTCGAAGGCACAGTCCGCCTGCTGCCCCTCGCACAGCTCGACGACACAGGCCGCGAGCCGGACCGAGGCGGCCGCCGAGGCCGGGTGGGGGTCCTCGGCGAGCAGCCGCAGCGCGAGGGCCATCATGGCGTCGCCCGCGAGGATCGCGGCTGGCGTCCCGAAGACGGTCCAGGCCGTGGGCCGGCCGCGGCGCCGGACGTCCCGGTCGATGATGTCGTCGTGCAGCAGCGTGAAGTTGTGCGCGAGCTCCACGGCGGCCGCTGCCCGTACGGCGTCCGCGGCCACGCTCCCCGGTGCTCCCAAGGCCTGCGCCGAGGCGAGCACGAGCGCGGGCCGGATGGCCTTCCCCGCACCGCCCGCGGCCGGAGTGCCGTCCTCGTGCTCCCAGCCGAAGTGGTACATCGCCACCCGGCGCATCGCGCCGGGCAGGCTCTCGACGGCCCGGCGGAGGGCCGGGTTGACCGTTTCTCTCGTGTCTTCCAGCAGGGCCGCCGCTTCCTGCCCCTCGCCCGTCGCCACGGCGTTCGCGGTCATCAGCGCCAGCGGCCGATCTCGACGTTCTCCAGGACGCCGAGCGCGTCCGGCACCAGGACGGCGGCGGAGAAGTAGGCGGTGACCAGGTAGGACATGATCGCCTGGTCGTCGATCCCCATGAACCGCACCGACATGCTCGGCTCGATCTCGTCGGGGATGCCGGGCTGGTGGAGGCCGATCACGCCCTGCTCGTCCTCGCCGGTGCGCATGCACAGGATGGAGGTCGTCCGGGCGGCGCTGATCGGGATCTTGGTGGACGGGAAGATCGGCACGCCCCGCCAGGAGGTCACCCGGGTGCCGGCGACGTCGACCGACTCCGGGTAGAGGCCGCGCTTGTTGCACTCGCGGCCGAAGGCGGCGATGGCCTCGGGGTGCGCGAGGAACAGTTTGGAGTCGCGCCGCATGCTGAGCAGGGCGTCGAAGTCGTCCGGGGTGGGCGCGCCGTCGTGGGGCTGGATGCGCTGGTCGTAGTCGGCGTTGTGGAGCAGGCCGAAGTCGGGGTTGTTGAGCATCTCGTGCTCCTGGCGCTCGCGCAGCGCCTCCACCGTGAGCCGCAACTGCTGCTCGGTCTGGTTCATCGGGTGGTTGTAGAGGTCGGCCACGCGGGTGTGGACGCGCAGGACCGTTTGTGCAATGGAGAGTTCGTACTCGCGCGGCCGGGCTTCGTAGTCGACGAAGGTCCCGGGGAGGACGGGCTCGCCGACATGGCCGGCGGAGAGGTCGATCGCGGCCTCGCCGTGCGAGTTGGTGCGCCGCGCGGGCCGGGTGCGTACGTGGTCCACGTGCGCCCGCAGCGAGCCGGCCCGGTCGGCGAGGAGCCGGAAGTCCTGCCGGGACAGCGTCAGGGCCGTACCGGCGGTGGCGGCGCGGGCGGTGTACTCCCAGATGGCCGCCTCGTCGGTGAGCGAGGCCTCGCCGAAGTACGCGCCGTCGGCGACGGTCCGCAGGACCGCGTCCTCCCCGTAGGGGCCGGGGCCGATCTGTTCGACGCGGCCGTGGGCGAGCAGGAAGACCTGGTCGGAGGGGCTGCCGAAGGAGGTGAGCTCCTGCCCGGCCTCGAAGTCGATCTGGCGGCAGCGCGCGGCGAGCTCGGTGAGCACCTCCTCGTCCTCGTAGTCGCGCAGCAGGGGCAGCTCGCCGAGCTCCGCCGGGATGACCTGGACCTGGGAGCCGGTCTTGGCGAACTCCACGACGCCGTTGCCGACGGAGTGGCTGAGGCGGCGGTTGACCCGGTAGGTACCACCGTGAACGGGGACCCACGGGAGCGTCTTCAGCAGCCACCGCGAGGTGATCTCCTGCATCTGCGGCGCGGACTTGGTCGTGGACGCCAAGTTCCGGGCGGCCGCGGTCCCGAGACTGCTCTGCGGTGTCCGGGATTCGGCTTCGGAACCTGCCTGGACCGACATGTCTGTCCTTTCGATCACTCCATGGGTGTGCGGGACGGAAGCCTTCCAGTGCGCCGCGCGACCGGACCACTACACAAACGGGTGGGACTGCTCCGAACGGGCGAGGGGCATGCTGAAAGGTTCAGCCACCTCCCCCTCAGCCCTCCCGCCCGCACCCTTTTCGGCCACCTCCGCGGCGGGACGACGGCCGGGTGGCCGGTTAACCACGCCCTCCCGCCACTCTCGAACGGATCTCCGCATGACGGAACGAGGCACTGGCCGAATACCGCCCTAGCCGCGGAAGGGCCCCCTCCACTACACCGTTAAGTGACGGAACGAACACACACGGTGAAAGGAGGCGGTCATGGCCGCACCCATGTCCGCGGACCGCTTCATCCAGGCCCTGCGCGCCGAGGGCCTGACCGTCGTGGAAGTGGGCGCCTGGCGCACCCACAACCGCAACCACAGGGGCCCCTGGGGCCCGGTGCACGGGGTGATGATCCACCACACCGCCACGCGCGGCACCGCGTACACCGTGGGGCTCTGCCGCGACGGCCACTCCGCCCTGCCCGGCCCCCTCTGCCACGGCGTGATCACCAAGGACGGCCGGGTCCACCTCGTCGGCTTCGGTCGCGCCAACCACGCCGGCGCCGGCGACTCCGACGTACTGGCCGCCGTGATCGCCGAAAGGCGGCTGCCGCCGGACCACCACGCCGACACCGACGGCAACCGGTACTTCTACGGCTTCGAGTGCGAGAACCTCGGCGACGGCGAGGACCCCTGGCCGGCCGTCCAGCTCGACGCGATCACCCGCGCGGCGGCCGCCGTCTGCCGCGTCCACGCCTGGGGCGCCCGCTCGGTCCTGGGCCACCGCGAATGGCAGCCCGGCAAGGTCGACCCCCGCGGCTTCACCATGGACCGGCTGCGCGAACGCGTCGCCGAACGCCTCAAGTGACTGGCCCGACAATGGGCTGGTGACCCACCCCGAACTGCGCCCCCGCCCGCCGTCCCCCCTCGTCGAGGCGGCCGACGAACGCTTCGGCGCGCACGGGGTACGGCTCCTCCTCAAACGGGACGACCTGGTCCACCCGGAGCTGCCCGGCAACAAATGGCGCAAGCTCGCGCCGAACCTCCGGGCAGCGCTGGAAACCGGCCACGACCGGCTCGCCACCTTCGGCGGCGCCTACTCCAACCACCTCAGGGCCACGGCGGCTGCCGGCCGGCTGCTCGGCCTGGAGACGGTCGGTATCGTCCGCGGCGACGAACTGGCCGGCCGCCCCCTCAACGACTCCCTCGCCCGCTGCGCGGCGGACGGCATGCGACTGCACTTCGTCACCCGCTCCGAGTACCGCCGCAAGGCCGAACCGCAGACCCTGGCCCGCCTCCTGGCCTCCGCGGGGGCCACGGGCGCGTACGTGGTCCCCGAGGGCGGCAGCAACGCCCTCGCCCTCACGGGCTGCGCGGAACTGGGCCGCGAGCTGCGCGGGGTGTCCGACGTGGTAGCCGTGGCCTGCGGTACGGGCGGCACGCTGGCCGGCCTCGCGGCGGGGCTGGCCCCGGGCCAGCGGGCGCTGGGCGTACCGGTCCTGGCCGGCGGCTTCCTGGGGGCGGAGATACGTTCCCTCCAGACCCTGGCCTTCGGCGGCCCGGCCGGCGACTGGACCCTGGCGGAGGGCTTCGACCACGGCGGCTACGCCCGTGTCCCGCCCGCCCTCGACGCCTTCGCCGCCGACTTCGAGTCCCGGCACGGGGTTCCGGTGGAGCGGATCTACGTGGCGAAGCTGCTCTGGGCCCTGCACGCCCTGACCGCGTCCGCCGCCTTCCCTCCGGGCACCACCCTGACCGCCGTCATCACGGGCGCCCCGTAAGCCGTTCCCCGGGCTCCGCCCGGACCCCGCGCCTCAAACGCCGGCGAGGCTGGGATGGGCAGCTGCGCAAGGGGGCGGGGACGGGGTGGGGTGTCGTCCGGGGCCAAAACGAGATGAATTCGGCGCCCGGTACCGAGCACAACCGGATCCGGAACAGGCGCCGA
>NZ_JBVHWK010000056.1:0-9692 GCF_055569445.1 Streptomyces sp. NPDC029122 | reverse complement strand
CGGGCGGCTGCTGAATCGTTTATCCGAATCGTCGCGTCAGGTGCACAACCGCTCCCCCCTTTGTGGTGCCGCGACCGTCGGCCCCGGGACGCCCCCCTGTCCCGGGGCCTTGGTCTGGATCAGGCCGGGACGCCCGGACGGGATCCCGTCTGCCGACATTCGGACCCGGAGTACAAGGACGCGGGCTTCGTGACCGTCGAGTCTGCCTGATCGTGCGTGGGCGGTGCTGCGATGCGGCACCGCCCGAACCGCATGCAGGCAGAACTGCGGGCTCAGTGGACGGCGATGGAGAAACCGAGGTGTCCCCTCCGGACTCCCGGGACGGGACACCTCAGCACCCGGAGGTTATGGGATGAGCAGGTAGAACGGCTGGTCGGCCGCTGCGTCGTTGGCGCCGGTGCTCACGCGGATCGAGTTGGCCGGGCAGGAGCTGGGGTTGCGCGAGACGCGGACCTCGCTGTTCCAGGCGGCGCCGGTGCTCAGGGTGGCGGACGGAATGGCCGCGGCCTCGGTCGGCCGCCCGTGCCGATATGGCGTGTCCGGGTGAGGGCCGGTGCCAGCGTGCTGGGAGTAGTACCACCGGGCCTCCTGTGCAAGGGCGGCGATCGGGGAGCGGTGGCCCGCCGCCACCGTGCGCACGGCTCGGCCTCTGTCAGCCGGTCCGCCGCGCTTGTTGCCGCAGGTCCGGCCCGTCCGCCCACCCGGCGGACGGGCCGGGGCGCTCGCTGCGTGAACGTGGAGCCGGCTGGGCCCCGGGCCCAACAGTCAGGATCCGTTGATCCCGAGGTTCTGGTGGGTGGAGTTTGTTGCGCCGGGGCTGAGCACGTTGTTGTTGGTGTTGATGTTGTTGAACAGCGTGACGACCCCGCTGAGGTTGACGGGCAGGATCGAGCCGCCGTCACCGTCGCCGTCGCCGTTGGGGCAGCCCGTGCCGGTGACGGTCGCCGTGTCGCTCGCCGAGACCGAGCTGTTCTCCGCCGGATCCCGGACGGTGACCTCGTTGGTAATGGGGCCACAGGGAGCGTCAGCAGCGATGACCACGGGGAGGTCGAACGTCACGGCGACACCGCTGAAGGCGGTGTAACTGCAGATGAACCCCGTATCAGAGACGGCACAAAACCGGTCCTGCTCTCCCTCGACATTGAACGCGCTCAAGGTGAGCCCCTCCGGGAAGGAGTCCTCGATCTCGACCCTGCCCGTGGTCCCGGTGTTGGTGACCGTGATGTGGTAGACAGCCTGCCCGCCCCGCACGAAGGTCCCCTCGTGGGACTTCGTCACGTGGAGTTCCGTGACGGCGTACGCGGGGGTGGCCCCGGTGGCGATCGGCAGGGCGATGCTCAGCGCGAGGACGGTCCCGAGGGCGGACATCCGTCGCCTCAGCTTGTGCATGAACATGGTCGGTCTTCTCCTCGGTGGTTCGAGAGGTACTCCTGGCAGTACCGCAACGTCCTACGCGCGGCTTCATCACGGGGTGCGACGGCCGCTTCACCCGTTCGCCCCGGCCTCAGAGGGAACGTTCACCCCGCCGGTCGCCCCCCCCGGGGGGGCACCTCACCCAGACCGTTTCGCCGGGCACCCCCGGTGCCACGCCCCAGCCCGCACTCCAGCGCCCATACGACCGTCAGCCCGCGCCCGCCCTCCGCGAACCGCTCGGCGGCCCCCGCCGGAAGGGACTGCCCTTGAGCCGGGGCACACAAGGCCAGCCCCTTGTGCCAGAGCTGTAAAGCCGAGGACGTCAAGCTCCCGGAGGTGGACATCCCTCCGTGGACTGGCGGGCCGTGCGCACGGTGGCGGCGGGCCGCCGCTCCCCGCTCGCCGCTCTTGAGCCGGTCGCCCCCGGGCCGGGACCGGGCGTTGCTGGTGGAGGTGGCGCGGATTGCCAGGGTGGGCCGGGCGGCGGTGGTGAACTGTTGCCGCCGGCACGACGACTTCCCCGACTCGGTGGCCGGCACGGATGTGCAACCGCAGTTTGACCGCCGCGCGGTCGTCATCTGGCTCATGGCCCACGACAAGATCGAGGTACCCACGGGGCCCACGATTGCCCCGGTGGTGCTGGCCGGGGCCGGAGACGCCACGCACCGGTTACGCCTCGATCACCCGTGGCTCGCTCTGGCCGACGACGCGGTCGGGGAGTTCGGCGCTCCGTCCGACCCGGACGCGAATTTGGGAGGAGGGGCCCTATCCACCGGCGATCAACATGCGCGCTCAGTCGTTTGGCCCCGGAGCGTTGCTGCGATTGCACCTCACGCCGGGGCCCATGCGGCGTCGGCGTCGGGCGCCCGGGTCAGGCGCCCCTCGACAACGCCCGCACCTCATGCCGCCGGCCCGGCTGCCGCTGCGGGCGGGATGCCGGGCCGTCGGCGTGTGTGCTCGGCTCTTTTGTCTCAGGGGCTGTCGATCGCGCCTGGGTCGAGCATGGCGCTGATGCCGTTGATGGCGCCGTCCGGCGCGAGGGTCACGCGGACGATGACGGGCTGGATGGGGTGCGGCGGGACGATCGGGATGACGGGGTCCGGCGGCCAGATGTTGTAGAAGGTGGGGTGGAAGGTCAGCGGGCTGACCGGGTCCGGCGGGAAGGCGGCCATATTGGTGTCGCTGCCGACGAAGCGGTAGAAGCTGCCGCTGGCCTGGCCGATGCCGGTGGTGCGGAGCAAGGTGCTGGTCACGCGGGCGGTGCCGCCGCTGCCCGGCTCGGTCTCGGTGACGACCCTGATACGGATACTGCCGGTGACGTCGATCGCTTCCGAGCCGAAGGATCTGAATGTGCCGCTGAGGGGCAGCACGACGGTCCGCCGGTGGATTTCCTGGGCCACGGCGGTGGTTGTGGTGGCGGGGATGACCAGGCCCAGCATGGCCAGTACGAGGCAGACCTTCGTAGCGGCGCGCGCGAGGTGACCGCGCATGAGTGCTCCCATCAGTGAGGCGGGATTGCGTATCCACGCCGGTTGCGCAGACGGAAGCCCAGCCTGTCCGGCCGGCCGAACACATGCGCGCCGCACCGGCCCGGACGGGTGTGATTTCCACTCGTATGTCAGATCCGTCACTGTCATAACAGCGGTGCTGGAACCATCCGCTCATCCTCAGGTGCACGCGCGATGCGGGCAGGGCCAGAGCTGCAGACAGGCGATAGCGGCTGGGCCAAGGCCCGCCGCCACTGGGCTGAGACTGCCAGCCGGTGACCAGAACCCCCAGGGGCATGCGCTCTGCCCACCAGTGCAGATTCAGGACGTGGAGCAGACCGTCGAGATACAGGTACCGACTGGCGCCACGAGGGGCGACCCGTTGCTGCCTCGCACGTCGGTTAGCTGAGGAGGCTGCCGAGTCCGGTAGCACGGGCGGGAGCTGGTGAGAGCCCGGTAACGAGGCCGGTGACCTGGCGCTTCGCGTCGCGGACTGTCGGTGTGAGGAAGCGGAGCGTCAGCAGGTTGTCCACGCTGAGCGGACCGGCCAGAGTGCTGCCGCCGGAGCGTTCGACGGTGGGGGCAGCCTGGGCGATGGAAGCCGAAGCCAGCCCGACGGCACCAGATCTACAACAACATCAACACGAACAACAACGTCCTGAGCCCCGGCGCCAGCAACACCAACAGCCAGACCTTCAGGGCGAACGCAACGCCCTGAGAAGCGCCGTGTCGCTCACGTCGCATACCTGCGGCGCCCGATGTGCCACGACGGCGTGGAGCTGCTCGAAGGCGGTCAGGTGACTGGCTCTGAGTAGACCGGTGAGCACGGAGCTGTAGGGATCGGGCACTGAGACCTCCGGCCTGTCGCGAGGGGCAAGCCCGTCCTCCCAGCCACCACTGGAGGAGACGGAATGAGGCATACCGCCATTCCATCCGATGGACGCCCTGCCACCCGTACGAGGAAACCCCGACACGCCGTCGCGGCGACACCGGTTGAGCGCGCTCCGCTCCGCGCGCGCGGCTTGCCCAAGGGAGGCGGCCCGGTTACGCCATCGCGGCGGCCATGGTCTCCAGGACGACGAGCTGCTCCCGGGTCGACGGCTATGTCGGCCCGGCGCAGCGAGCGGGGCGTGGTGCCGTCGGCGCACGGCCTGCAGCCCGATCACGGGGAATGGGGTGGCGCCGATAGGGTGTGCGAGCAGTAGCTGTCGTAGACGGGCCGGCCTCCCGGCTCGCCGGGCTGCAGTCGCCCCTTCTTCTGTTGTCCTCCCACAGAAGAGCGGCACGCGGAAGGAGTCTGCGGGGCCTGGCAGGATGTGCGGCGCCGGACTGTGTCCTGGTCGCGTTACGGGTCGGGCAGAGCGCCGATGTCGAGCTCGGCACGGTCACGTGCGGGTTGCGCGCGGTCTTGGAGAAGTCGGCGCAAGCCCGTGAGCGCGTAGCGTTCCGCAGTCGCCGGGCCGGGCCCGGGTGTGCCGGCGACTGCGGCCATGAGCTGCTGCGGCTGGGGCTGCCAGCCGACGATAAGGGTCCGTAGGCCCAGGCATTCGGCGCGCCGGTGGAGGTCCAAGAGCTGGAGCAGGCCGTCAGTGTCCATGGTGTGCACTTGGTGCATGTCGATCAGGAGGACCCGTTCCTGGAGGCCGACCGGCTCCAGGGCCCGCTGCAAAACGGCGTCCGCGTCTTTGTCGAGGCCCCCGGCGATGCTGAGGAGCACCGAGGTGCCGCAGTGGTGGACCTCGAGGGTGATCAATGCGGGTTCCTTTCCCGTCGGCGGCCGGCACCGGGCCCGTAAAGCCACCATCCTCGCGGTTTCCCCTCTCCCAGGAGGACCGGGACGCACGGTCAGGTGGCCTAATCCTTTACACATCGGGAGTTGGAGCGCAGCCCTCCACTACAGGCGAGGCTGACCTGCCCACGATCTGGGAGCGGGCTGGGCGCGCATCGCATCAGGGCTCACCGAGAGGCGGCCGGGCGATGTCAGGTCCGTTGGTCCAGGACGGTGTGGGGGTCGAGGGTGCGGCGTACGAGCTGGTCGGCGATGTCGGTGGGGCGCTGCTGATGGTGGTCGGCGTAGGCGTGGAGGCGGACGGCGCCTTCCGCGGGCGTAATGTCGGCGGTGGCGGCGAGCATGCCGCTGGCGGTGTCGAAGACGGCTTTGTTCGGCCAGGGCGGCCTGGGCACGGGCAGCGATGTCCTGAGGCTGCAGTTGCCTGTGGTCCCAAGACAGGACCGCGCTCGTCGCGACGTCGGCCAAGGCCCGCAGCAGGGTGCTGTCCGCTTCTGAGAGGGCCGTGGGGCGGCGGGCGAGCAGGTTGAGCGCGCCGATGGTCTGACCGCTGTGATGCAGCGGCAGCGCGTGGGCGCCTTCGTAGCCGGCCGCCCGGGCCAGGGGGACGAACTCGGGCCAGCGGTCCCGCTCGGCTGCGAGTTCCGGGGCGTGGACCCGATTACCGGGGTGAACGCCTCGATGCACGGGGCCCTGCTTCACCTCGGACTGCCAGATCTCGGTGAGCTCGACGGCATGCTCGGTGGTGATCCCCGACCGCAATCCCCCGCGGCTGTTGGCCAGCATGAAGCGCCTCCTCGTCAGGACCCGTTACCAGGGCCGGCCCGCCGCCGCGCCACTCGATCAGCAGCGGGTCGTCCAGGCGGATGGTATTGGGGTCCAGGCCTGCCGCCGCAGGAATCCGACGGGCGCTCGTCCGCTTGGGCCGTCGACGGAGCGGACACGTGACATTTCCTCTGCCCGGCGCGAAACCGCAGGTCTGCACTGTAGCGACGCCCGTCGAGCACCCCTGGCTGAGCCGCGCGATGCTGAATGTGTGCGGTCCCGCGTGCGCGTCCGCGTCGGCGGGGTCTGCGTGCCCACCAGTTCTGGTTGGAGGGAAGAAGGATGAACCGCAAGCCTTGTATGCGTTATGCCTTGTTCATTGCTCCTCTGCTGGTCTCCTCGGTGATGGTCGCTCCCGCAGAGGCAGGGGCGGCGACCGCCCCGTCCGCACCCACCGGAGGCACATGTTCGTTGCAAAAGAGCAAATTTTCTTCCGGTGGAGAGGCCAGGTACACATTGAAGGGATACGGGTTCAAAGGGGCCCAAAAGGTTACCCTGACAGCCGATACCGGACACAGCGCATCGGTCAAGGTAACTAAGTCGGGGGGCTTCGAAGCGAAGAATCTTCCCTATGGCCAATACGCGGCCGAGCCTGACCAAGGAGCTGCGGTCCAATGTTCGTCGCCGTCGGAGTCGAAGACCGACGGTAACACGCCGCGGACCCCCGAAGAACAATACGCCGCGGGGTACAAAGCGGGATTTGATCAGGTCAAGAAGTCCTGTGAGAGCAAGCCGATGCCCGGCCTAAGAGAGGTTGATCCTAACTACGAGAAAGGTCACAAGGCGGGGTCGGCGGATGCGCTCAAGCAGTTCTGTGGAGGAAAGGAAGATGAGAACGCGGAGGCGGCGAAGGTTTCTACGGTCACTGCCGGAGTCGACCCAGCCAGCGGAACAGTGAACTGCAATCCGTCAATCCGGATCATCTTCAAGGGCACGATCACGGCCGACGGGCCGGGGCAGGTCATATTCAAATGGAACCGTGACGATAATTCAGTCGGACAACCGCAGGTGCTCAATTTCACCGCCGCGGGAACCAAGACGGTGGAAACCTACTGGGTCCGCGGTGGTAATTCCGGCACCGTGGTGGAGGGCTGGCAGGAAATAGAAATTCTGAAGCCCAACACTTCGAAGAAGTCCAACCGGGCCGCCTTCAACCTGACATGCGGGTGAGCAGCGGAGCCCTACGCGTCGGACGGCCGCTGAGCGGCATACGGCAGCGGGCGGCTGCGCCGTGCCGGCTTGACGTCGCCCGGATCCTCCTTGACGCCCACCGTGCCGGTGCCGGCGTCGACCAGGCCGTCGCCGCCGTCACCACCACAGCCGCCGCTCCCGCCCCGGCCCCCACGTCGGCTCCGGTTCCGGCCGACGCCCGTGTGCCCGCCCCCGCCGCCGCGCCGCGTACCGCGCCGACTGCCGCGCCCACCCCCGCTCCTGCGGCGCCGGTGAGGGAGCCGTCGATCCGTGGGCACCGCCCGCGAGTACGGACGCGAAGCGCTCCTGGGGCCCGCTGACCGAGGGGCTGACGGTACCCCGGGACCTGGACCTCGGCGACCGCGCGAAGCCCTGGAACAGCTCAACGTCAAGCCGCTCGCACACGCCACGATCGTCGGACTGGTCAAGGACGTGCTGCCCGAGACGCAGGTCGGTCTCCTGGTCGGCTCCCGCCCCTGGCCCCTGCCGCGGCCCGCATGAACCAGATCCGCGACCAGGGCGGCCCCGCACTCCTCGGCGCGCACCTGGCCCGCCTGAAGGACGACACCGCCATCGGCGCCGGCCGCGCCCGCCTCCCGCCCCCGGGTCTCCCCGACAGCGGCCCGCTCACGC
Organism: Streptomyces sp. NPDC029122; assembly: GCF_055569445.1. Classification (NCBI taxonomy): domain Bacteria; kingdom Bacillati; phylum Actinomycetota; class Actinomycetes; order Kitasatosporales; family Streptomycetaceae; genus Streptomyces; species Streptomyces sp. NPDC029122. The sequence goes on along the minus strand of NZ_JBVHWK010000056.1, from coordinate 2,354 downwards.
TCCACCACGACACCCGCCGCCGCGGCCCCCGGACAGCAGGCCCCGACCGAAGCCGCCGTCCCCGCCCACCGGCAGCAGTCCGCACCGGCGAGGGGCGCGGGGCGTACACGGTGACGGCGGCGGCTCCACGGCGTCGCCGAACTCTTGGCCAGGACTTCCCCAGGAATCCCTGCGCCCGTGAAGCCAGGCATGGGGCGCTGCTCACGGCCCTGGGTTTCCCCCGGGGCCGGGGATGGGCAGGGATGGCGGTGTTGATCATCCTCGGAGAGATCGGGTGGAAGCGTGAGCAATCGGCAGAGCGGCGTTGTGAAGTGGTTCAATGACGAGAAGGGGTACGGGTTCATCACGCCGCAGTCGGGTGATGACCTCTTCGTCCACTTCAAGGCCATTCAGGCCGACGGCTTCAAGACCCTCAAGGAAGGGCAGGCCGTCACCTTCGTCGTCACCCGGGGACAGAAGGGCATGCAGGCCGAAGAGGTTCAGATCGCATAACGCTGAACACCCTCACCGAGGGCTGCTCGCCCACTCCACCCCCAACTGAGCGAGTGCGGTGAGCTGCCCCACGTCGAGCCGGTCCCGGCGAGCTTTTTGGCTCCCGATTCAGATCCCGGTGCGGTGCTCGCTCCCGTCGGGGAGGACCTGGTCGACGCCGGGCCCCGGCAGCCGGCCCTCCCGCGCGACGTAAGGGATCTTCCTGTGCGCGCACTCGTCGTCGACCACACCTCACCCGGACACCTGTCACTGACGGATGTCCCCGCACCGCGGTGCGCCGCCCACGAGGCGCTCGTGCGGGTCGAGGCGATATCGCTGAACTTCGGTGAGGTCCATGAGGCGACTCGTCCGCAGATGCCGGACGGCACCGTGCTCGGCTGGGACGCGGCCGGCGTGGTCGTCCAGGCGGCCGCCGACGGTTCCGGCCCGGGCGAGGGAGAGAGGGCCGTCACCCTCGGCGAGACCGGCTGGGCCGAACTGCGAGCCGTACCAGCTGCCCGGCTCGGCACCGCACCGAAGGACGCCGACCCCGGCGCACTGAGCACCGTCCCCGTCGCCGGACTGAGCGCCCTGCACGTGCTGCGCCGGATGGGACCGCTGCTCGGCCGCCGCGTGATGGTCACCGGTGCTTCCGGCGGCGTCGGCCGCTACGCCGTCCAGTTGGCCGCCCGCTCGGGTGCGCACGTCGTTGCCATCAGCCGGGACCCCGCCCAGGCGGACGGACTGCGAGCCCTGGGCGCCCACGAGGTCCACCCCGAGCCGGCCGCCGCGCGGCAGCCCGTGTCTGCTGTTCTCGACAACGTCGGCGGACAGTACCTCGTCGACGCCTTCGCCACCCTGTCGGCCGGCGGCGTCCTCTACAGCGTGGGCCGCTCCTCCGAGGCCGACGTGGTGCTGTCACCTGATGCCCTGCTGGGCAACGGAGGACGGCACGACCGGTCAATCCGCACCTTCTTCCTCTTCGGCGACCCCACCGCCGACTTCTCCGCCGATCTGACCTGGCTGGCCGGAGAGATCGCCGCAGGCCGCCTCGATCCGGGCATCAGCTGGCGCGGCCCCTGGACTCGCCACTCCGAGGCAGTACACGCTCTGCTCGGTCGGCGCCTCCACGGCAAAGCCGTCCTCGATCTCGAGTGACCGGCCGGGTTCGACGCCGTCACCGCCTCCATCGGCACCGCACAACGCCGACGGAGGTTAAAGAACAAATCTGATGTGGCCGAGGCGGACCGTCCAGCTCTGGACGGTGAGCTCCCCCGCTGGACGGGATTGTGACTGCTCACGGCGGGGCAAAAATGGCGTGCAGGTTGATGATCATTGTTTGGACGGAGCGGGTGGACGTATGAGCAACCGGCAGAACGGCGTCGTGAAGTGGTTTAACGATGAGAAGGGGTACGGCTTCATCACTCCGCAGTCTGGGGACGTCCTGTTCGTCCACTTCAAGGCCATCCAGGGCGGATGGCTTCAACCCTTAAGGAGGGACAGGCCGTGACCTTCGTCGCCACCCGGGGGCAGAAGGGTATGCAGGCCGAGGAAGTCCAGATCGCCTGATCCGCCGGGCGGTGCTCCGTCGGAAGTCAGGCTGGTCCTGGCATGTCCCTGCGGGCGAAGGTGCCGGCCCCCGCAGGGGCCGGCCCGCCGACCGTGCTCGACGGGAAGCCGCCCGGCCCGCGGAACCTGGCGGTGCTGTCCCTCAGTGTTCGCAGGGGCAGCAGGACGGCGTGCCGGGGGTCAGCAGGTGGTAACGCAAGCTGCTCAAGGACCGTGCTTAGGGCTTGCAGATCATCAAGGTGTTGCTTCCTGACCTGGGGATCGTTGGTGTGGTATGCGCATCCCGGACGAGACCCGTGACCAACTCTCCGCGA
>NZ_JBVHWK010000055.1:0-10988 GCF_055569445.1 Streptomyces sp. NPDC029122 | reverse complement strand
CCCCCCCCCCCCCCCCCCCCCCCCCCCCCCCCCCCCCCCCCCCCCCCCCCCCCCCCCCCCCCCCCCCCCCCCCCCCCCCCCCCCCCCCCCCCCCAGTCCGCCGCCAGGGCGGGGCCGATCTGGTCGAGGTAGGCCCCGGTCATCCGCCGGATCGCGGACACGCTGGTGTCCTCGCCCTGGCCCCAGAGCCGGCCGGTGACCCGCAGCACCCCGCAGAACGCGGCCACCGCCACCCGGGGCCGGGGGTCCGCGTCCAGGTCGAGCCCCTCGCGGGCGGCGATCAGCCGGGCGATCTCCTCCTCCAGCTCCGTGGAGCGCCGCAGGTGCGCGGCGAGCAGGGCCGGAGTGGACTCGATCAGCTGGTAGCCGCGCATGTAGAGGTCGACGGGCACCACGTCGGAGATGGCCTCCTCGACGGTGTCCCAGGCGGCGAGCACCGCGTTGCGCATCGCCTCCAGCGGGGCCTCGGAGGCCGGCCGGTCCCGTAGCGCGGCGACGAAGTGGGACTCGACCAGGTCCTGGACCGCGAACGCGACCTCCTCCTTGTTGGCGAAGTAGCGGAAGAAGGTGCGCTGGGAGACCTCGACGGCGTCGGTGATCTCGTCGACGGTGGTCCGCTCGTAGCCCTGGGAGATGAACAGGAGCAGGGCGGCGCGCAGCAGCGCGTCCCGGGTGCGCCGCTTCTTGCGCTCGCGCAGTCCGGCCGCCGGGGCGGGCCGCTCGTCGGTCATCGCCGCGGGGTCCTCTCTGTTCACGGGTGGGGCGTGGTTCACGGGTCGGCCGTGGCTTCACGGGTGGACGTGATTCATGGGTGAGCCGTGCTGATCTGACGCTGAGTAAGCGGTCAGGGTACCTGTGACCGACCTGACAGCTGCTGTCGCGTTAAGCCGTCTGTGAAGTGTCAGTCGCTGTCATTAGCCTGCTCGCATGACTAGTCAGATCACGCTCGCCAAGGAACCAGACCCGGCTCCGGCACGTGCCGGACTGCGCGGTCACCCGTGGCTGACCCTCTTCGCCGTTGCGGTCGGGGTCATGATGGTCACCCTCGACGGCACGATCGTCGCCGTCGCCAATCCCGCCATCCAGCAGGACCTCGGCGCCAGCCTGGCCCAGGTCCAGTGGATCACCAACGGTTACCTGCTGGCCCTCGCGGTCTCCCTGATCACCGCCGGCAAGCTCGGCGACCGCTTCGGACACCGCCAGACCTTCCTCATCGGCATCGCCGGCTTCGCCCTCTCCTCGGCGGCCATCGGCCTGTCCACCGGCGTCGGGCTCGTCATCGGCTTCCGCGTCGCGCAGGGCCTCTTCGGCGCCCTGCTGATGCCCGCCGCCCTCGGCCTGCTGCGCGCCACCTTCCCCGCCGAGAAGCTCAACATGGCCATTGGCATCTGGGGCATGGTCATCGGCGCCTCGACCGCCGCCGGCCCCATCGTCGGCGGCCTGCTCGTCGAGCACGTCAGCTGGCAGTCCGTCTTCTTCATCAACGTGCCGGTCGGTGTCGTCGCGCTGGTCCTCGGCCTGTTCATCCTGCTCGACCACCGCGCCGAGAACGCCCCGCGCTCCTTCGACCTGCCGGGCATCGTGCTCCTGTCGGCCGCGATGTTCTCCCTGATCTGGGCGCTCATCAAGGCCCCCGAACGGGGCTGGGGCGACACCAGGACCCTGCTCTTCCTCGGCGCTTCCGTCCTGTGCTTCGTGCTCTTCGCCGTCTGGGAGGCCAAGGTCTCCGAGCCGCTGATCCCGCTCGGCATGTTCCGCTCGCTGCCGCTGTCCGCCGGCACCGTCCTGATGGTGCTGATGGCCTTCGCGTTCATGGGCGGCCTGTTCTTCGTCACCTTCTACCTGCAGAACGTGCACGGCATGAGCCCGGTCGACAGCGGCCTGCACCTGCTGCCCCTCACCGGCATGATGATCGTCGGCTCGCCGCTGGCCGGCGCCGCCATCACCAAGGCCGGCCCGCGGATCCCGCTCGTCGCCGGCATGGCCGCCACCGCCGCCGCCTGCTTCGGGATGGCCCGGCTCACCCCGGACACCGGCACGCTCACCATGTCGCTCTGGTTCGCCCTCCTCGGCCTCGGCCTCGCGCCCGTCATGGTCGGCGCCACCGAGGTCATCGTCGGCAACGCGCCGCTCGAGCTGTCCGGTGTCGCGGGCGGCCTCCAGCAGGCCGCCATGCAGGTCGGCGGAAGCCTCGGCACCGCCGTCCTCGGAGCGGTCATGGCGGCCAAGGTCAGTGACACTTTCGGGGACAACTGGCAGCGCGCCGGGCTGCCGCCGCTCACCCCTGAACAGCTCGACCAGGCCGGGAAGGGGGTCCAGGTCGGCATCGCCCCGGTCCCGCCCGGCACCCCCGAGGCGGTGGCGCGGACCATCGCCGGCGTCGCGCACGACACCTTCGTATCCGGTATGAGCACGGCCTTCACCTGCGCCGGGATCGTCGCCGTCCTCGCCGCGCTCGTGGCCTGCTTCACCAAGCGCGGGCAGAACGCCGAGGCCGGGGCGGGCGGCGCGGCCCACATCTGAGCAGCCCGCGACCGCGTTACGGGCAGGTCAACCCCGCGCCCGCCACAGCCCCGCCGGACGGTTCCGGCGGGGCTGTCGCCTATCAGGGTGGACCCGCCCGCAGCCCCTTCCGCACCACCGTCTCCGCAGGTCAGCGTGGTGTCGACGGAGCACCGGAAACGGTCCGGGGCCCGTCCGTCAAGGAGGAGTTGACCCCGTCATGCGTACGTGGAGCACCGCTCGATCCACCACCCTCGCCGCCGTCCTGCTGGCCGCCGCCACCCTCGTCCCGGGCACCGCCACCGGCGCCCGCGCCGCCGGGCCGCCCTGCGCCACCGGGCAGCTGTGCCTGTGGGCGAAACCGGACTTCAAGGGCACCAAGCAGGTCCACGACCTGAGCACCCTCGACATCAACAGCTGCACCGCCCTGCCCGCCGGGCCCGCCTACCAGTCCCTGATCAACCGGACCGGGCGCCCGGTGACCACCTACCAGTCGGCCGAGTGCGCCGAGACCGGGGAGTTCCAGACCTACCCGGGCGACGGGACCTGGCTGCCCCAGTCCGCCTTCCAGATCAAGGCGTTCAAGATCTGGGAACGGTAGCGTCCGCCGGCTCCTCGCGGACGGACCCGACGGCGGCCAGGGCGGGGACCGCGCCCCGGCCGTCGCCGCCCAGCAGCGCGACCTCGGCGCGCAGTGCGCGTACCTCCGCCTGGAGCTCCCGGACCGCGGCCAGCTGGAGCCGCTCCACCTGGTCGTCGCGTTCGAAGCGGGCGATGAACCAGGCGGCGATGTTGGCGGTCACCACACCGAGCAGGGCGATCCCCGACAGCATCAGCCCGACCGCCAGCACCCGGCCCAGACCCGTGGTGGGGGAGTGGTCCCCGTAGCCGACCGTGGTCATCGTGGTGAACGACCACCACACCGCGTCGCCCAGGTTCCTGATGTTCCCGTCGGGGGCGTCCCGCTCCACGCTCAGCACCGCGAGCGAGCCGAACATCAGCAGCCCCACCACGGAACCGGCCACGTACGTGGTCAGCCGGATCTGCGGGGCCATCCGCGCCCGCCGCCCCACCAGCATCAAGGTGGCCACCAGCCGCAGCAGCCGCAGCGGCTGCACCAGCGGCAGCACCACCGCGGCCAGGTCCAGCCAGTGCGTACGCACGAAGTGCCGCCGGTCCCGCGTGAGGCCCAGCCGCACGAGGTAGTCGACGGCGAAGGCGCCCCAGACCACCCACTCCGCGTACGCGCACGCCCGGTGCACGGACGGCTCCGCGTCGGGGGCGACGATCGGCACGGCGTAGGCCACGGCGAAGGCCACGGCGAGGACGAGCAGCGGGGTCTGGCTCCGCCGCTCCCACAGCAGCTGGCGGGAGGTTTCCTTCATCGCAGCATCGTAGGGAACGGCCCGGCGCGGGTGCCCGCCGGATCCGGGGCGGGGAGCGGCCCGGTCCGGACGCCGGTACGGGTGAGCCCCGCCCGGCATCCGGACGGGGCTCACCCGGCGGGCCCCGGTTCGGCGGCCCGCCGCAGACATCGGCGTCAGGCGTCGCCGCCGGCGGCGCCCGGGTCCGCGGCCGCCACGTCCAGCAGCTGGTACCGGTCGACGGCCTGCTTCAGCACCGAGCGGTCGACCTTGCCCTCACGGGCCAGCTCGGTGAGCGTCGCCAGCACCACCGACTGGGCGTCGATGTGGAAGAAGCGCCGCGCCGCGCCGCGCGTGTCGGCGAAGCCGAAGCCGTCCGCGCCCAGCGAGGTGTACGTCCCCGGCACCCAGCGCGCGATCTGGTCCGGCACCGCGCGCATCCAGTCCGAGACCGCCACGAACGGCCCCTCCGCGCCCGACAGCTTCCGCGTCACGTACGGGACGCGCTGCTCCTCCTCCGGGTGGAGCAGGTTGTGCTCCTCCACCTCGACGGCGTCGCGGCGCAGCTCGTTCCAGGAGGTCGCCGACCAGACGTCCGCCCGTACGTTCCACTCGGCCGCCAGGATCCGCTGGGCCTCCAGCGCCCACGGCACCGCCACGCCCGAGGCCATGATCTGCGCGCCGACGGCGCCCGAGGTGCCCTGCGACACCCGGTGGAGGCCCTTGAGGATGCCGTCCACGTCGACGTCCGCCGGCTCGGCCGGGTGCTGGATCGGCTCGTTGTAGACCGTCAGGTAGTAGAAGACGTCCTCGGCGTCGGGCCCGTACATCCGCCGCAGACCGTCCTTGACGATGTGCGCGATCTCGTACCCGTAGGCCGGGTCGTACGCGACGCAGCCCGGGTTCGTCGACGCCAGCAGCAGGGAGTGGCCGTCGGCGTGCTGGAGGCCCTCACCCGTCAGGGTGGTCCGGCCGGCGGTCGCGCCGAGGACGAAACCGCGCGCCAACTGGTCGGCCATCTGCCAGAACTGGTCACCGGTGCGCTGGAAACCGAACATCGAGTAGAAGACGTAGACCGGGATCAGCGGCTCGCCGTGCGTCGCGTACGCGGAGCCCGCCGCGATCAGCGAGGCCGTGCAGCCCGCCTCCGAGATGCCGTCGTGCAGCATCTGGCCGGTCGGGGACTCCTTGTACGCGAGGAGCAGGTCGCGGTCGACCGCCTCGTACTGCTGGCCCAGCGGGTTGTAGATCTTGGCGCTCGGGAAGAAGGCGTCCATGCCGAAGGTGCGGTACTCGTCGGGCGCGATCAGCACGAAGCGCTTGCCGATCTCCTTGTCCCGCATCAGGTCCTTCAGGATGCGGACGAAGGCCATCGTGGTGGCGATCGACTGCTGCCCCGAGCCCTTCTTGGCCGCCGCGTACGTCTTCTCGTCCGGCAGCTGCAGCGGCTTGGCGCGCACCACCCGGGTCGGCACGTAGCCGCCCAGCGCGCTGCGCTGGTCGTGCATGTACTGGATCTCGGGCGAATTGCGGCCCGGGTGGTAGTACGGCGGGGCGCCGCTCTCCAGCTGGGCGTCCGTGATCGGGATGTGCAGGCGGTCGCGGAAGCGCTTGAGGTCGTCGACCGTCAGCTTCTTCATCTGGTGCGTGGCGTTGCGGCCCTCGAAGTTCGGGCCGAGCGTCCAGCCCTTGACCGTCTGCGCCAGGATCACCGTCGGCTGCCCCTTGTGGGCCTTGGCCGCCGCGTACGCGGCGTACACCTTCTTGTGGTCGTGGCCGCCGCGGCCCAGGTGCTGGATCTGCTGGTCGGTCATGTTCTCGACCATCGCGCGCAGCCGCTGGTCCCCGCCGAAGAAGTGCTCGCGGATGTACGCGCCCGACTCGGTGGCGTACGTCTGGAACTGCCCGTCGGGAGTGGAGTTCATCTTGTTGACCAGGATGCCGTCGCGGTCCTGCGCCAGCAGCGGGTCCCAGGAGCGGTCCCAGATCAGCTTGATGACGTTCCAGCCGGCACCGCGGAAGATCGACTCCAGCTCCTGGATGATCTTCCCGTTGCCGCGCACCGGGCCGTCGAGGCGCTGGAGGTTGCAGTTGACGACGAAGGTCAGGTTGTCGAGACCCTCACGGGCCGCGATCGACAACTGGCCCAGCGACTCCGGCTCGTCCATCTCGCCGTCGCCGAGGTACGCCCAAACGTGGGACTTGGAGGTGTCCGCGATCCCGCGCGCCTCCATGTACCGGTTCATCCGGGCCTGGTAGATCGCCCCGAGCGGGCCGAGGCCCATCGAGACGGTCGGGAACTCCCAGAAGTCCGGCATCAGCCGCGGGTGCGGGTAGCTGGACAGGCCGTACGGAGCCTTCGACTTCTCCTGCCGGAACGCGTCGAGCTGCTGCTCGGAGAGCCGGTCCAGGAGGTAGGCGCGGGCGTAGATGCCCGGGGAGGCGTGGCCCTGGAAGAAGATCTGGTCGCCGCCGTCGCCCTCGTCCTTGCCCCGGAAGAAGTGGTTGAAGCCCACGTCGTAGAGGGAGGCTGAGGAGGCGAAGGTGGCGATGTGGCCGCCGACGCCGATCCCGGGGCGCTGGGCGCGCGAGACCATGACCGCGGCGTTCCAGCGGGTGGCGTTGAGGACCTTGCGCTCGATCTCCTCGTTGCCGGGGAAGAACGGCTCGTCCTTGGTGGCGATGGTGTTGACGTAGTCCGTGCTGCGCATCTCCGGCACGGCCACGCGCTTCTCACGGGCCCGCTCGATCAGCCGCAGCATCAGGTAGCGGGCGCGCTCGCGGCCCCGCTCGTCGACGGCGGCGTCCAGGGAGTCGAGCCACTCCTGCGTCTCCTCCGGATCGAAGTCCGGGACCTGGCTCGGAAGGCCGCCAATGATGATCGGGTTGCGATCGGATGCGGAAGCCACGCTGTTCCTTCGCTGTCGGGGGAGTCGTGCCTTGGGTCGCCGCCTCCCATGGTCTTACGCCCGGCCGAAATCTTCACCTCTACCACTGGGTAACACCTGGAGCGGCGAAGGAGCGGCCCGGCGGGCCCAGGCCGGAGCCGGGCCAAATCGCAACCATACGCCCAGGCCGATCATCGGCTTCGCAAGGACGTTCGTCCCTCAAACAGAGAGGAAAGTCCACATGCGGTGCCGAATGAGCTGGAATGGTGTGGGATGAATCACCGGTGGTCCACCGGGGAAGCCTGAAAGTTGCGGCGAGACGGCCGCAATCGTCACCGTTTCGACGGTCTCGGCGGCCGGGTACTTGCGCGATCCGCCGCGCCCGTGTGGACTACGCCCAATGCTGCGCGTACGCGCGCCGCCGAAAGACATTCACCGAACATGAGCAGGAGGCACCCCGTGAGCGCGACCGCGGACCACGCGGAGAGCCTGGCCACCCGGCTGGGTTTCCAGTCCGAACAGGTGGTCCAGGAGATCGGCTACGACGAGGACGTCGATCAGGAATTCCGTGACGCCGTCGAGAGCCTCGTCAGCGAGCTCGCCGACGAGGACTACGACGACGTCGCCGACGCGGTGCTGTTGTGGTTCCGCGACGAGGACGGCGATCTGACGGATGCCCTGGTCGACGCGACCGAGCTGGTCGAGGACGGCGCACTGATCCTGCTGCTGACCCCCAAGACGGGCCGTGACGGCTACGTCGAGGCCAGCGACATCAGCGAGGCCGCCGAGACGGCAGGCCTCTCGCTTGCCAAGGGCGGGCCCGTCGGCAAGGAGTGGACCTCCACCAAGCTGGTGACGCCGAAGGCCGCCAAGGCCAAGCGCTGATCTGCGCCCCGCAGCCAAGCGGAAGAGCACACCCCGCCGACCGGGACCACCCCGGCCGGCGGGGTGTGCGCGTTCCGGCGCGTCGTGCGCGGCGCCTCCGGCGCGCCGGTCCGGCGTGGTCCGCGGCGACGGGCCGTAGGCTGGGCCTCACCCGAACGGCCCCGTGCGGGCACGCAGGAATACGAAGGGATGCGAGAGATGGCGATCGAGGTCGGACACAAGGCCCCGGACTTCGAGCTCAAGGACAACCACGGCGCCACCGTGCGGCTCTCCGACTTCCGCGGCGAGAAGGCCGTGGTGCTGCTCTTCTACCCCTTCGCCTTCACCGGCGTCTGCACGGGCGAGCTGTGCGAGCTGCGCGACCAGCTGCCCCGTTTCCAGAACGACGACGTGCAGCTGCTCGCCGTCTCCAACGACTCGGTCCCCACCCTGCGCGTCTTCGCGGAGCAGGAGGGCCTGGACTACCCGCTGCTGTCCGACTTCTGGCCGCACGGCGAGACCTCCCGCGCCTACGGCGTCTTCGACGAGGACAAGGGGTGCGCGGTCCGCGGCACCTTCGTCATCGACAAGGACGGCATCGTGCGCTGGACCGTCGTCAACGGGCTGCCCGACGCGCGTGACCTGAACGAGTACATCAAGGCCCTCGACAGCCTCTGACGGCTCCCGCGCCGGAACCGGCCCGGCGGCCGGTTCCGTACGAAAACCGCCTGCGGGCGGGAACCCGTCACTAGGATCGGAACGTTGATCCGGTAGAACGCACGACGGGGCCCCGCCCCACACACATACCAATGGAGGACCCGTGGGAGTCAGCCTCAGCAAGGGCGGCAACGTCTCGCTGACCAAGGCCGCGCCTAACCTGACGGCGGTCATCGTCGGTCTGGGCTGGGACGCTCGCACCACCACCGGTGTCGACTTCGACCTCGACGCCAGCGCGATCCTGACCAACGACCAGGGCAAGGTCGCCAACGACTCGAACTTCGTGTTCTTCAACAACCTGAAGAGCCCGGACGGGTCCGTCGAGCACACCGGTGACAACACCACCGGTGAGGGCGAGGGCGACGACGAGGCCATCAAGGTCAACCTCGCCGGCGTCCCGGCCGATGTCGCCAAGATCGTCTTCCCCGTCTCGATCTACGAGGCCGAGAGCCGCCAGCAGAGCTTCGGCCAGGTCCGCAACGCCTACATCCGCGTGGTGAACCAGGCCGACAACACCGAGCTCGCCCGCTACGACCTCTCCGAGGACGCCTCGACCGAGACCGCCATGGTCTTCGGCGAGCTGTACCGCAACGGCGCCGAGTGGAAGTTCCGCGCCATCGGCCAGGGCTACGCCTCGGGCCTGCGCGGCATCGCGCAGGACTTCGGCGTCAACGTCTGAGCCGAAATCGAGAGCAAGTTCGTCCGTCCGGCGCCGTGCACCTCTGTGTACGGCGCCGGACCGGCTTTGCCACCATGAGCGGGTGGCTCGGCCACCACCACGTCGCACGGGGAGGACCACATCATGGGCGTCACACTCGCCAAGGGGGGCAACGTCTCCCTGTCCAAGGCCGCACCGAACCTCACCCGGGTTCTGATCGGTCTCGGATGGGACGCGCGCTCGACCACGGGGGCGGACTTCGACCTCGACGCCAGCGCACTGCTGTGCAACAGCGGCCGGGTGCTGGGGGACGCGTACTTCGTCTTCTACAACAACCTCAAGAGCCCCGAGGGCTCCGTCGAACACACCGGGGACAACCTCACCGGCGAGGGTGACGGCGACGACGAGTCGATCATCATCGACCTCACGAAGGTGCCCGCCCAGGTCGACAAGATCGTCTTCCCGGTCTCGATCCACGAGGCGGATGCCCGCCGCCAGAGCTTCGGTCAGGTGAGCAACGCCTTCATCCGCGTGGTGAACATGGCCGACGACCAGGAACTGGCCCGCTACGACCTGACCGAGGACGCCTCCAGCGAGACGGCGATGATCTTCGGCGAGGTCTACCGTTACGGCGGAGAATGGAAGTTCCGCGCGGTAGGGCAGGGGTACGCGTCGGGGCTGCGGGGCATCGCTCTAGACTTCGGGGTCAACGTTTCGTAAAGCCGTACAACACGATGGGGTGCCAGTGGTTCTCAAAACCTTCGGCTGGTCGTTCGCAGTCACTGCGCTCGGTCTGGTCGCAGCGGTGTTCTACGGGGGGTGGACCGCTTTTGGGATCGTGGCGATCCTGTCGATCCTCGAGATCTCGCTGTCTTTCGACAACGCGGTGGTCAACGCCGGAATCCTGAAGAAGATGAATGCCTTCTGGCAGAAGATCTTCCTCACCATCGGTGTCCTCATCGCCGTGTTCGGCATGCGCCTGGTCTTTCCCGTGGTCATCGTGGCGATCAGCGCCAAGATCGGCCCCATCGAGGCCGTCGATCTGGCGATGACCGACAAGGACATGTACAAGCAGCTGGTCACGGACGCCCACCCGTCCATCGCCGCCTTCGGCGGCATGTTCCTGCTGATGATCTTCCTCGACTTCATCTTCGAGGACCGTGACATCAAGTGGCTCGCCTGGATCGAGCGCCCGCTCGCCAAGCTCGGCAAGATCGACATGCTGTCCGCGTGCATCGCGCTGATCGTCCTGGCCATCACCTCGATGACCTTCGCCGCCAACGCCCACCAGCACGGCGGCACTCATGTGGACAAGGCGCAGACCGTCCTGATCTCCGGGATCCTCGGCCTGGTCACGTACATGGTCGTCGGCGGTCTCTCCGGCTACTTCGAGAACAAGCTCGAGGAAGAGGAGGAGGCCGAGCACGAGGCGGAGGAAGCGGCCAAGAAGAGCGGCAAGCCCGTCTCGGCCGTCGCCATGGCCGGCAAGGCCGCGTTCTTCATGTTCCTCTACCTCGAGGTCCTCGACGCCTCCTTCTCCTTCGACGGCGTCATCGGCGCCTTCGCCATCACCAACGACATCGTGATCATGGCCCTCGGCCTCGGCATCGGTGCCATGTACGTCCGGTCGCTCACGGTCTACCTGGTCCGCCAGGGCACCCTCGACGACTACGTCTACCTGGAGCACGGCGCGCACTACGCGATCGGCGCCCTCGCCGTGATCCTGCTCGTCACCATCCAGTACGAGATCCACGAGGTCATCACCGGCCTCGTCGGCGTCCTGCTCATCGCCTGGTCCTTCTGGTCCTCCGTGCGCCGCAACAAGCGGCTGGCGGCCGAGGGCGGCGACAGCGCCGCGGAGGTCGGCGCCGGGGTGTGACCCGGCGCTGATTGCGGAACGCTTCCAGTAACGACGGGGGGGGGGGGGGGGGGGGGGGGGGGGGGGGGGGGGGGGGGGGGGGAGGGCCGGACCACACAACAAAGAGGGGGGGGAGA
>NZ_JBVHWK010000054.1:0-11220 GCF_055569445.1 Streptomyces sp. NPDC029122 | reverse complement strand
CTGGACGCGGCGACCCTGCGCACGCGCGCCGCCGCCGGGCTGCTGCCCCCACTGCTGCGCTCCCTGGTCCGCACCCCCGCCCGGCGCGCCGTCGAGGCGGCCGCCCCGGAGGCCGAGGTCTCCTCGCTGGTCCGCCGCCTCGCCGCCCTCGACGGTGCCGAGCGGGAACGCGAACTCCTCGACCTCGTGCGCGGCCGGGTCGCGGCGGTGCTCGGCCACGCCGACCCGTCGGCGATCCGCCCCGACAAGGCGTTCAAGGAGCTCGGCTTCGACTCCCTCACCGCCGTCGAACTGCGCAACCAGCTCGGCGCCGCCACCGGCCTGCGGCTGCCCGCCACCATCGTCTTCGACCACCCCACGATCAACGCGGCCGCCCGCTTCCTGCTCACCGAGCTGCTCGGCGCACACGACGGAGCACCGGCCGCCGGCACCGACGAGCCGGCCGCGGCCGCCCCGGCCGCCGCCGCCCCCGACGAGCCGATCGCGATCGTCGGGATGGCCTGCCGCTACCCCGGCGGGGTCTCCTCGCCCGAGGACCTGTGGCGGCTCGTCACCGAAGGCGGCGACGCCGTCGCCAGCTTCCCCACCGACCGCGGCTGGGACCTCGCCACCCTCTTCGACTCCGACCCCGACCGGCTGGGCACCACCTACGCCCGCGAGGGCGGATTCCTCTACGGAGCGGGCGACTTCGACCCCGTCCTCTTCGGGATCTCGCCGCGCGAGGCCCTCGCCATGGACCCGCAGCAGCGGCTCCTCCTCGAAGCCTCCTGGGAGGTCTTCGAGCGGGCCGGGCTCGACCTCGACAGCGTGCGCGGCAGCCGCACCGGCGTCTTCGCCGGAGCGATGCACCACGACTACGCCTTCCGCGTCGAGGAGAACCCGCAGCGCGTCGAGGGATACGGCCTGACCGGCACCCAGGGCAGCGTGGTCTCCGGCCGCGTCGCCTACACCTTCGGGCTGGAGGGCCCGGCCGTCACCGTCGACACCGCCTGCTCCTCCTCGCTGGTCGCCCTCCACCTGGCCGCGCAGTCCCTGCGCCAGGGCGAGTGCACGATGGCGCTGGCCGGCGGCGTCGCCGTCATGGCCACCCCCGGCGTGTTCGTCGAGTTCAGCCGCCAGCGCGGCATGGCCGCCGACGGCCGCTGCAAGTCCTTCTCCGCCGACGCCGACGGCACCGGCTGGGCCGAGGGCGTGGGCGTGCTCCTCCTGGAGAAGCTCTCCGACGCCCGCCGCAACGGCCACCGCGTCCTCGCCGTGGTGCGCGGTACGGCGACCAACCAGGACGGTGCCTCCAACGGCCTGACCGCCCCCAACGGCCCCGCCCAGCAGCGCGTCATCCGCCAGGCCCTCGCCAACGCCCGCCTCGCCCCGCAGGACGTGGACGCCGTCGAGGCGCACGGCACGGGCACCACCCTCGGCGACCCCATCGAGGCGCAGGCCCTCCTGGCCACCTACGGCCAGGACCGGCCCGAGGACCGGCCGCTGTGGCTCGGCTCGCTGAAGTCGAACATCGGACACGCCCAGGCCGCCGCGGGCGTCGCGGGCGTCATCAAGATGGTCATGGCCCTGCGCGAGGGGGTCCTCCCGAAGACCCTGCACGTCGGCGAGCCCACCCCCGAGGTGCTCTGGTCCGCGGGCGCCGTGGAACTGCTCACCGAGGCCGTGCAATGGCCGGAGACCGGCCGTCCGCGCCGGGCCGGCGTCTCCTCGTTCGGCATCAGCGGCACCAACGCCCACGTGATCATCGAGGAGGGGCCGCAGGAGCCCGCGCCCGCCACGGAGCAGGAGCCCGCCCGGCTGCTGCCCTGGGTGGTCTCGGCGCGCAGCGCCGGAGCACTGCGCGGCCAGGCCGCACGGCTGCTGGACCTGGACGGTTCCGTCCAGACCGCGGACGTCGCCACCGCGCTGCTGACCACCCGGTCGCCGCTGGAGCACCGCGCGGTGGTGCTCGCCGAGGACCGGGACGGCTTCGCGGCCGGACTCCGCGCCCTCGCCGAGGGCACGGGCGCACCCGGCGTGACGCAGGGCCTCACGGGCACCGGCGAGCGGCTCGCCTTCCTGTTCTCGGGGCAGGGTGCGCAGCGTGCGGGGATGGGGCGTGAGTTGTACGCGGCCCAGCCGGTGTTCGCGGCGGCTTTTGACGAGGTGTGCGGGCACTTCGGCTTCCCGCTGAGGGAGATCGTCTTCGGGGGCGGGGACGGGGTCCACCGCACCGAGTTCACGCAGCCGGCCCTGTTCGCTCTCGAGGTGGCGTTGTACCGGCTGGTGGAGTCCTTCGGTGTGCGTCCGGACTTCGTGGCGGGTCACTCGATCGGTGAGATCGCGGCCGCGCACGTGGCGGGGGTCCTCTCGCTGGCCGACGCGTCGGCACTGGTCCGTGCCCGCGGTGCGCTGATGGGTGCGCTGCCGGAGGGCGGGGCGATGGTGTCCGTCCTGGCCGGTGAGGACGAGGTGCGGCCGCTGCTGTCGGCGGATGTCGACATCGCGGCGGTCAACGGCCCGTCTTCGGTGGTGGTTTCGGGTGCGGAGGACGCGGTCCTGGCGGTGGCCGCGCAACTGGCCGCGCGGGGTCGCAAGACCAAGCGGCTGACGGTCTCGCACGCGTTCCACTCGCCGCTGATGGAGCCGATGCTGGAGGCGTTCCGGGAGGTCGCGGAGTCCCTGACCTACGCCGCGCCCGCCATTCCGGTCGTCTCCAACGTGACCGGCGGGCAGGTCGAGGAGTTCACGGCCGACTACTGGGTGGAGCACGTCCGGGCAGCTGTCCGTTTCGGTGACGGTGTCGCCCACCTGGCCGCGCAGGGCGTGGGGCACTTCCTCGAGCTCGGCCCGCAGGGCGTCCTCGCCGCCATGGCGGGGGAGTCGCTTCCCGACACCTTCTCCGGGCTGCTGGCGCCCGTCCTGCGCAAGGACCGGCCCGAGCCCGAGGCCTTCCTCGGCGCCCTCGCCGAAGCCTGGACCCGCGGCCTCCCCGTCGACTGGACCCCGCTCCTCGCCGGCCGCCCGGCCCGCCGGGTGGACCTCCCGACGTACGCCTTCGAACACGAGCGGTTCTGGCTCGCCCCCTCCCGGAACTCGAACGGCTCCGCGGCCGGACTCGGCCTGACCTCCGCCGCCCACCCCCTGCTCGGCGCCTCGGTCGACCTGGCCGACGGGGACGGGCTGGTCCTCACCGGCCGGCTGTCCGCCGACACCCTTCCGTGGGCCGTCGACCACACGGTGGCCGGCACGGTCCTGCTGCCCGGCACCGCGTTCGTGGAACTCGCGCTCCGCGCGGGCGACGAAGTGGGCTGCGGCCGCCTGGAAGAGCTGACCCTGGAAGCCCCGCTCGCGCTCCCGGAGCGCGGCGCGGCCCGCCTCCAGATCGCCGTGGGCGCTCCGGACGGCGGGTCGGACTCCCGCAGCGTCGTGATCCACTCGCGGCCGGAGGGTGCCGAGGCGGCCCTGCCGTGGACCCGGCACGCCACCGGCACCCTCACCGCCGCAGGACCCGCGCCGAGCGGCGCGGAGTTCGCGGTGTGGCCGCCCGCCGGGGCCCGGCCGGTCGACCTGCGCGGGTTCTACGAGGGCCTCGCGGAGGCCGGTTACGCCTACGGGCCCGCTTTCCAGGGCCTCAAGGCCGCCTGGCGGTCCGGCGAGGAGGTCTACGCCGAGGTCGTCCTCGACCCGGCCCGGCAGGAGGAGGCCGCCGCGTTCGGCGTGCACCCGGCCCTGCTCGACGCCTCCCTGCACGGCATGCTGCTCGACGTCGCGTCCGGTGCCGTCAGCGGTCTGCGGCTGCCCTTCGCCTGGAGCGGGGTGACCGTGCACGCCGAGGGGGCCTCGGCCGTACGGGTCCGTCTGGTGCCGGACGGCGCCGACGCGGTGGCGGTCACCGTCGTGGACCCGGCCGGGCTGCCGGTCGCGACCATCGACTCCCTCACCCTGCTGCCGGTCTCCCACGACCAGCTGCACCGGGCGAGGTCGGCCGATCAGGACACCCTGTACCGGGTCGACTGGACGACGGCCACCGCCGCCGACGCACCGCAGCTGAACTGGGCGGTGCTCGGCTCCCCGGCCGACGACCCGGACGGGGCGGGCCTGCCGGCCCACCCCGACCTCCAGACGCTGGCCGCCGCCGTCGTGGGCGGCGCCCCCGCCCCCGACGCGGTGCTGCTGCCGGTCGCCCGGACGCGGACCGCCGTACGGGCCGACGGCGTCCGGGAGGCCACCGCGGCCATGCTGAGCACGCTCCAGTACTGGCTCGCCGAGCCCGCGTTCGCCTCGTCCCGTCTGGTCGTGGCGACGCGCGGCGCGGTCGCGGCCCGCCCGGGTGAGGACGTCACCGACCTGACGCACGCCGGGCTCTGGGGCCTGGTGCGCTCCGCGCAGGCCGAGAACCCCGGCCGGCTCGTCCTCGTCGACACGGACACCGCCGTCGAGGACGCCCCGGTGATCCCGGCCGTCGCCACCGGCGAGAGCCAGATCGCCGTCCGCGACGGGGAGTTCCTCGTCCCGCGGCTGGCCCGCACCGACGCGGGGGCGCTGCTCGCCCCGCCGCGGGACGCCCCGCACTGGCGGCTCGACACCACCGGCGGCGGCACTCTGGAGAGCCTGGCCCTCACCCCGTTCCCGGAGGCGGCCGAGCCGCTCGCCCCCGGGCAGGTGCGGATCGCGGTCCGCGCGGCCGGTCTGAACTTCCGTGACGTCCTGATGGCGCTCGGCATGTACCCGGACAAGATCGTCCTGGGCAGCGAGGCCTCCGGCGTCGTCACCGAGACGGGCCCGGGCGTCACCGGCCTCGCCCCCGGCGACCGGGTGATGGGCATGGTCCCGCACGCGTTCGGGGAGGTGGCCGTCGCCGACGCGCGGATGCTGGCGCGGATGCCCGAGGGCTGGTCCTTCGAGCAGGCCGCCTCCGTGCCCGCGGTGTTCCTGACCGCCTACTACGCGCTCGTCGACCTGGCCGGGCTGGAGGCCGGGGAACGCGTTCTCGTGCACTCGGCGGCCGGCGGCGTGGGCATGGCAGCCGTCCAACTGGCCCGCCACCTGGGTGCCGAGGTGTTCGGCACGGCCAGCGAGGCCAAGTGGGGCGTACTGCGCCGGCAGGTCAGGCTGGAGGGCGCCCACTACGGGTCCTCCCGCTCGACCTCCTTCGAGCAGCGGTTCACGCACGCGACCGGCGGCCGGGGCATGGACGTGGTCCTGGACTGCCTGGCCGGGGAACTGGTGGACGCCTCGCTGCGGCTGCTGCCGCGCGGCGGCCGCTTCGTCGAGATGGGCAAGACCGACATCCGGGACCCGCAGGACGTGGCCCACGCCTACCCGGGCGTGCGCTACCGGGCCTTCGACCTGATGGAGGCCGGACCGGAGCGGATCGGCGAGATGCTCGCCGAGTTGGGCCGGCTGTTCGAGGCGGGCGTGCTGCGGCCGTTGCCCGTCCGTGCGTGGGACGTCCGGCGGGCGCCGGAGGCGTTCCGGTTCATGAGCCAGGCCAGGCACACGGGGAAGATCGTGCTGACGGTTCCGCAGGGCTGGGACCCGGATAGCACGGTCCTGATCACCGGCGGTACCGGCACCCTGGGCGCGCTCGTCGCCAAGCACCTGGTGACGACGCACGGCGTACGGCACCTGCTGCTCGCCGGCCGGCGCGGCCCGGACGCCCCCGGCGCCTCCGAACTGGTGGCGGAGATAGCCGGGCTGGGCGGCACGGCCGAGGTGGTGGCCTGTGACGCCGCCGACCGCGACGCGCTGGCCGCCCTCCTCGCCGCGATCCCCGCCCACCGGCCGCTGCGCGGGGTCGTCCACACCGCCGGAGTCGTGGACGACGGAGTCCTCGGCTCGCTCGACGCCGACCGGCTGGCCCGCGTACTGCGGCCCAAGGTCGACGCCGCCGTCAACCTGCACGAACTCACCCGCGACCTCGACCTGACCGCCTTCGTCCTCTACTCGTCGGCGGCCGGCGTCCTCGGCAACCCGGGCCAGGCCAACTACGCGGCCGGCAACACCTTCCTCGACGCGCTCGCCCAGCACCGGCGCGCCCACGGACGGCCCGGCGTCTCCCTCGCCTGGGGCCACTGGGCCGAGTCCAGCGGCATGACCGCCGGACTCGACACCACCGACCTCGCCCGCCTCGGCCGGTCCGGCTTCCTGCCCATGACCAACGAGCAGGGCCTGACCCTCCTCGACGACGCCCTGTGCCAGGACGAGCCGCTGCTCGCCCCCGTCCGGCTGGACCTGGCCGGACTGCGCGGGACGGCCCGCGACGGTTCCCTGCCCGACGTGCTCAAGGGCCTCGTACGCGCCCCGGCACGCCGCATCGCCGGACCGGCCGTCGCCGAGGGCGCCGAGCCGCTGGACCGGCGGCTCGCCGCCCAGCCGGAATCGGAACGGGAACACCTGCTGCTGGACTTGGTGCGGACCAACGTCGCCACCGTCCTCGGACACGGGGCGCCCGCCGCCGTCGGCGCGGACCGCACCTTCAAGGAACTCGGCTTCGACTCGCTGACCGCCGTCGAGTTCCGCAACCGGCTGGGGGCCGTCACCGGACTGCGGCTGCCCCCCACGCTGATCTTCGACTACCCGACGGCCGGCACGCTCGCCAAGCACCTGCTGAACGAGCTGGTGCCCCAGCAGGCCGCCGCCCCGGGCGCCGACCTGCTCGCCGAACTCGGCCGCTTCGAAGTGGCCGTGCTCGCTGCCGACCCCGAGGCACCCGGACACGACGAGGTGACCGGCCGCATCGAGGAACTCCTCCAGCGCTGGAAGGCGGCGGCGTCCGCCTCCGCGCCGACGGCATCCGCCGACGGGGAGGACGTGGCGGACCGGCTCCAGTCGGCCTCGGCCGACGAGGTACTCGACTTCATCCAGAACGAGCTCGGGGTCTCCTGATCCCCGGCGACCGCGAGAACAGGGAAGGACACGCCGCGATGGCGAACGAGGACAAGCTGGTCGAGTCCCTCAAGCGAGTGGCCGCCGAGCTCCACGAGACCCGGCAGCGGCTCAGTGAGGCCGAGAGCCGGGGCAACGAGCCCATCGCCCTGGTGGGCATGGCCTGCCGCTACCCGGGCGGGGTCCGCTCCCCCGAGGACCTGTGGCGCCTGGTCGCGGAGGGACGGGACGCGATATCCGGGTTCCCCGCCGACCGGGGCTGGGACCTCGACACCCTCTACCACCCGGACCCCGATCACCCCGGGACCACGTACACCCGCTCCGGCGGCTTCCTGCACGACGCGCCGGACTTCGACCCCGGCCTGTTCGGCATCTCCCCGCGCGAGGCACTGGCCATGGACCCGCAGCAGCGGGTCCTGCTGGAGACCTCCTGGGAGGCGCTGGAACGGGCCGGGCTCGACCCCGGAACCCTCAAGGGCACCCGGACCGGCGTGTACGTGGGCGCCGCGACGCCCGCCTACATCGTCGGAGGGCACAACACCCAGGGCGGCGCCGAGGGCTACTCCCTCACCGGCACCTCCGGCAGCGTCGTCTCCGGACGGCTCGCCTACCACTACGGCTTCGAGGGCCCGGCCGTCACCGTCGACACCGCCTGCTCCTCCTCACTGGTCGCCCTGCACCTCGCCGCCCAGGCGCTCCGCAACGGCGAGTGCTCGATGGCGCTCGCCGGCGGCGTGAGCGTCATGTCCGTCCCCGGCCTGTTCGTCGAGTTCAGCCGCCAGCGCGGCCTCTCCGAGGACGGCCGCTGCAAGGCCTTCGCCGCCGCCGCCGACGGCACCGGCTGGGGCGAGGGCGTCGGCGTGATCGTCCTCGAACGGCTCTCCGACGCCCGCCGCAACGGTCACCACGTCCTCGCCGTCATCCGGGGCTCCGCCACCAACCAGGACGGCGCCAGCAACGGCCTCGCCGCCCCCAACGGCCCCTCCCAGCAGCGCGTCATCCGCCAGGCCCTGACCAACGCCCGGCTGCGCGGGCGCGACGTCGACGTCGTCGAGGCGCACGGCACCGGAACCACCCTCGGCGACCCGATCGAAGCGCAGGCCGTCATCGCCACCTACGGCCAGGACCGGCCGCAGGCCGCCCCGCTGTGGCTGGGCTCGCTGAAGACCAACATCGGACACACCGCCGCGGCCGCCGGCATCGCCGGAGTCATCAAGATGACGATGGCGATCCGCAACGGCGTCCTCCCCAAGACCCTCCACGTCGACGAGCCCACCCCGCACGTCGACTGGTCGGCCGGCGCCGTCGAACTCCTCACCGACGCCCGAGAGTGGCCCGACCTCGAACGCCCCCGCCGGGCCGCCGTCTCCGCGTTCGGCATCAGCGGCACCAACGCCCACCTCATCCTGGAGCAGGCCGCATCCACCGAGCAGGACGCCCCCGCCCCGGCGGCCGGCCCCGCCCCCTTCACGGCCGGGGCCCCCACGCCCTGGCCGCTCTCCGGCCACAGCGAGGCCGCCCTGCGCGGCCAGGCCGGCCGGCTGCACGCCTTCACCGCCGGCACCGGCACCGGCGCGGACGCCCCGCGGCCCGCCGACACCGCCCTCTCCCTCGCCGTCACCCGCTCCGCACTGGCCCACCGCGCGGTCGTCGTGGCCGGCCCGGACACCGGCACCGACGGCGAAGCCGGCGCGGACGCCCGGCTGGACGCGCTCGCCCGGCTCGCCGCCGGCGAGAGCGCCGCCCGGCTCGTCGAGGGCACCGCCGACATCGAGGGCAAGACCGCCTTCGTCTTCCCCGGGCAGGGCTCCCAGTGGGTGGGCATGGCCGTCGAACTGTACGGATCCTCCCCGGCGTTCGCCGCCCGCCTCGACGAGTGCGCCGAGGCCCTCGCCCCGTACACCGACTGGTCCCTCCTCGGCGTCCTGCGCCAGGAGGACGGCGCACCCGGCTTCGACCGCGTCGACGTCGTCCAGCCCGTCCTGTGGGCCGTCATGGTCTCCCTCGCCGAGCTGTGGCGGGCGAGCGGCATCGAACCCGCCGCCGTCGTCGGCCACTCCCAGGGAGAGATCGCCGCCGCCGCCGTCTCCGGCGCCCTGTCGCTCCAGGACGCCGCGAAGGTCTCCGCCCTGCGCGCCAAGGCGCTCCTCGCGCTGGCCGGCAAGGGCGGCATGATGTCCGTCGCCGACACCGCCGACGCCGTCGCCGAACGCATCCGCGCCTGGGGCGACCGGCTCGCCGTCGCCGCCGTCAACGGCCCCCGCTCCACCGTCGTCTCCGGCACCCCCCAGGCCCTCGACGAACTGCTCGCCGCCTGTGAGGCCGACGGCGTCCGCGCCCGCCGCGTCAACGTCGACTACGCCTCCCACGGCCCCCAGGTCGAGGAGATCCGCGACGCCGTCATCGGAGCCCTCGCCGGCATCACCCCGCGCAGGACCCGCGTACCGTTCCTGTCCACGGTCACCGGACGGCCCGTCGACGGCACCGAACTGGACGCCGAATACTGGTACGCCAACCTGCGCCGGACCGTGCGCTTCGAGGACGGCATCCGCGCCCTCCTCGCACGCGGCCACGGCTTCTTCATCGAGGTCAGCGCCCACCCGGTGCTCGCCGTCGGCGTCCAGGAGACCATCGACGCCGTCGGCGTGCCCGCCGTCGCCCTCGGCTCCCTGCGCCGCGACGAGGGCGGCCCGCAGCGCTTCCTCACCTCCCTCGCGGAGGCCTGGACCCGGGGCGCCTCCCCGGACTGGCCCGCCGTGCTCGCCGGACACGCCCCCCGTACGGTCGACCTGCCCACGTACGCCTTCCAGCGCCGCCGGTACTGGGCCGGGGCGGCGGCCGGCGCCGCCGACGTGTCCGCCGCGGGACTGGCCGACGCCGGACACCCGCTGCTGGGCGCGTCCGTACGCTCCGCCGATGGGGACCGCTTCCTGCTGACCGGCCGGATCTCCCTGCGCAGCCACCCCTGGCTCGCCGACCATGCCGTAGGCGACACCGTCCTGCTGCCGGGCACCGCCTTCGTCGAGCTCGCCGTCCGCGCGGGCGACGAGGCGGGCTGCGGACAGCTGCGCGAGCTCACCCTGGAAGCCCCGCTGGTGCTGCCCGCGACCGGCACCGTCCAGCTCCAGCTCGTGGTCGGAGAACCCGCCGCCGACGGCAGCCGCCCGGTGGCCGTCTACGCGCGGCCCGACGACCCCGGCGCGGACACCGCCTGGACCCGGCACGCCTCCGGCGTCGTCGCCCCCACCGCCGCGCCCGGCCTCGCGGTGGACCTGTCCGTCTGGCCGCCGGCCGGGGCGCGGTCCCTCGACGTGGGGGGGTTCTACGCGCGGACGGCCGAGGCCGGTTATGCGTACGGGCCCGCCTTCCAGGGCCTCAGGGCGGCCTGGAGCGTGGACGGGGTCGTGTACGCGGAGGTGGCGCTGGATGCGGCGCAGCGCGAGGAGGCGGCGGCCTTCGGCCTGCACCCCGCCCTCCTCGACGCCGCCCTGCACGCCGCGCTCCTCGGGGCCGACACCGCCTCCGACGGCGTACGGCTGCCCTTCGCGTGGAGCGGAGTGTGCCTGCACGCCACCGGAGCGATCGCCCTGCGGGTCCGCATCACCCCGGCCGGCGACGGCGAACTCGCCGTGGACCTCGCCGACCCCGAGGGCCGGCCCGTCGCCACCGTGAACGCCCTCAGCCTGCTGCCCGTCACCCCCGACCGCCTCCAGGGCGCCCGCACGGACACCCTGCACCGCGTCACCTGGAACGACGTTCCGCTGCCCGCCGACGCGCCCCCCGGCACATGGGCCGAGCTCGGCGGCGCCGACTTCCCCGACCTCGGCGCGCTGACCGCCGCCCTCGACGCCGGAACCGCCGCCCCCACCCACGTCCTCCTCACCCACCCGAACCCCACCGCCAACGCCACCGGCTCCGGCTCCGGATCCGGATCCGGGGACGACCCGGCCCGCGCCGCCCGCGCCACCACGGCCGCGCTCCTGGCCACCCTCCGCGACTGGCTCGCCGACGAACGCCTCGCCGCCCCGCGCCTGGTCGTCACCACCACCGGCGCGGTCCGCACCGGACCCGGCGACCCCGCGCCGGACCTGACCCTCGCCCCGCTGTGGGGCCTGGTCCGCTCGGCGCAGTCCGAACACCCCGACCGGATCCAGCTCGTCGACCTCGACGGCACCGACGCCTCCCGCTCCGCCCTGGAACGGGCCGTCGCCACCGGCGAGGACCAGCTCGCCCTGCGTACGGGCACCGCCCTCTCCCCGCGCCTGGTGCGGGCGGCGGTGGTTTCTGCCGGGGGTGCGGTGTGGGGTGCGGAGGGGACGGTGTTGATCACCGGGGGTACGGGTGCGCTGG
>NZ_JBVHWK010000053.1:0-11999 GCF_055569445.1 Streptomyces sp. NPDC029122 | reverse complement strand
CTGCACACGGGTTACTGGACGTTCGCGGAGAACGAGGAGGGCGTGGCGGCTTCCTCGCAGCACACGGTCACCATCAACGCCGCGAACATCACCGCCGTCCTGGGTGAGGGGGCCACGGTCGAGGACGCCAAGGAGTACGTCCACACCGCGCTGAGCACCAACAGCCGCGCCACCCTCGGCCACGCCAAGAACTACGCCGAACGCACCCGGAACAAGGACTGACCATGGCTGGGGACTACACCGAAACCCAGGTGATCGTGGTCGGCGCGGGCCCCGTCGGGCTGCTGCTCGCCGGGGAGCTGCGGCTGGCGGGGGCGGACGTGGTGGTCCTCGACAAGCTCACCGCGCCGACCACCGAATCACGTGCTTCCACCCTGCACTCCCGGACCATGGAGATCCTCGCGACCCGGGGGCTGCTCGACGGACTGGGCGACATCCCGAACGACGCCGCCGGCCACTTCGGGGGGATCCCCTTCGGCCTGGGCCTCCCCGGCCCCTACCCGGGCCAGTGGAAGGTCGCGCAGACCCGCCTGGAGGAAGTGCTCGGCCAGTGGGCCGCGGACCTGGGCGCGGAGATCAGGCGCGGCCACGAACTGACCGGGCTCACCGTCGCCGGGGACCTGGTCACCGCCGAGGTGCGCGGCCCGGACGGGACGGCCACGACCGTCCGGGCCGCGTACGCCGTCGGCTGCGACGGCGAGAACAGTGCCGTACGCCGACTGGGCGGCTTCGCGTTCCCGGGCAACGACGCCGGGCGCGAACTGCTCCGCGCGGACGTGGCGGGCATCGACATCCCCAACCGGCGCTTCGAGCGGCTGGAGGGAGGACTCGTCGTCTCCGCCCGGCGGCCCGACGGCGTGACCCGGGTGATGGTGCACGAATTCGGCGCGGAACCCCGGCGGGGCCAGCCCTCCTTCGAAGAGGTCGCCGACACCTGGAAGCGCATCACCGGCGAGGACATCAGCGGCGGAACCCCGCTCTGGGTGAACTCCTTCGGGGACGCGTCCCGGCAGGCCACGAGCTACCGCCGGGGCCGGCTCCTGCTCGCGGGAGACGCGGCGCACCAGCAGATGCCGATCGGCGGCCAGGCCCTCAACCTCGGCCTCCAGGACGCCTTCAACCTCGGCTGGAAACTGGGGGCCGCGGTGGCCGGGCACGGCCGGGAAGAACTGCTCGACAGCTACCACGAGGAACGGCACGCCGTCGGGCAGGCCGTCCAGAGCAACATCAGGACACAGGCGCTGCTGCTGCTCGGCGGCCCCGAGGTCGACGCGGTCCGCGAGGTCTTCGCGGAACTGACCGGCCACGAGGACGTACGCGCCCACCTGGCCGGGATGATCTCGGGCCTGGACGTCCGCTACCCGGCGGACGCGGGCGGCACCCCGCTGCTCGGCATGCGGATACCGCAGGCCGACGCGGTGGGCGACGAGGGCCCGGCGACGACCTTCGAACTGCTGCGTCCGGGCCGTGGCCTGCTGCTCCTCGCGCCCGGTGACGAGGACCGCGGCAGGCGGCTGCGCGCCGCCGCCGGGCCCTGGACGGACCGGGTGCGCGTCGCGACCGCCGCCGCGGCGGACCCGGCGTCCGGAGTGGGAACCACGGCCCTGCTGGTCCGGCCGGACGGTCACGTCGTCTGGTCGGGCGACGCGCCGGACGGTGACATCACGGCCGCCCTGGAGCGGTCGTTCGGTCCGGTGTCGTCCGGAACCCCGGAGCAGGCCGCTCCGCGCGGCCCGGTGAGGGCGTTGCGGTCGGTACCGGCACCGAGGGACCGGAGGAACGGCATGGACAGGCTCCTGGGAAGGACCGCCCTGGTCACCGGGTCGAGCCGGGGCATGGGCCGCGCGGCCGCGCTGCGCCTCGCGGAGGAGGGCGCGCTCGTCGCCGTCCACTACACCCGGGACGAGGCGGCCGCCCGCGAGGTCGTGGCCTCGGTCGAGAGGGACGGCGGCCGCGCCTTCGCGGTGCGCACCGAACTCGGCGTCCAGGGCGACGTGGACACCCTCTTCACCGCGCTGGAGGCCGACCTGCTGGAGCGCACCGGCAGCACCGACCTGAACATCCTGGTCAACAACGCCGGAGTGATGGGCGGCGTCGGAGCGGACGAGGTCACCCCGGAGCAGTTCGACCGGATCTTCGCGGTCAACGCGAAGGCGCCGTTCTTCCTGATCCAGCGGGCGCTGCGGAACATGCCCGACGGCGGCCGGATCATCAACATCTCCTCCGGCCTGACCCGCTTCGCCAACCCGGACGAGATCGCGTACGCGATGAGCAAGGGCGCGCTCGAACAGCTCGCGCTGCACTTCGCGAAGGCGCTCGGACCCCGGCGCATCACCATCAACTCGGTGGCCCCCGGGATCACCCGCAACGACAATCCGGTATTCGGCGTCCCCGAGGCCGTCGAGCAGATGGCGTCGCTGTCCGCCTTCAACCGGATCGGCGAGCCCGAGGACGTCGCCGACGTGGTGGCCTTCCTCGCCACCGACGAGGCCCGCTGGATCACCGGCTCCTTCGTCGACGCCACGGGCGGCACGCTGCTCGGCTGAGCCGTCCGCGACCGCCCGGAACCCCCTGGACCGCCGGCGCAACCCACGCCACGCCGGCGACGGGGCGGGGGGGGGGGGGGGGGGGGGCCCCCCCTCCCACCCCCCCCCCCCCCCCCCCCCCCCCCCCCCCCCCTCCATGCGTTCCACAGAGAGGTGCAATGACAGCAGACGACTCCTACGGCCGTCTCGACGACGACGACTACCCCGCCTACACCATGGGCCGGGCCGCCGATATGCTCGGCACCACACCGAACTTCCTCCGCGCCCTGGGCGAAGCCCGCCTCATCACCCCGCTGCGCTCCGAGGGCGGACACCGCCGCTACTCCCGCTACCAGCTGCGCATCGCGGCCCGTGCCCGGGAACTCGTCGATCAGGGAACGCCCATCGAGGCCGCCTGCCGCATCATCGTGCTGGAGGACCAGCTCGAAGAAGCCCAGCGCATCAACGCCGAATATCGCCGCGCCGCCGAATCCTCCACTCCACCGGCCGCGGCCTGAGACGGTGCGTGCCCGCCGGATACCGGCGGGCCAGGCGCAACCATGTCGCCGCGCAACGCATGAGGCGTTTCCTCTGGTGACAGGCGGTACGGACGTGTACCGTCTCGGTTAGCTGTCGTGGTTCGGAAGTTCCCTTTGCCCATGCCTTCGGCGTGGGTTTTTTGCTGTGCTGTGCCGCAGGAACCAGGGCGATCACCTCCGCCTTCCGCATCGTGCGGGAGGCGTACATCGACTGGAAGGCATGAGACATGGCTACGGGAACTGTGAAGTGGTTCAACGCGGAGAAGGGCTTCGGCTTCATCGCCCAGGACGGCGGCGGCCCGGACGTCTTCGCCCACTACTCGGCGATCAACTCCTCGGGCTTCCGCGAGCTCCAGGAAGGCCAGGCCGTGACGTTCGACGTCACCCAGGGCCAGAAGGGCCCCCAGGCGGAGAACATCAACCTGGCCTGACCCTCCCCACCCCGCCGGCGCGGACAGGGGCCGCGACCCGGACAACGGTCAATACCGCCACAGCGGGCGCTACCCGACAACGTCGCAGACAGTTGCGAGGGGCGGCTCGCGTGCCCCGGCCCCGTCCCGGGCCCGTGCCCGGCGCGCGTGCCCCGGGCACGGCAGGGGCACAGCACCGTGCCCCGGGTCGTCAAGAGACCCGGGGCACGGTCGCTGCACTGGGGCACATCCGCGTCATGCCCACGCCCGGCTACTCCGCGGCCGTCGTGGTCGACGGGAAGGCGCACTCCGAGGAGATCATGGTCGCCGACTCCGTCTACACCGAGGCCATGGTCGGCGCCCGCCCGAGCCCCACCGGCTTCCGCGTCAAGAACGTACGCGGCTACGTCTCCCAGGACTTCGCCGACCTCCTCGCCTCGGTCACCGGCGCCACGCCCCCGCGCGTCGGCAGCCACTGGGGCACGCTCACGCCCAACTTCGACTACATCCCGGGCAAGGCGAAGCCCGCACCGTTCCCGACCTTCCCGTAACACCTACGCCCCCCGGACCGGACACCCGGCGCGCGCCTCCGTCCCTCTGCGCTGTGCTGGACGGCCATCTCTTTCGCCCCGTCGAGTTCCTCGGCGGGGCTGTCGCCTAGGTCAGCGTCGCCCGTGCCGTCGTCCGGGATGGAGGGGATCCTCCTGGTCAAGCCCCCTGAACGGCCTCTACCTTCAGGGGACTCGAGGGTGAACCAAGATCAAAAGACGGGACACCGCGGAGGCGATCGTCGTCGCGGTCACCGGCACCCTGACCCGCCCGCAGCTCCTCTTCCTCGGCCGCCACGACACCGACGGCCGGCGACGCCCGGTCGGCCGGACCGTACCGCTGCGCCCGGATGCCGCCCGGCACAGCGCGGGCCGCCGTCGGTGGGGTGGCGGCCCGCGCTGGGTCCTCAGGTTCGGCTGTGCGGGCTGCGGTCCGCGGTTTCCCGGGTCAGCGGACGTCGAATGAGTGGGTCTGGTACGCGTTGGTGGTGCTACAGGCCACCACGCGGGAGATGTCGTTCGCGGCGCCGTTGTAGGCGTTGATGCACATGCCGTGCGCCTGGTTCTTCAGCTGATACCGGTTGGGCTTGCTGGACTCCTCCAGGCTGAAGATCTGCTCGCCCCACCGCGAGTCGCAGGGGCGCTGCTGAAGGGATTCCGCAGCGCCGCCGCCTACGGCGGTGATGCACATGTCGCTGTGGAGATTGCGCAGCAGGAACGTGGTGGACGTGACCGGGTCGATGGCCCACTTCTGGGCCAAGTGGTCGGATTCGGCCTGGTACTGGACCTGGGCGCCGCCGGCGGTCGAGTTGCCGGCGATGCCGAGCACGAGGCCGGTCTGCCAGTTGCGGATCTTGGTGCCGCTCAACGGCCCCGTCGCGTCGGCGGTGCCTGCCCCCAGCACCGTCATGCCCAGCGCCACCACGACACTCACACAGGCGGAACGAATACGCACGAAGAACTCCTCTTGGCTTGAAACAGATCTAAGCGGTGGATTACCGGTCAGGCGCCGAACGTAGCCACGCCGAACGACCCCACAACAGAGCCCGGGGAGCCGTTCACTCCCCCGCACTGCCCGGTTCACCGCCGAAACGCCACTTCACCCCCAAATGCACTGAAAGGGGCAAACAATCACACCTCTCTCTTGCCTTCAGCGGCGCGGTGCTCCAGTTCGCCCGGCACCCCGGGTGCCAGCGAGAGGGCCCGCGTTGGGCGGTGCAGCCCGGTTGGCGGGTGGGGTTGATCGTTTCCCCGGCCCAAGTGCATCGGCGCCCAGCAGATGGACCTGGGCCGGGGCGCGGGCGTCGCAGCGCGCTCGCGGTTGCCGCGTTAGTCGGTCCGCGCGGTCAGGGCCAATAGGTCGGTCCGAGACCACCAGCCGTCTCCTCAGGGAGACCGGCGGAACGTGGAGTCGGTACGCCGCAGGCGACCACCTACGGCCACCGTCCGGTTGCTCCGCAATGAGTCACCGCCGATCTCGGCGAGGTCCTCAGCCAGGTCGCCGAGGGTGACCTCGGCGTTCAGCGATGACACGAGCTTCTGGCTCAGCGGTCGCAAGGCATACACGCCGCGCACCGCTTCCAGGTCCACGGGAACCTCGTAGTAGTCCTCGGCGAAGCGCTGGAACGCCTCCCGCGAGCGGTCGACCAGGAGCCCGAACAGGCCCGTTGCCCCGTCGGGGTCGGACCACTCGGCGGGGAAGTCGATCACGCCGTGCCGCCACCGATCATCCGTCGCCTTCCGACACAGGCAGGCCGTCACGACGGGGACGTCGTCCTCGTCGGTGAACGCCGGCTCTTCCACGAAGGGCTTGAAGACCTCCGGAACCTCGTCGATCACTCCCGGCCAGGGCTCGCCATCGTTGCCATATGGGCTCATCGGTGCTTCGTGGTCGAATCCACGGACGTAGGCCCCGGCCGCCGAGAACACGATGGAGTATTCGTCCCCCGACCCGTTGCGCATCGATGCCATCTCCTCGCCGTCGGCCCAGTCGACCGGAAGCCCCTGACACCCAGAAATCTCCCCCACTACAGAGCCATCCACCCGGCTAAGGCGATCGGGGCACACGGGCGGCCGTCGTCCGCCGCCCCCGCTTCGGCCGCGGTCACCGGAGAGAGCGGGCGAGGAGGAGATCGGCACGGCAGAGCACTTCGACTTCACCGCCGTGGGCATCCAGTAGGCGGGCGACCGCAGCCAGGACGCAGGCTCGGATGTCTTGTGACAGAAGGCGGTACGCGGAGGTCGACGCCAGATAGGACAGATACCGGTTTGTCGGGTAGCGCTGTACGTCTGCGAAGCAACGGGTGCGGATGTCGGTGAAGCGGCCGTCACGGTGGCAGTCGGCCAGTGCCGTGGCCACCAGGGACGTACCGCCGTGGTCGGCGGTGACGCGGGGGTGGGCGATGCCCCATCGGGCCTCGACAGCATCGAGCGCGGCCCGCAACCGGGGATCTCGGACCGTGTGCGGGTTCCAGAACAGGGCGATCGTGCCGCCGGGGGCAAGGGCCGCGTGGGCGAGATCCCAGCGGTGCGCAGGTTGCAACCAGTGCCAGGACGCACCGGCGAGGAGCAGGCCGTAGCAATGGCCGGCGGACCGCCACCGCTCGAAGCGGGTGACCTTCACGCGGACATTCGGATACGGAGCGATATTGCGGCGCAACACGCGTGCCATGCGGGGGTCGGGTTCCAGGCACAGCAGGCGAAGGCCGCGGGCGGCGAAGGGCAGGGTGGCCTTGCCGGTGCCCGCGCCGACCTCCACGGCTGCCTGCTGTTCCAGTGCGGCGTAGGTGAGCACGTACGTGACCAGATCCTCCGGGTATCCGGGACGCACGGCGTCGTACAGCTCGGCTGCTTCCCCGAACACGGTGCCGCGGGTGGTCCCGTGCTCTTCCGTGGTCATTGTCGGCTCCGGGCTTGCTCTGGATCGGGGCGAGCACCGTACCCGCCCGGGACACGTGGGCGGCCGCCACCGGTTCGGCGTCACGTCCCCCTACCCCCGGACGGGCGCACGGACGCGCCGTGTCCGTGGACGGCCGCCATGCTGGAAGTCGTCGACAGCAGGTGACGAACCAGAGCGGTCCGATGTCCGCGGCCCGCAGAGCGGGGCAGGACCCATCCTGGCGCCCGGCGCTGCCGGTCTCGGCCGCGTGCGCCCCGTCCCCCATCTGGTCGGCGGAACGGATCCGAACATACCGAAGGGCAAGGACGCATGGACACGAGTACCGCCAGCTCCGTCGACCGCAAGCTGGAGCGCCTTTTCATCGCGATGGACACCGACCGCGACGGCTCCATCGACTGGTCCGACCATCAGCGGGTCGTCGATCGCTACCTGGAGGCGTTCTCCGTACCGGCCTCCAGTCGCAAAGCTCGAGCCCTCCAGGCCGCCTACGCGATGCTGTGGCAGGAACTGCTGCGCCACGCGGACACCGAGCAGCAGCAGTTGTCCTGCGCGCAGTTCGTCGACGCGAGTCGCGCCCTCAGCGCGGACACCAGCCGTTTCAACCGGGTCGAGGGCATCTCGCACGCTGTTTTCGACCTCATGGATGCTGATGGCGACGACGTACTCAGCAGGGAAGAGTTCTCCGGACTCCTGGCGGTCTGGGACAGCACGGCGCCCGAGGCTTGGGAGACGTTCGACGGAGTGGACACCGACAAAGACGGCAGGATTTCGCGGCAGGAATTCCTCGAGGCGATGAAACAGTTCCACACCGCCGACGACCCGCACCGCCCCGGAAGCCACTTCTTCGGGCGCCTGGCCTGACCCTGGGGAAGCCTGCGGGTGTAGACGACCTTCTCCGAACCAGACCGCCCGGGGGCCGCGCCCTGAGGTAGAGGTGGACGTCGACGGCAGCACGGCTCGGCGGGCGCCCGGTGGGGCGCCCGCCGGTCACAGGTCACTCACCCCAGGCCTGCGAACCCGACGGCGAGCCCGTCGGCCTCGACGAGATCCGCCGCGGCTACGAGACCTCCACCGGAACGGTCCCCGTCAGCGACGTCGAACTCGACGCCCTCCCCTTGCCCACCGCCAAGGCGATCGAGATCGTCAGCTTCGTCCCGGCTGCCTCCATCACCCCCGCCGCGTTCCGTTGACCACCGACACGGGATCGTGTGGAAGTTCCGGTCCGGGACGGCCTGGCGGGATGTGCCTGAGCGTTACGGGCCGTGGGCCACCCTGCATACGCGTTTTCGCAGGTGGACGAGGAACGGGACGTTCGACCGGATGCTGCGGGCCGCTCAGGCGAAGGCGGACCCGGCGGGCGACACCATGTGGCTGGTGTCGGTCGGCTCCACGATCGTCCGCGTCCCCCAGCACGCCGCCAGGGCCCGAAAAGGGGGCTCCGCGGCCCGGCCCTCGGCCGGTCCAGAGGCGGCCTGACCAGCTAGATCCACCTGGCCTGCGATGGCCGGGGCCGCCCGCTCGCTTCGTCGTGACGGGCGGCAACACCAACGACCGCACCCGGTTCACCACCGTGCCGGGTGCCCGTCTCGGACCCGGGCGCCCCCGCATCCGGCCTGATCACGTCCTCGGCGACAAGGGCTACAGCTCGAAAGCAATCCGCAGGTGGCTCCGTTGCCGCGGCATCCCGCACACGATCCCCGAGCGGGCCGACCAGGTCCGAAACCGGGCCCGACGAGGCAGCAGGGGAGGCCGCCCGCCGGCCCTTCGACCGCGAGGCCTACAAGCACCGCAATGTCGTGGAACGGTGCTTCAACCGCCTCAAGCAGTGGCGCGGCGTCGCCACCCGCTACGACAAGACCCGCACCCTCGCGCCGCGGCACGGTCGCCAGCTTCCCGAAGGCGCGCGGGTTCAGCCCGGTGAACGGGGCTGTCCAGGAGGTCTCCGACGTCGCGATCACACCCAGCCATACCGAGATCATCTACTCGGCGACCGGCAGCTTATGGACAGCCTTGTGCCGACCATAGAGTGCGGTCATGGATGAGATCCCCTGGTTCGAATACGAAGGGGACGACCTGGACGTCGCTCAGCGCGCGTTCGCGGACGTTCTGGCCGAACGCGCGGGATCCTGGCTGGTGGACCCGCTCGACACCGTCGTGCTGCCCTCGGCGCAGACGTTCGAGGGCCAGCTGATCGCCTATCTGGACATCGGTGACCCGCAGCGCAACCAGGGAGTTCTGACGGTGGGCGCCCACTTCGACGGGTCCGTCGTCCGTGGCGGCAAACTCCACAACCAGGACTTCGCTATCCAGCAAGCCGCGAGCGAGTTCCTCTTCGCAGCCGCGGGCAGCCCTACGGAACTGGGGAACAGAGCGGCAGAGTGGTTCGAAGCGGTCCTCGCGCGACCTCTGGTTCGGTGCGAATGGCATCACGAGGGAAGGATGTACGCGGTCCGCTACGAGTACGCAGACACGGGGCGAGGCCTCAGCGAGGGCTTCGAGACCCCCTTGGCTCCCGACGCACTGCGGAAAAGACTGGCCGCAGACGGAGTGATCCGAGGCCGGGGCCGGATCAACCGTGCCGGTCTGGGCCAACCAGACGTGATCGCACATGTCCGAGGCGCCCGCCCCGATCAGTAGTAACGGGACACCTCTCGGACGAGCTCAGCTGCGTTGGTCAACCAGACGCCAATTGCTGCTTCGCAGGGGCGCGGGCCTCCCGCGAGGACGGACCAGCCGCGTAGCGCGGTCACACAGCCTGCCCTCCGGTCGGCCTTGGGCCATCCGTGCCGCCCCTTGTTGCTGATCGCTGTGGAGCGCGACCGAGCGGGTAGACGCGGTGGACGACATCGACCGCGCGGGATCTCGGGACGGGGTGAAGGACATGCAGCAGTCAGAACGGGCCGACAGCAGGCTTGCCGGGCATCTGCTGGAGTGCACCTTGCGGCCGGAGCGGGCCGCGCAGGCTCGGGATGCCGCAGCCGAGTTCCTTCGCGGCCTGCGGCCGCCTCCGCCCGTGCCCACCGTGCAGAACCTGGTGCTGGTCGTCTCTGAACTCGTCACCAACGCCGTGCGCCATGCGGGCGGAGTCAGCGCGATGATCCTGCGGGCGGACCGCCGCAGCATCCAGGTGATCGTGGTGGATCCCAGCCCTGCTCAGCCGCAGGACCGATCCCCCGACCTCACCGGCCGAACCGGCGGTTTCGGATGGGCCATGATCCAACGGCTGGCCCATAGCGTGAGGGTGGAGCCGCAGCCCGGCGGCAAGGCGATCATCGCGGCCCTGCCCCGCTGACCGAACGGGATGTCGCGCACAGTGTTTAATGTGTCGCATCTTGGAAACGCTGAGTAGCCAAAGATGGAAAGGGCAAGGCGAAAGGCGGGACTTATGTTCGTGAGTATCGGAATCATCCTCGTCGTGGTGACGGCGGTCATTGCTGCGATCGCGCTCGCCCCGGCGGTGGAACCCGCGGAATCGACCCAGACCGCAGCACGCAGGACCGGCCCGAGCAGGCGTCCTTCCCGTCGGCTGCACAGGATTCCACCGCAGCGGGCCGGGGACCGCAGGCGGAGCTGCGGCTGACCGGCGGCCTGCGCCCGGCCCCCCTTTTGCTGATTACCGTCGCTGGTGACGGTCAGGGCCGTTGGGGGCAGGCGGGGCCAGGTTCCCGCATTCGAGCGGGCAGGACAAGGTGGCTGGGCCAGCGCGACCGTCGCGGGCCCACCCACCCCCTGGTCCGCGGTCATGCCATCGCGCCGAGGAACCGGAGTGCCGTTAGGCGATCTCTGCCGCGCTGACCCTCGCCGCGCCCATGGACTCGTCTTCGGGAAGGGCACGGCGAAGCCGTGGCTGACGAGGTAGCAGCTGCCGTTGTTGTCCTGCTTCAACCACCCGCCCCAGCCATCGCTCTGGGTAACATGCCATCTCCGAGGTGGTAGAGCTGGTGTGACGCAAAGTCATGGCCAGCCGCCCGTACGGAGGTGACGTTCGAGTCATGAGTGCAGCCCCCGCACCCGACCGCCCCCCGGCTTTTTTTAAGGAAACGGACGCCGGAGCCGAGCGGCAGTGCCGCGAGGCCGCCCCGTGACGGCCGCCGCCGGCCCTGCGGGGTCCGCACCCCGCTATGCCACGGACATCACCGTCGCCGACGGGTGGGCGATCTGTGACTTCGTGCTGCCGCGGATGCAGGCACTGGAGCGGCTCCACAGCCCCGGCTCGGAGGAACACCGTATGGCCGCGGCGCTCGGCGAAGCCGTGGCGGGTCTCCTCCTGAGGCTGGAGTTCAACGATCCCCCGCCCGGGCCGGAAGCCCGTCCCGACATGGTCGGGCGGAGCGGCAGCACGCTGGGGAACAGCGCCGCCTCGGCCGGGTCAAGGAGACTGGAACGACATGTGCGCGCTCGTGCGTCCGTGGCAGGGCGTCGAGGGCTATGACGAGGTCCGCTGGCAGCGCGTCACCTTCCTCGATCCCGCCGGTGAGGTCGAGTACGACCGAATCCAAGCCGAACACGGCATCCGACGACAGGCGTCGACGACCCCGTGAGCACCGAGATCCGGCACGCCAACCCGATCATCATCGACGCCGAGCTCGTCGAGGCGGCCCGGCACCGGCCGGCTCCGAGGCCGCGGCCTACGACCCGGCGGCCGCCGCGGCCCTCCAGGCCCTGGAACACGCGGTTCGCCGTCGCCGGGCGCAACGAGGGGCTCGCCGCCGGAGCTACCCCCGGTGGGCCCGCCTTCCTGCCCGTGGACGTCACCGGCCACTCCGAGCGCCGAGGCGTGGTCACCACCGGCGGCAAGAAGGGCAAGCGCGCCGAGAAGCCCCGAGGCCAGGGCGGCTGGTCGGACAAGAGCGCGGTGTTCTGGGGGTACGTCGACGACGGCGAGAAGTGGGAAGGCGCCGCCACCGAAGGAATCGGCCTGTAGCCGCTGAACTGCGGCGGTTTCATGATTCCGCCTGCGCACGAGGCCCCGCCCGCCGCGGTCTGGCGGTTTCTAGGGGTCGTGGCAACACGTGGTCGGTTGATCAGGCCGCGAGGAGTTTATGCAAACGCTCGGCTGGGGTTTCCCAGCCGAGCGT
>NZ_JBVHWK010000052.1:7419-12851 GCF_055569445.1 Streptomyces sp. NPDC029122 | reverse complement strand
CGGCCGGAGCCGAGACCGTGATCTCGTGCTCCACCTCCCGCAGACCGGACTGCGACATGCTCATGACTCCTTCAGACTCGGGACGAACCGTTCGGGGATCAGAAGTTGCCGAGACCACCGCAGACGTTCAGCGCCTGCGAGGTGATGGAGGCAGCGGTGTCCGAGGCCAGGTAGCCCACCAGCCCGGCGACCTCCTCCGGCGTCGAGTAGCGCCCCAGGGGGATCTTCGACTGGAACTTCTCCAGAATCGCTTCCTCGGTCGCGTCGTACGCGGCGGCATAGCCCTGCCGCACCCGCTGCGCCATCGGCGTCTCCACGTACCCGGGGCACACCGCGTTCACGGTGATGCCCGTCGGGGCCAGTTCATTGCCCAGCGCCTTGGTGAAGCCCACCACGCCGTGCTTGGAGGCGGAGTACGGAGCGCCCAGGACAACACCCTGCTTGCCCGCCGTGGACGCGATGTTGATGATCCGGCCCCAGTTCTTCGCCCGCAGACCACCCGTGGTCAGCGCCTCGCGCGTCACCCGGAACACACTGTTCAGGTTCGTGTCGATGACGTCGTGCCACAGCTCGTCATCGATGTCGGCCGTCACACCACCGCCGGAACGGCCCGCGTTGTTCACCACCACGTCGACACCGCCGAAACGGTCGACGGCGGCCTGGATCCACGTCCGGACCCCCTCGGCGGACCGGACGTCCACCACCGCTCCGTCCACCTCGAGGCCCTCGTCCTGGAGCTGCTTGACGGTCGCGGCGACATCGCCCGTACTGCGGGCACCGATGAACACCCGGTGCCCCTGACCGCCCAGCAGCCGGGCCACAGCCAATCCGATCCCACTGGTCGCACCCGTGACGACAGCAACCCGCCCAGCCTGCTCCGACATTCGAACTCCTCGATGCTCAACTACGTGACCTACGGGCAGGCTCCGGTCCGCCGCTGGAGGCCAACTCGAGCCAGCCTCGGAATCGCCCGCGTCAGCGCTCCTGGACAGCGGCCCGGCCGTCCCACCATCAGGGTTCGATCAGGCATCGAGTGGGGTTTCCCAGGCTCGGACGGCAGCAGGTTGCGAGAGGCAGGCGCGCCGCAAGCGCCGTACCGAATGCTCAGCAGAAGGACTCACTCGTGAAGGACACTCAATGAGCCGACGCGTCGTCATCACCGGAATCGGCGTGGTCGCACCCGGGGGGGTAGGCACCAAGGAGTTCTGGTCCCTCCTCACCGCCGGGAAGACCGCCACCCGCGCCATCAGCCTGTTCGACGCCTCCGCGTTCCGCTCCCGTATCGCCGCAGAGGCCGACTTCGACCCCCTCGACCACGGCTTCACCGCCGAAGAGGCCCTGCGACTCGACCGGGCAGCGCAGTTCGCGATCGTCAGCGCGGACGAGGCCCTGCGCGACAGCGGCCTCGCCGGCGCCGACCTGGACCCGACGCGCACCGGCGTCACCCTGGGCAGCGCGGTCGGCTGCACCACGGGACTCGACACCGAGTACAACGCGGTGAGCCGGGGCGGCAGCACCTGGCAGGTCGACCACACGCTGGCCGTCCCCCACCTGTTCGACTACTTCGTACCGAGCTCGATGGCGGCCGAAGTGGCCTGGCGCGTGAACGCCCAGGGTCCCGTCTCCGTGGTCTCCACCGGCTGCACCTCCGGCCTCGACTCCATCGGCCACGCCGTCGAGCTGATCCGCGAGGGCAGCGCCGACGTGATGATCACCGGTGCCACCGAGGCTCCGATCTCCCCGATCACCCTCGCCTGCTTCGACGCGATCAAGGCCACGTCTCCGCGCAACGACGAGCCCGAGACCGCCTCCCGGCCCTTCGACGCCACCCGCAACGGCTTCGTCCTGGGCGAGGGCTCCGCCGTCCTGGTGCTGGAGGACCTGGAGAGCGCCCGCAAGCGCGGTGCCCACGTCTACGCCGAGATCTCCGGCTTCGCCAGCCGCTGCAACGCCTACCACATGACCGGCCTGCGGGCGGACGGCGTGGAGATGGCCGAGGCCATCAAGGTCGCCCTCGACGAGGCCCGCCTCGACGCCACCGCCGTCGACTACATCAACGCGCACGGTTCGGGCACCAAGCAGAACGACCGCCACGAGACCGCCGCCTTCAAGCGCAGCCTCGGGCAGCGCGCCTACGAGGTCCCGGTCAGCTCCATCAAGTCGATGATCGGCCACTCCCTCGGGGCGATCGGCTCCCTCGAAGTCGCCGCCAGCGCCCTGGCCATCGAGTACAACACGGTGCCGCCCACCGCCAACCTGCACACCCCCGACCCCGCCTGCGATCTGGACTACACCCCGCTCACGGCGCGCGAACAGCGCACCGACACCGTCCTCAGCGTCGGCAGCGGATTCGGTGGCTTCCAGAGCGCCATGATCCTGACCCGCCCGCGCCTGGGAGATGCCGCATGACCACCGAAACCGAAGTCCGCCCCGGCGGCACGAGCCTCTCCCCGGCCGCCGCGCCCGTCGTCACCGGCATCGGTGTCACCGCCCCCAACGGGCTCGGTACCGAGACCTGGTGGAAGGCCGTACTGCGCGGCGAAAGCGGCATCCGCCCGATCGCCCGCTTCGACGCCGAGCAGTACCCGGCGAAGCTCGCCGGCGAGGTCCCCGGCTTCAACGCCGCCGACCACATTCCCAGCCGCCTCCTGCCGCAGACCGACCACATGACCCGGCTCGCGCTCACCGCGGCCGACGAGGCGCTCGCCGACGCGGGAGTCGACCCGGCCGAGCTGCCCGACTTCTCCGCCGGAGTCATCACGGCGAGCTCCGCGGGCGGCTTCGAGTTCGGGCAGAAGGAACTCGAAGCCCTCTGGAGCAAGGGCAGCCAGTACGTCAGCGCCTACCAGTCCTTCGCCTGGTTCTACGCGGTCAACACCGGCCAGATCTCCATCAAGAACGGGCTGCGCGGCCCCAGCGGCGTGCTGGTCACCGAGCAGGCCGGCGGTCTCGACGCGGTGGCCCAGGCCCGTCGCCAGCTCCGCAAGGGGCTCCGGCTGGTGGTCACCGGCGGTGTGGACTCCTCCATCTGCCCCTGGGGCTGGGCGGCGCACCTCGCCGGTGGCGAGCTGACCACCAGCGAGGACCCCGACCACGCCTTCCTGCCCTTCTCCCCCGACGCCGACGGCCACGTCGCCGGCGAAGGCGGCGCGCTCCTCGTCCTGGAGGACGCGGCCGCCGCCCGCGAGCGCGGCGCCGACATCTACGGAACCGTCGCCGGATACGCCTCCACCTTCGACCCCGCGCCCGGCTCGGGCGGCGCACCGCGCCTCCAGGCCGCCGCCGAACTGGCCCTGCGCGAGGCCGGGCTCACGCCCGCCGACATCGACGTGGTCTTCGCGGACGCGGCGGGACGGCGTGACGCGGACCGTGCCGAAGCCGAGGCCCTCACCGCCCTCTTCGGGGAGTACGGCGTCCCGGTGACCGCCCCGAAGACGATGACGGGCCGGCTCGCCGCCGGTGGCGCTTCCCTCGACCTGGCCGCCGCCCTGCTCTCCCTGCGCGACCAGGTGATCCCGCCCACCGTCAACACCGGCCCGCCCGCGGCGGACTGCCCGGTCGACCTCGTGACGGAGGCACGGCCCGGGCGGCTGCGTACCGCGCTGGTCCTGGCCCGCGGCCGGGGCGGCTTCAACGGGGCGGTGGGGTCCAGCTCCGGTCGGGAGTGGTGTGACCCCCAGGGCAGCCCCGGTGGACTGCTTTTCGCTCCGTCCACGCCTCCACCGCCACCGCAGCCCTCGGCGGGGGACCTCGGGCGTTAACGCCGTTAACGCCACAGCCGGCGGCGCGTCCCCGCCCCGAACGGGACACACCGCCGTGCCGCACAGGTTCCGGCCGCCCCACACCTCACTCTCCAAGAGCCAGGAGGACCGTTGCCCCCCATCGACCCCGTCGACTTCGCCCGCACGATGGCACGCGTGCCCACCCCGGTCACCGTCGTGACCACCGTGGACCAGGCCGGACAGCGCTGGGGCTTCACCGCCAGCTCGTTCAGCTCGCTGTCCCTCGACCCTCCCCTGGTACTGGTCTGCCCGGCGAAGACGGCCTCCTGCCACGAGGCCTTCATCACCGGCGACCGGTTCCTGGTCAATGTCCTGGCGGCGGAGCACGCCGACATCGCCAGCAGTTTCGCCCGCTCGGGGCACGACAAGTTCGCCGGCAGCCCCATGGAACCGTGCGAGTTCGGCCTCCCCGGCCTGCGCGACGCCACCGCCCGGATCGCCTGCACCCTCCACGACGTGCTGGACGGCGGCGACCACAGCATCCTCGTCGGCCGCGTCGAGTCCGTCTCCACGGGCGGCGCCGAGCCGCTGGTCTATTACAACCGCCTCTTCACCAGGCCCGGGGTGAGCCCTGTGCTCGCCTCCACCCCCTGAATGCCCTCAACCAGGAGAGAGCAGTGACCGAACGTTCACCGTCCGTCCCGCGGCTGCAAGAGGTCGCCGAAGACGTCTACGCGTACATCCAGCCGGACGGCGGCTGGTGCCTGAACAACGCGGGCCTGATCACCGCGGGCGGCCGTCCCGCACTGATCGACACGGCCGCCACCGAGTCGCGGGCCCAGGCGCTGAAGGACGCGGTCGCGCGGGTCACCCCGCACGCTCCGGGCTTCGTCATCAACACCCACCCGCACGGCGACCACACCTTCGGCAACCGCCTCTTCGCGGACGAGGCGGTGATCATCGCCCATGAGGCGACACGCGCCGAGATGGACCTCGCCGGTCTGCACCTCACCGGGCTGTGGCCCGAGGTCTGCTGGGGCGACGTCGGCGTGGAACTCCCCTCCCTCACCTTCCGCGCCCCGATCACCCTCCACCTCGGGGACGTCCGGGCCGAGGTGATGCACCTGGGGACCGCCCACACCAAGAACGACTCCGTCGTCTGGCTGCCCGAACAGCGTGTCCTGTTCACCGGCGACATCGTGATGTCCGGTGCCACGCCGTTCTGCCTCACCGGCTCGGTCTCCGGCTCCCTCGCCGTCACGGAGAAGCTGCGCGCGCTCGGCCCGCAGACCATCGTCTCCGGCCACGGCCCGGTCGGCGGGATCGAGCTGCTCGACTCCACCGAGGCCTACCTGCGCTACGTACAGGACCTCGCCGCGGCGGGCATCTCGGCGGGCCTGACCCCGCTGGAGGCGGCTCGCGAGGCCGATCTCGGCCCGTTCGCCGCGCTCCTCGACAGCGAGCGCCTGGTCCCCAACCTCCACCGTGCGTACGCGGAGGCCGCGGGCGCGGAGCCGGGGCACCATCTCGACATCGGGGAACTGTTCTCCGAGATGGTCGACTTCCACGGAGGCCTGCCCGCCTGCGCGGCCTGACGGGAACCGGGGGGGGGGGGGGGGGGGGGGGGGGGGGGGGGAGGGACCCCCCGGGGGGGGTGGGGAGTTGTTGCGCTGGCTTTGGGATGGAAGGAGCGTGGGGGGGGGGGGGGAG
>NZ_JBVHWK010000052.1:0-7409 GCF_055569445.1 Streptomyces sp. NPDC029122 | reverse complement strand
CCGACATCGGGGAATTGTCCCCCGAGAGGTCTGACTTCCACGGAGGCCTGCCCGCCTGCGCGGCCGGACGGGAACCGCAGGGGGGGCGTGAACGCCGTGAACGGCGTTAACGCCCCCCGTGCGGTTCATGTGCGTTCAGCGGTGCGCTTCACATATAGGCTGCTGCTGGAGGTACCGATGACCGAGATGAACGAACAGGCGACGCTCTTCGCAGCGGTCGACGCCCTGCTCGAAGAGGCAGCCGCACAGGACGGGCTCCCCCACCCCGACGAGCGCAAGCGCCTGCGCGAGGCCGCCGGTCTCAGCCAGGACCAGATCGCCAAGGCCCTCTCCGTCCGCCGCGAGACCGTCACCTCCTGGGAAACCGGCCGCACCTCACCGCGTCCCCCGAAGCGCGCGGCGTACGCCCGCCTCCTCGAGGGCCTCGCCGCCCGCCACCCCGTTAACGCCGTTAACGCCCCCGGCCCGCATCCCGCCGACACCATCAACAGCCTTAACGCCGTTAACGACACCACCGAGCCGACACCCCCCACCGTTAACGGCGTTAACGCCACGCCCCACCCGGCCACCACCGCCGAGGAGCCCCCCACGGCCCTCCCGGTCACACCCGCCACCGTCAACGCCGTTAACGCACCCACCGCCCCCGAGCCCGGATCCACCCCCGAGCTCCCCGCCACCGTTAACGCCGTTAACGCCCCGGCCCCCACCCGCCGCCCGCCCCAGCGCCCCACCCCCACTCCCGCCCCCCTCGCGGGAAACGGCCCCCTCGCCGTCCTCGACGGCACCGGCCACGCCCACGCCGCCGGCGGCCTCCTCCTCCCCCACCCCACCTCCGACC
The DNA here is from genome assembly GCF_055569445.1 of Streptomyces sp. NPDC029122. Classification (NCBI taxonomy): domain Bacteria; kingdom Bacillati; phylum Actinomycetota; class Actinomycetes; order Kitasatosporales; family Streptomycetaceae; genus Streptomyces; species Streptomyces sp. NPDC029122. Next base: position 6,571 of record NZ_JBVHWK010000052.1, on the reverse strand, counting down.
TCCCCTCCCTCATCGCCTGGGCCCTCGGCCCCGACGCAGACCTCCGTTCCCCCCGCCTCCACCGCAACGGCAGGGACGGCGACCCCCTGCTCGTCCTCACCGCCCCCGCGGCCCAGCGCCTCGGTCTCCCCCTCGTCCTCGAAGACCGCCGCGCCCTGCGCCTCCCCGACAACCACCCCGTCGTCAAGCAGCTCACCAAGGCCAAGTGGCAGCTCACCCGCCGCGGCTTCGGCCCGTGGGCCCGCGTCTACCGCCCGGCCTCCCCCACCACCGGCCGCCAGTGCGTCCAGCTCGCGGTCCTCCCCTGGGGCGCCCTCGACCCCCGCGCCTGGGGCGAGGACACCGCCGACCTCCCCGCCCCCGAGCTCGCCGAGCTGCTCACCACCTACGCCGCCCGCGTCCTGACCCCCCGCGGCTCCACCGCCGTGACCGGCCTGGAACTCATGACGGCCCTGCGCCCGCCCACCCGCGCCGCCCGCAACCCGCAGACCAACGCCTGGGAGTCGGCACCCGTCCCCGGCTCACTCACCCGCCCCGTCGACCCGGCACCGCCCGAGGCCCCGGACGAGCACCCGGTGGTCGCCGCCCTCTACCCCCGCGCCCACCAGCGCACCCCGGACGAGGTCCTCGACGAGGAGGCGTACGACTGGATCCGCGACCCGGAGCTCCTCACCGACGCCGAGTGCGCCCGCACCCACGCCGTCGGCATCGACGTGAACATGGCCTTCGCCGCGGCCGCGAACCGCCTGACCGTCGGCCTCGGCCCCGCCGTCCACACCACCGCCCCCCGCTTCGACCCCAAGCTCCCCGGGTGCTGGCTCGCCGACCTCTCCTCCCTCTCCCTCGACCCGCGCCTCCCGAGCCCCTTCACTCCCCACGGCAAGCCCCCCACCGGCCCCGCCTGGTACGCGACCCCGACCCTCGCCTACGCCCAGGAGCTCGGCCACGACGTCCGGCCCGCCGAGGCCTGGATCCGTCCCGACAACGGCCCCTACCTCGACGCCTGGTACACCCGGCTCCGCGACGCCTACATGGCCACCATGGCGGACCTCGGCATCACCGCCTCCCTCACGGAGTCCGAGTTCCTCACGGCCATGACGGCGTACAGGACGAACGCCCCCCGCACCGCGACGGCGGTCCTGTCCGCCATCAAGTCCACCGTCAAGGGCGGCATCGGCAAGCTCCGCGAACGCCCCCAGGGCGCCTCCTACCGCCCGGGCGAGGCGTGGCCCGCCCTGGAGCGCCCCACCTGGCGCCCCGACATCCGCGCCGCCGTCATCTCCACGGCCCGCGTCAACATGCACCGCAAAATGCGCAAGCTCGCCACCGAGGCGGGCCTGCACCCCGTCGCCGTCCTCTCAGACTGCGCGGTCTACCTCTCCGACGGCCCCAGCCCCCTGGACTTCCTCCCCCGCACCCCCGAGGGCAAGCCCCTCCCCGGCGGCTTCCGCCTCGGCGTCAGCCCCGGCATGGTCAAGCACGAGGGCACCCAGCCCCTCCTCTGGGCCGTCCAGCTCCTCGACCAGCACCTCAACCCGGCCCGCCACATCAAGGGCCACGACGCGGCAGCAGACGGCGAGTAACCGATGTCCGACATCTCCGACAGCCTCACCAAAGCGGACGAGCAGCACTTCACCCGCCCCATCCCCAAATCCGCCGGCGCCCAGATGCGCTTCCTCGTCAAACAGCTCAAGTCGACCAAACAGGCAGCCGCCACCCTCGGCATCTCCCAGCGCACGGTCGAGCGTTACGTGAAGAACGAGATCAAGCAGCCCAAACCGGCCCTCGCGGCCCGCCTGGAAGCCGAAGTGCGCCGCCGCTGGCAGCCCCTGGTCCGCAAGCGGGCCCGCGAGCAGGCCGCGCGCACCACCGGCCTGGTCATCGAGACCCGCGCCCGCTTCGGCTTCACCGCCGCCCCCGGCACCACCGACGACGGCCGTATGCGCCGCATCACCCAGCACCTGCCCCCGGAGTACGCCCAGCGCCTCTTCGCGGCCCAGGAAACCGGCGCCACCGAAGCCCAGCTCCGCCACATCACGGCCGAAGCCCTCCAGGAGATCTACTTCAAGGACAACGGCGCCCGCGCCACCAGCCTCCTGGTCGAGTTCACCGACATCGACTACGTCGACTTCGCCTTCTAGCGCGCCCAGCTCGGGCGTTCAGCCGGCCTGCGCGGTGATGGACTCGGCCACACATACTAGCCATGTACATAATAGCCATCTACTGTATCTGTCATGAGCCCAACAGCTGAGAACGTGACGGCCGGCTACCTGGTCTGGCGCCTGTCCCTGAAGTGGCGGGTGGCCGTCGACCGCGCGGTCGCACCGCTGGGGATGACCCACGCCCAGTACGCCCTCATGGCCTCGCTGCACGGCATGTCGCGCTCGAAGCAACGTCCCAGCCAGCGGCAGCTCGCCGACCACACGGGCCTGGAACCGCTGTACGTCTCCAAACTCGCCCGCGCCCTGGAGGCCTCCGCCCTCGTCGCCCGCACCCGGGACCCCGACGACCCCCGCGCCATGCAGCTGTCGCTCACCGAGCAGGGACTCGACGTCACGAGCCGCGCCATCACGGTGGTCCAGGGCCTCCTGGACCAGCTGCTGGAGCCCCTGGGCGGCCAGCACGGCCCCCGCGCCCAGCAGTTCACCCGCGAGCTGGCGATCCTGCTCGACACGCCTCTCGATCCCCACACCGACAACGTGAAGGACCGGTCATGACCACCACCGCACCCTCCGCCGACGGCCGGGTCATAGCCCTGGCCCACCACTCCGCCCGCGCCCTCATGGAGACAGCGCTGGCCAGCCACGGCGTCACGTTCCACCAGAGCGTGACGCTCCGGGCCGTCACCGTCGCGGGAGGCTCCCTCACCCGCGACGAACTCGTCGCCGAGGTCACCGACTCCCTCAAAACCGACCCGTCCGTCGTCCACGGCACCATCGACGAGCTGACCACCGCGGGGCTCCTGTCCCAGAAGGACTCCCTCCTGCACCTCACGGACGCCGGCCGGAACCTGCACCACACCACCGCCGCCGCGGCCGCCCAGATCTCCGCCCGGCTGTACGCCGACATCCCGGCCGAGGACCTGGCGGTCGCGGGCCGCGTACTGACCCTGCTCACAGAGCGCGCGAACGCCGAACTGACCGCCTCCTGAGACCCACCCCACCCAAAGCCGCAGGAGCCCCCTCAAGCCCCTGAAAACCTTGGAGGGCCCCAGGAACATCGCCGGGACCCCCCAAGGCTCTTGAGCCGCCCTCAGAGGCCTCCAGGGGCCTCCTCTTCACGCACTCATCCCACGGCGTGCAATGTCCGCCGCCGCTTCGACTCCGCAGCCTTCTTCGCGGCGGCCTGCGCCGCACGCTTCTTCCGCTGCTCCGCCAGCTGGTCCTGATACTCCGCCACCGCCTGGTGGTAGCTGGCGACATAGCCGCGCGCGTCCAGCCGCTCGTCGGTGGCCATCTCGTTCACGGCCGCGACAGCGTCCTCGAAGGAGTTGTACCCGGCCAGCATCGGGTTGATCTGGTACACCCCGTTCCTGACCTTCCGCACGAGCTTGGCGAGCTCCAGGCTGCGCAGAGCGGCATTGACACTCGGCCTGCTCAGCTCCAGCATCCCGCCGATGGTGGCCTGGTCGATGAGGATCCGCCCGCCCGGCTCGCTCAGCGAACGCAGCTTCAGCAGCACACGGTACGCGGCAGGCGGAAGGTCCAGGTCGGAGAGAAGCCCGTCGGCGTTGACCGCAGCGAATCGCAAGGTGCTCACTGAGCTGTCCCTTCTTCCTTGCGCTGTGCCCGGCTCAGCCGGCGCGCAGCGCGCTCTTTGGACCGTTCGGCCCGCAGTTCCTCGATTGCCTGCCGCATGTGGTCCAGCGACGGGAACCGCACCAGGTCGGGCAGGCTCGTGTCGCTGCGAATCTGCGAGATGGTGCTGTGCTGCTCCACCTTCACGAACTCACCCGCCGTCTCCGTCCCCGGGATGAACTCGGCCACCCGGTAACTGTAGGGCGGGTTGAACTGGTACACACCCCGCCGCACCTTGAAGACGATCCCATGAGACATGACGGTGTGCAGAGCCTCCGACGTCTTTGTCCGACTGACGTCCAGGATCGTAGCCATCTCCTCCTGCGTAAGTGGAATCCGCCCTCCCGCCCGCTGGCACGCGATCAGCAGCAGGATGAGCCTCAGGGGCAAGGCTTCCCTGAAGTACTGGGCAATCACCAGGAAGAACTCGAGGCTGTCCATCGAGAACGCATTTGGCTGACTCTGCGTCCCGTAGAACTCCAGCGGCTTGCGCTCACCGTCCAGCGTGAGCTTCCGGCTGGGATACCGCTTCGCCAGGCTGTCCAGATCCTTGACCGGAGCCAGCGGCTGACTCCACGCCGAGATCGCGTCATCAACGGGGAGATCAGGACGCGGCGCGCGCGACGGACTCGGCCGGCGGCGCTGTGGCTCTGATGACACGAGGATGCTCTCCACTTCGTTGATCTGCAGAGAGAGTATGTCAACAAGGGTGACACTAATGTCACGCTCGTTGACGTTCGGCGTGTCTTGTGTCCCCCCAGGAGGGACACATCTCGGCCACGGCCTCTCTCCGGCCCCTCCCGGACCCCCGCGCCCAACCCCTCCCCGACCCCACGCAGTTCGGCGACGTATCTCCACCAAAACGTCAGCCCCGCCGACGTTTTGGCCCAAAAAGCGTCAGCCTCGCTGACGTTTTGCAGGAGTTCTGTCCCCCTAGCAGCGACACATCCCCCGAGTTATGTCCCTTCTGAGGGGACATAACTTTCCTCCCGCACCCCCTCTGACCTGCGGCAACGCATATCCGTACTCTCTATAGGCCGTCCCCTGCCGCGCTGTGCGCACTCAACGCCGCCTTCAACCCGCCCCTGGACCTGACTTCCTGACGTAGCGCCACCAGAACGTGGAGACCCAGGCCCCCCGGACACCGTGTCCATAACCACGCAGAATCTGACTGATTCCTATCTCTATCCCCAGATCACTTTGAATCACCACCTCCTCCACCATTAACGGCGTTAACGCCCCAACCTCCACCTCCAGCAACCCCCCAGCAGACCTCAAGCAACCCTCAGCACTCCCCCCACCGAAAAGCCCCCACAAAAGTCGGCACCCGCCCCCACCGAACCAGGCAGGAGCTCCCACGAAAACTCCCAAACTGCACCCACCACCCCGAGGCCACTCACCCAAGCGGAACCACCACCCATCAGGTGCTGAACCCCCATGCGCCACCCAACCAAGGACCTTCAACCACGGAGCAAAACCCGGGAATCAACCGCCGCACAGCACTACTTCAAAGCAGCGGACCCTGACCACGGAACAACCGGACTCCCAAACGGAGCAAAGGCCACGCAACCGCCTCCCTGCCGAGCGAAACGAGGAGCCTCGGGCCGAAGCGAAGCAAAGGCCCACCCGCCCAAAGGCAGGGCAGTCGGGGAGCAAAGCTCCCCAACCCCAAGCGCAATCAGGGACCTCAGGCCGAAGCGAAGCGCGCCCTTCCCGTCCTGCCCCGGAGCAAAACGAAGGGCCTCCGGCCGGAGCGGAACAAAGGCCAGCCCCTGAGCTGGTGAAACCAGCCCACCCCTAAGCGGAACGAGTGGGTTTCGGCCGGAGCGAAGCGGGGGTCCTTCCTTTCTCATCCCAAAACGAAGCGAACGGCCTCCGGCCAAAGCAGAGCGGTGGCCAGGCCCTGAGCTGGCAAAGCCAGCCCGGCCCAAACAAAGCAAGGGGGTCCCCAGCCGGAGCGAAGCGGAGGCCCTGCCTTTCTCGTCCGGAGCGAAGCAAAGGGCCCCTGGCCGAAGTCCCGAGCGAAGGCCCCTCCCTTCCTGTCCTAAAGCAAAGCGCAGGACTCCCCGCCGGAGCGGAGCGGAGGCGGGGCCCTCGGGGGGCTAAGCCGGCCCAGCCCCCAACGGAGCGAGGCGGGTTGTCGGCCAGAGCAGAGCGGAGGCCTCTCCTTCCTCCTCCCGGAGCGAAGCGAAGGGCTTCCCGCCGGAGCGAAGCGGAGGCCTTTCCACTGTCCTGAAGCGAAGCGAAGGACTTCTCCCCGGAGCGAAGCGGAGGGGGGACCCCTGGGCTGGCGAAGCCAGCCCCCAACGGAGCGAAGGGGGTTCTCGGCCGGAGCGAAGCGGAGGCCTTTCCTCTGTCCTGAAGCGAAGCGAAAGGCTTCCCGCCGGAGCGAAGCGGAGGCCAGACCCTTGGGCTGGCAAAGCCAGCCCACCCCCGAGCGGAGCGAGGGGGGTTCTCGGCCGGAGCGGAGCGGAGGCGCTGCCTTTTTCGTCCCGGAGCGAAGCGAAGGGCCTCTCGCCAGAGCGGAGCGGAGGCCTTTCCTCTGTCCTGAAGCGAAGCGAAGGACTTCCCGCCAGAGCGAAGCGGAGGCGGAATCCCTGGGCTGGCGAAGCCAGCCCCCCGAGCGGAGCGAAGGGGGTTCTCGGCCAGAGCGGAGCGGAGGCCGGCCAGCCCGAAGGGCTGGCACTGGCCGCGGAGCGGCCGTCCCCCGAGCGCAGCGAGGGGGTGCGCTTCCCAGGCGCGCAGCCCCTGGGGTCCCGCTCCGCGGGAGATCG
>NZ_JBVHWK010000051.1:0-13140 GCF_055569445.1 Streptomyces sp. NPDC029122 | reverse complement strand
CGGCGCCCGGTACCGAGCACAACCGGATCCGGAACAGGCGCCGAACATCGAAGCCCGCCCCGGACGACACCCCACCCCGGCACCGACCCCGACCCCGACCCCGACCCGAAGCCACCCCACCCGCACCCCGCCCAGCCAAGGCACCCACCCCACAGGGCAACCCCCACCCGCACCCCGCCCCGCAGGCGACCCCGCCACCCCCGAACCACCCGGCCAGGGCAACGTCAGCCCGCCTCCTCCCGGTACGCCGCCGCCTCCTCCAGGTCCAGGCGCCGCAGCAGCGCCCTGAGCATCTCGTCGTCGATGCGGCGGCGGTCCCGGAGGGAGACGAAGACCTCGCGTTCGGCCTGGATCATCTCCCGCGCCAGCCGCCGGTAGACGTCGTCCGCCGACTCCCCCGTCACCGGGTTGACCTCCCCCAGCCGTTCCCACACCGCGTTGCGCCGCCGTTCCAGGACCGTCCGCAGCCGGTCCGCCAGCGGTGGCGGCAGGGTGCTGTTCGCCGGGTCCCGCAGCAGCTCCGCCAGCCGTTCCTCCGCCGCCCGCGAGGCCTCGCTCTGCGCCTGCGCCTCCGCGAGGGTCTCCGCCTGCGCGTCCCGCGGCGGCAGCTTCAGCACGCGGATCAGCGGCGGCAGCGTCAGCCCCTGCACGACCAGCGTGCCGATGACCGTCGTGAAGGTGAGGAAGAGGAGCAGGTTCCGGTGCGGCACCCCCATCGGCACGGAGAACGCGATCGCCAGCGAGACGACCCCGCGCATGCCGGCCCATCCCACGATCGCCGGGGACTTCCAGTCGGTGTCCGGCTCCCGGTGCCGGATCCGCTGTGACACCCACCTCGGCACGAAGGTCGCCGGGAACACCCACACGAACCGCGCCACCACCACCGCGAGGAACACCACGAGGGCGTACCAGGCCGCGGCCACCCCCTCGTACTCCCCCAGCCCCTTCAGCACGACCGGCAGCTGGAGCCCGATCAGGGCGAAGACCACCGATTCCAGCACGAAGGCGACCACCTTCCACACGGCCTCCTCCTGGAGCCGCGTCGCGAAGTCGACCTGCCAGTTGCGGTGCCCCAGGTACAGCGCGACGACGACCACCGCCAGCACCCCGGACGCGTGCACCCGCTCCGCCGCCGCGTACGCCACGAACGGGATGAGGAGGGACAGGGTGTTCTGCAGCAGCGGCTCCCTCAGCCGCTTCCTCAACTGGTGGATGGGCACCATCAACAGCAGGCCCACCCCGACCCCGCCCACGGACGCGATCAGGAACTCCACGATCCCGCCCGCCCAGCCGGCGCTCACCCCGACCGCGGCGGCCAGCGCCACCTTGTAGGCGGTGATGGCGGTGGCGTCGTTCACCAGGGACTCGCCCTGGAGGATCGTCGTCATCCGGTTCGGCAGTCCCAGCCGCCGGGCGATCGCCGTCGCCGCGACGGCGTCGGGCGGCGCGATCACCGCGCCCAGCACCAGCGCCACCGGCAGCGACAGCCCCGGCACGACCAGGTAGGCGACGTAACCGACGGCGAGCGTCGCGAAGAGCACGTAACCCACCGACAGCAGGGCGATCGGCCGTACGTTGGCCCGCAGGTCCAGGTACGAGCTGTCGACCGCCGCCGTGTGCAGCAGCGGCGGGAGCAGCAGCGGCAGCACGATGTGCGGGTCGAGGGCGTACGAGGGCACTCCCGGTACGTACGCCGCGACCAGGCCCGCCGCGACCAGCAGCAGAGGCGCCGGCACCGGCGTGCGCCGGGCCGCCCCCGCCACGGCGGCGCTCCCGGCCACCAGCGCCACCAGCGGCAATACCTCCATCGAAGATCCACCCTCCTCCGTCGTCACCGTCGTCCCGCCCGCACCCCGGCCGTAACCTGGCCATCATGAGCGAGTGCACCCACGTTGCCGAACTGCCGCGCCCCGAGCCGGTCCCGCAGGCGCTGACCTGCCCGGAATGCGAAGTGCTCGGGAGCCATCCCGTACAGCTTCGGTTGTGTCTCGGCTGCGGGTACGTGGCGTGCTGCGATTCCTCCCCCCACCGGCACGCCACCGCCCACCACCACGAGAGCGGCCACCCGGTGATGCGGAGCTTCGAGCCGGGCGAGACCTGGCGCTGGTGCTTCGTCGACGGTTCCCTGGTCTGAGGAGCCGGGTTGGATCATCCGGGGACGACGGTTCGATCGCCGGGAGCGGGGTAGGTCAACCCTCCGCCGGTTCCCCAGAATTGGGCCCGCAGACCTCTAGCCACTGTGCGTACTCGTAGGCTTACCATCAGTCACCGCACTTGGCGGGGTCGGCCCGGTCGCTCCAGAGCGGGCTCATGAGGGGTGCCGCGACACGATCGCCCGGATCGCGGTAGCGTCACCGGCGAACAGAGCTCGTACCACCTTGGAGGTGAGGGTGTCCCAGATCGCAGGCGAGCCCGGGACCCAGGACTTCGTGGAAGTCCGGCTGCCGGCTGCGGGTGCCTACCTGTCGGTGCTGCGAACGGCCACGGCCGGACTCGCGGCACGTTTGGACTTCACCCTCGACGAGATCGAGGACCTCCGCATCGCGGTGGACGAGGCCTGCGCGATCCTGCTCCAGCAGGCCGTGCCGGGCTCCGTCCTCAGCTGCGTCTTCCGGCTGATCGACGATTCGCTGGAAGTGACCGTCTCCGCCCCGACCACCGACGGGCGGGCGCCGGAGCGCGACACGTTCGCGTGGACGGTCCTGTCGGCCCTGGCCGGCAAGGTCGAGGCGACGGTCGAGGAGAACAGGACAGTGAGCATCAGCCTCTACAAACAGCGCGGCGCGGGACCAGGCCCGGCGTGAGCGGCGGGGAGATCCCGGTGCGGGGCGGGGATCGGCCCCGGGTGAGGCACGAGGTCGACGGCGGCATCCCGGAGCAGCAGCACGCCCGGCCGCACCCGGCTGACGCGGATGCGGAAGACGGCTTTTTGGACTCGGCGGAGCGACGGGCGGGCCCTATGAGCGAGAACCAGCACGACCAACCACTGCCACCGGAGGCTCAGGCACCGGAGGCCCAGGCACCGGAGGCGCCGGCCGCCCCCCTGGCGGTTCCGGATCCGCGGGACCGCAGCGGCGCGCGGGCCCTGTTCTTCGAGCTGCGGCAGCTGCCCGAGGGATCACCCGAGCGGGCGGAGCTGCGCAACCGGCTGGTACGGATGCACCTGCCGCTGGTCGAGCACCTGGCGCGGCGCTTCCGCAACCGCGGCGAGCCGCTGGACGACCTGACCCAGGTCGCGACCATCGGTCTGATCAAGTCGGTGGACCGGTTCGACCCGGACCGCGGGGTGGAGTTCTCCACGTACGCCACACCCACCGTGGTGGGCGAGATCAAGCGCCACTTCCGCGACAAGGGCTGGGCGGTACGGGTCCCCCGGCGCCTGCAGGAGCTGCGGCTCTCGCTGACCACGGCCACGGCGGAGCTGTCCCAGCAGCACGGCCGCTCCCCGACGGTGCACGAGCTGGCCGAGCGGCTCGGGATCTCCGAGGAGGAGGTGCTGGAGGGGCTGGAGTCGGCGAACGCCTACAGCACGCTCTCCCTCGACGTGCCGGACACCGACGACGAGTCGCCGGCGGTCGCGGACACCCTGGGCTCGGAGGACGAGGCGCTGGAGGGCGTCGAGTACCGGGAGTCCCTCAAGCCGCTGCTGGAGGGGCTGCCGCCGCGGGAGAAGCGGATCCTGCTGCTGCGCTTCTTCGGCAACATGACCCAGTCGCAGATCGCGCAGGAGGTCGGCATCTCGCAGATGCACGTCTCCCGGCTGCTGGCCCGCACCCTGGCCCAGCTGCGGGAGAAGCTCCTGGTCGAGGAGTAGCGGGGCCCGGGCGGAAGGGCCCGGGAGAACCGGCCGGGCCCGGACTGCCGGGCCCGGGCTACCGGGTCTGGTCCCCGGGCCCGATGCCCAGTGCCTCGGTCGCCGTCGGGTTCACCAGCAGCGCGGCGACGGCCACCGCGGCCAGGGCCAGGGCCACCGCGGCGACGGTCATCGCCCCGCCGGTGGTCCACAGGGTCCAGGCCACCGGCAGCGCCATCAGCTGGGTGATCAGTGCCGGGCCGCGGCTCCAGCGGCGGCCCAGGCGCAGCCCGCGCGCCGCGATCAGCGGGAGCGCGGCGAGCGCGAGCAGGGTGAGCCCGCCGGTCTCGGCCTGCTGCGGGGAGTCGGGGTCGCCGGCGATGCCGACGAACAGCATGTAGACGCCGAGCCCGGCAAGGGCCAGGCCCTCCAGCGCGGTCAGTACGGCGGCGGCGGTCAGCTGGCCCGGCAGCGCTGCGGACTCGGGGGCGGCGGGGGCTGGGGAGGTCGGCTTCTTGCTCACCCCAGCAGGGTAGCCGCGTGCCGGAGGGCCCGGACGGTACGGTCGGTATGGGGCGCATATGGAGGGGTGGGTAGTCTGGCGCTCATGCGCGCTCTCCTCGTGGCCAACCCTGCAGCGACGACCACCAGTGCGCGCACGCGCGACGTCCTGACCCATGCCCTCGCCAGCGAGATGAAGCTGGAGGCGGTGACCACCGAGTACCGGGGGCACGCGCGCGACGTCGGGCGCAGGGCGGCGCGGGAGGGTTTCGACCTGGTGGTGGCGCTCGGCGGTGACGGCACCGTGAACGAGGTCGTCAACGGGCTCCTGCACGACGGCCCCGATCCGGAGCGGCTGCCGGGGCTGGCCGTGGTGCCGGGCGGCTCCACGAACGTGTTCGCCCGTGCGCTCGGACTGCCGAACGACTCGGTCGAGGCGACGGGTGCCCTGCTGGACGCGCTGCGGGAGAACCGCGAGCGGACCGTGGGCCTGGGGCTGGCGGCCGGCGTCCCGGGGAGCGAGGACGAGTCCGTTCCGGAGCGCTGGTTCACCTTCTGCGCGGGCTTCGGTTTCGACGCGGGCGTGGTGGGGCGCGTCGAGCAGCAGCGGGAGCGCGGCAAGCGTTCGACGCATGCGCTGTACGTGCGGCAGCTGATGCGCCAGTTCTGGGAGGAGCCCAACCGGCGGCACGGCACGATCACGCTGGAGCGGCCCGGCGCGGATCCGGTGACGGACCTGGTGCTGTCGATAGTCTGCAACACCTCCCCCTGGACGTACCTGGGGAACCGGCCCCTGTACGCCTCTCCGGAGGCGTCGTTCGATACCGCACTTGACGTACTGGCGCTCGACCGTTTGTCAACTCCGGCCGTCGCCCGGTACGCGACACAGCTCCTGACCTCGACTCCTGAGCGGGGCCCGCACGGCAAGCATGCGGTGTCCCTGCACGATCTGACCGACTTCACCTTGCATTCGAAGGTTCCGCTCCCCTTCCAGATGGACGGGGATCACCTCGGACTGCGCACCAGCGTTCGGTTCACAGGCGTACGCCGTGCACTGCGTGTGATTGTGTGAGTGGAAGGGCCTAAAGTCCTTTCAGTCGAACGTTTACACGCCAGTCCACCCCTAGGAACTAGGGCTGTGACCTAGTAGACACCGACGAATCCAAAAAAACTTTCCGGAAGGGGTTGTATCCCCGTCCGAGGTTTGCGAATCTCTACATGGCGATCGGGACAGCCCGCACAACCCGGCACCCACACAGACCGCCAGAACCCCTCCACGAATCTTCGGACCGCACCAGGCGACTGGGCGTCGGCCCTTCCCTCACGGGGGGATTCGTGAAAGCGTTCACATTCACAAGCAACCTGCCCGCAATACAAGGAGATGGAGCAGCCATGGACTGGCGTCACAACGCCGTTTGCCGCGAGGAAGACCCCGAGCTCTTCTTCCCCATCGGCAACACCGGTCCTGCGCTGCTGCAGATCGAGGAAGCCAAGGCCGTCTGCCGCCGTTGCCCCGTCATGGAGCAGTGCCTGCAGTGGGCGCTCGAGTCCGGCCAGGACTCCGGCGTCTGGGGCGGTCTCAGCGAGGACGAGCGCCGCGCCATGAAGCGCCGCGCCGCTCGCAATCGGGCGCGTAACGCCACCGCCTGACATCGACTTTCGAGCCTCGAGCCGCAGCGCGTAGTACCCATATAAGCGCTCAGCAACGTGCTCTCGAGCCCCGGACCGGGAACCCTCGGTCCGGGGCTCAGTGCTGTGCCGCCCCAGCGCCCCGACGGCCCGTCACCCTGCGTGACGGGCCGTCGGCGTCACTTCTGCGGGCTGGCGGGGATGTCGAGGACGACCCTGGTGCCGCGCGGCTCGACCCGGACCATGTCGAAGGTGCCGCCGAGCTCGCCCTCCACGAGGGTCCGTACGATCTGCAGCCCGAGGTTGCCGGCCCGCTGGGGGTCGAAGCCCTCGGGCAGGCCGGACCCGTCGTCGACCACGGTGATCAGCAGCCGGGAGTCCTCGCGGCCGGTGCCGGACCGGCTCGCCGACACCTCCACGGTGCCGCCCTCCCCGTGGGTGAAGGCGTGCTCCAGGGCGTTCTGCAGGATCTCGGTCAGCACCATCGACAGCGGAGTGGCTACCTCCGCGTCCAAGATCCCGAACCGGCCGAGGCGCCGGCACTGCACCCTGCCGGGCGAGATCTCGGCGACCATCGCGATCACGCGGTCGGCGATCTCGTCGAACTCGACCCGCTCGTCGAGGTTCTGCGACAGGGTCTCGTGCACGATCGCGATCGAACCGACGCGTCGCACCGCCTCGTTGAGCGCCTCGCGGGCCTGGGGCGAATCCATGCGGCGGCCCTGGAGCCGCAAGAGGGCGGCCACGGTCTGGAGGTTGTTCTTCACCCGGTGGTGGATCTCCCGGATGGTGGCGTCCTTGGTGATCAGTTCACGTTCGCGACGGCGCAGCTCGGTGACGTCGCGGCACAGGACGAGGGATCCGATCCGGGTGCCCTTGGGCTTGAGCGGGATGGCGCGCAGCTGGATGACCCCGCCGTTGCCCTCGACCTCGGTCTCGCGCGGGGCCCAGCCGCTGGCGAGCTTGACGAGGGCCTCGTCCACCGGGCCCCGGGAGGGGGCCAGTTCGGCGGTGGTGGTGCCCAGGTCCTGGCCGACCAGGTCGGCGGCGAGGCCGAGGCGGTGGTAGGCGGAGAGGGCGTTGGGGGACGCGTACGTCACCACGCCGTCGGCGTCGAGCCGGATCAGGCCGTCCCCGACGCGCGGGGAGGCGTCCATGTCGACCTGCTGTCCCGGGAAGGGGAAGGCGCCCGCGGCGATCATCTGGGCGAGGTCGGAGGCGGACTGGAGGTAGGTCAGCTCCAGCCGGCTCGGTGTACGCACAGTGAGCAGGTTGGTGTTGCGGGCGATCACGCCCAGGACGCGGCCCTCGCGGCGGACGGGGATCGACTCGACGCGGACGGGTACCTCCTCGCGCCACTCCGGGTCGCCCTCGCGCACGATCCGGCCCTCGTCGAGGGCGGCGTCGAGCAGCGGGCGGCGGCCGCGCGGGACGAGGTGGCCGACCATGTCGTCCTGGTAGGAGGTGGGGCCGGTGTTGGGCCGCATCTGCGCGACGGAGACGTACCGGGTGCCGTCGAGGGTGGGGACCCAGAGCACGAGGTCGGCGAAGGAGAGGTCGGAGAGCAGCTGCCACTCCGAGACCAGCAGGTGCAGCCACTCCAGTTCGGCTTCACTGAGAGCGGTGTGCTGGCGTACGAGGTCGTTCATGGAGGGCACCTTGCGAGCGTACCCCGGGTACGGGGATGACTTTCCCCACGGCGAATACTCAGGAGTATCCAGGAGGGGCACAGTCCGCGTACTGTTGGAGGAAGTGACGGGTCAGCAGACCCCTCCATTGGATGGACAGGACAGATTGGTCTAGTCCACAATGGCTCCATACTTCCGTCCTCCCCGCACAGGAGGACGGATCGAGGTGGCCGCGCGTTCTGCCCTGACCGCGTAGGCGCCTTGCAACGGCCGCCGGGCACCGCACACCCTACGGCCGTGAGTACTCCGGGCTACGGTGCCGGGTGGGCTGAGGGTCCCGCCCTGCACCGTGGCCCAGAGGAATCCCCCTCGGCGGGACGCCCCCTCGTGCGGATCCCCCGGCGGCGCTAACCCGGCCAGGCCAGCAGCGCCCGCTCCGCGACCGCCTCCAGCTCTTCCCGGCTCGCCCCGTCGCACGACTGCTGGGACATCCCCTGGAGCACCGCCCCGGCGAAGCGGGCCAGCGCCCGCGCGTCCGTTCCGGCGGGCAGCTCGCCGCTCGCGACATCGGCCTCGATGCGGCGCTCGAACAGTTCCAGGTTGGCGTTGCGGCGCTCGCGCAGGGCCTCGGCCACCTCCCGCGAGGTGGTGTTGGCGGCCGCGCTGATCACCATGCAGCCCGGCGGGTGGGCGGGGTCGGCATAGATCCCGGCCGCCTCCCGCAGGATGCGGCCGATGGCCGCGCGGGCGGTGGGCTCCTCGGCGAGCGCCACGTCCGCGAAGTGCCCGTACCGGCTGCCGTAGGCCAGCACGGCCTCGTCGAAGAGCTTGCGCTTGTCGCCGAAGGCCGCGTACAGGCTGGGGGCGCCGATGCCCAGCTCGCGGGTCAGGTCCGCGATGGACGTGGGCTCGTAGCCCCGCTCCCAGAAGGTCAGCATCGCCTTGTCGAGGGCTGCCGCCCGGTCGAAGGAGCGGGGCCTGCCGCGCTGTCCTGTCACCATGCGGCGCATTCTATAGCGGCCGCTAGGGAATCGGTGCGGCCCCCTTGGACCGGGTGCGCACGGGAGCGGGGGCGCCCCCCGGACATCGGGACCACCATGGAAGAGGGAGGGCGGAGGGCCGCCTTCCGCAGGCGGGCTCTGCTAGATTGGTCTATACCACAAGCGACCATCCCTTCCTCCCTCTCAGATCGGCAGGCCCAGCGTGGAAGTTGTCATCGTCCCGGACGCCCAGGCAGGCGGCGAGCTCATCGCGGAGGCCATGGCCGCCCTGGTCCGCCGCAAGCCCGACGCCCTGCTGGGCGTGGCGACCGGCTCTACCCCGCTGCCCGTCTACGAGGCCCTCGCGGCCAAGGTCAGGGCCGGCGAGGTCGACGCCTCCGAGGCCCGGATCTGCCAGCTCGACGAGTACGTCGGCCTGCCGGCCGGACACCCGGAGTCCTACCGCGCGGTCGTGCTCCGCGAGGTCGTCGAGCCCCTCGGCCTGACCGAGGCCTCCTTCATGGGCCCCGACGGCTCCGCCGATGACGTCCAGGCGGCCTGCGAGGCGTACGACCGGGCCCTCGCCGCCGCCGGCGGGGTGGACCTCCAGCTGCTGGGGATCGGCACCGACGGGCACATCGGCTTCAACGAGCCCTGCTCCTCGCTGGCCTCCCGCACCCGCATCAAGACGCTGACCGAGCAGACCCGCGTGGACAACGCGCGCTTCTTCGACGACGACCTGGAGCAGGTGCCGCACCACGTCATCACCCAGGGCATCGGCACCATCCTCGACGCCCGCCACCTGGTCCTGCTGGCCACCGGCGAGGGCAAGGCCGAGGCGGTCGCCCAGACCGTCGAGGGCCCGCTGTCGGCGCTGGTCCCGGCCTCCGCGCTCCAGCTGCACCGGCACGCGACCGTCGTCGTGGACGAGGCGGCCGCCGCGAAGCTGAAGCTGGCGGACTACTTCCGCCACACCTACGCCAACAAGCCCTCCTGGCAGGGCCTGTAACCCCGGGCGGAAAACGGGAAGGCCGGGCCCCCCTCCTCGGGGGCCCGGCCTTCCCGCGTCCAGGCCGTCTCTTCCGGATCTAGCCGCGCCCGGCGATGACCTCGGCCGCCGCCCGCCCGCACACGCGGGAGGCCCCGTGCGTGGCGATGTACAGCGCCCCGCGCGGCTCGGCGCGCGGCAGGCCCATCTCCACGACCACGGTGTCCGGCCTGGCCTCGACCAGCGCGTCCAGGACCTCCGTCATCCACGGGTGCCGGTGTGCGTCGCGGACCACCGCGACGACGGTACGGTCCCCCGCGGCCGCCAGTACGTCGGCGGCGGCGGAACCCTCGGGGTAGACGCCCGAGCCGGTCCCCGGGACCAGCCCGGCCAGCTCCGCGGCCACCCCCCACGGGGTCTCGTCGCCGACCGCGATGTTCGCGACGGGCGCGAGCGTGGCGACGTACGGGGCGCGGACCGGAGCCGTGCGGCCCGATACGGCCAGCGCGCGGCGGGCCGCGGTCAGGCCGATGCCGGACGCGCCGCTCCCCTCCCGCGGCGCGTCCGGCCGGGACCGGCGGGTCCACTCGGCGAGGGCGCGCACCCGTCCGGCGGCGTCGGCGAGCCGCTCCTGCGGGAGCACGCCCTCGCGTACGGCGGCGACCAGCGCGTCGCGCAGTCGCAGCACGGTCGCCTCGTCGGCGAGGCCCCCGCCGACGCAGATGGCGTCGGCGCCGGCCGCGATGGCGAGCACCGAGCCGCGCTCGATGCCGTACGTCCCGGCGATGGCGTTCATCTCCATGCCGTCGGTGACGATCAGGCCCTCGTAGCCCAGCTCCTTGCGCAGCAGACCGGTGAGGATCTGCGGGCTGAGGGTGGCGGGGCGGGTGGGGTCGAGAGCGGGCACCAGGATGTGGGCGCTCATCACGGCCTTGGTGCCGGCCTCGATGGCGGCCTTGAACGGGATCAGCTCGCGGGCCTGGAGGGTGTCCAGGTCCACGTCGATGCGGGGCAGCGCGTGGTGCGAGTCGACGTTGGTGTCGCCGTGGCCCGGGAAGTGCTTGGTGCAGGCGGCGACGCCGGCGGCCTGGAGGCCCTCGACGTACGCGGCGGTGTGCCGGGCGGCGAGGGCGGTGTCGGCGCCGAAGGAGCGGACGCCGATGACCGGGTTGCCGGGGTTGGAGTTGACGTCCGCGGAGGGGGCCCAGTTGAGGTTGACCCCGCATTCGGCGAGGCGGCGGCCCAGCTCGCGGGCGACCTCGCGGGTCAGCGCGGTGTCGTCGACGGTGCCGAGGGCCAGGTTGCCGGGGAAGGACGAGCCGTCCCGGACCTCCAGGCGGGTGACGTCGCCGCCCTCCTCGTCGATGGCGACGAGTACGTCGTCCCGTACCCCCCTCAGCTGCGCGGTGAGCGCGGCGAGCTGCTCGGGCGAGGCGATGTTGCGGCCGAACAGGCCGACCGCGGTGAGGCCCTCGCCGACCAGGCGCAGCAGCCAGGCGGGGGCGGTGGTGCCCTCGAAGCCGGGCTGGAGCACGGCGAGCGCGTCGCGGGTCAGGGTGTCCGGGCGGTGCGCAAGGACAGTCATGGGCCGTTATCCCTTCACGGCGCCGGAGGTCATGCCGCCGACGGCCTTGCGCTGGAGGAAGATGAAGATCACCAGGACGGGGATCGCGAAGATCGAGGAAGCGGCCATGGTGGCGCCCCAGTCGTTGCCGAAGGCGGTCTTGAACTGGGTCAGCCACAGCGGCAGGGTCTGGGCGGACTTGTCCTTGTTCAGGATCAGGACCATCGCGAACTCGTTCCAGGCGGTGATGAAGCCGAAGAGCGAGGTGGACATCAGGCCGGGGGCCAGCAGCGGGAAGATCACCTTGCGGAAGGCCTGGCCCCGGGTGCAGCCGTCGATCTGGGCGGCCTCCTCCAGGGTCACCGGGACGGCGGCGATGAAGCCGCGCAGGGTCCAGATGGTGAAGGGGAGGACCATCACGAAGTAGATGGCGGTGAGCAGGCCGATGCTGTTCAGCATCTCGGCATCCCGGGCGATCATGTACATCGCGATGACCATGACCTCCCAGGGGGCCATCTGCGCCATCATCACGCCGAGGACGAGGCCCTTGCGGCCCTTGAACTTCATGCGGGCGATGGCGAAGCTCGCGGCGAGGGCGACCAGCAGGGCCAGCAGGACGGCGCCCACGGTGACCACGAGGCTGTTGGCGACGTACGTCCAGAAGCCGTCGACGCCGGTGGCCTTGCCGAAGTTGTCGAGGGTCGGGGTGAAGACGAAGACCGGGTCCTTGGTGAGGATCTCGCCGTTCGGCTTGAGGGCCGAGGAGAACATCCAGTAGACCGGGAAGACGAAGACCAGCGCCAGGAGCAGCGCGCCGAGGTTCTTGGCGACGGCCGCGGGGCGCAGCGGCCGGCGGGTGCGGAGCCGCTGCGCGGGCTCGTTCGGGGCGGCGGTGGTGCTCACTGTTCCTCCTCCTGCTTCAGGATCAGGCGGAAGTAGAAGGACATGACGACCAGCAGGATCAGGATCGTCAGGACGGAGATCGCGGCGGCGAGGCCGTAGTGGGCCTGGCTCTGGCCCTCGACGTAGGCGAAGACCGGGAGGATCTCGGAGGCGCGGTCGGGGCCGCCCTTGTTCATCGCGTAGACCTGGGTGAAGGCCTTGAAGACCCAGATCACCTCGAGGAAGGTGGTGACCAGGAAGAAGGGCTTCAGGTTGGGGAAGACGACCTTCCAGAAGGTCTGCCAGCCGTTGGCGCCGTCCATGCGGGCGGCCTCGTACAGCTCGGCTCCGACCGTGGTGAGGCCGGCGTACATGTTGAGGGCGACGAAGGGGATGGAGCCCCAGACCACCAGGAGCGTGACGATCGTCAGGGTGGACAGGCCGGTCTCGAACCAGTTGTGCTGCTCGTAGCCGGAGAATCCGATCGTGCGCATCACCCAGTTCATGACGCCGAACTGCTCGTCGAACAGCCAGTAGAAGACCTGGACGGAGGCGACGATGGGCATGGCCCAGGCCATCACCAGCGCCATCGACAGGACCAGGCGCATCCACTTGCCGAGCCGGTTGAGCAGGATGCCGATGAGGCTGCCGATCACCATGATCAGCGCGACGTTGGCGAAGGTGAAGACGAAGCTGCGGACGACGACGGTCCAGAAGTTGGTGTCGCCGAGCAGCTGGGTGTAGTTCTCGAGTCCCGCGAAGGGGTACTTCCGCTGGATGAACTCGATCTTGTTGATGTCCTGGAAGGACAGGATCACGTTCTTGATCAGCGGGTACAGCAGCAGGAGCGCTATGGCCGCCACGGCGGGCAGCACCAGCAGGTAGGGCACCCACCCCGAGGGGAGGTGCCTTCTGCCCCCGCGAGGAGACGTATCACCGGGGCCGGGGCCGGTCTTGGCGGTGGGCGCCTTCGGCGGCCGTCCGGCGGACTTGTGTGGTGCGTCCTGTGGAGCGCTGGTCGCCGCTCCCTGGGAGTGCACGGTCATGGGCTTGGCTTCCTCGCGGTTGACTGTGGAGTCAAATGCGCGACCGGGGGGGGGGGGGGGGGGGGGGGGGGGGGGGGGGGCCGCCCCGCCGGCCCCCCCCCCCCGCGGGGTTGGGGGTTTGTTCGGCGG
>NZ_JBVHWK010000050.1:0-18349 GCF_055569445.1 Streptomyces sp. NPDC029122 | reverse complement strand
TTTCCGAGGGAGGGGTCCCAACGGCTCGCGGGGTTGTACCAACAAACCTTTTCGTTTCTCTGGGGGGGGGGGCTCTCCCCCCCCCCAGGGCCGGCCCTTCGGGCCGGTGTCCTGCGCTGCGCTCCGGACCGTTCGGGGTTCCGCTTCGCTCCACCCCGAACGGCCTGCTTCGCAGGCCTGGGTGACCCCGTTTCACGGGGTCCGGGCCTTCGGCCCGTTGGGTGGATCCGCTTCGCTCCCCCACCCTGGTCCTTCCCGCTCCGCCTCCAGGACCAGCCCGCTCCGCGGGTGGCCAGCAACGGGGAGGCGGGGGCTTCGGCCGGTCTTCGGTGAGAAGGCTCGGGCTGTTGCCTCTTGGCCCGGTCGTCATCTTGGCCACGGTGCTTTCACCTGTTGAGTGACGCATCCATCCGGCGTGTCACAGCTGGCAGGCTGTGCCCATGGACATGGAGGTGCTCAGCGCAGATGACTACGAGTCGGTGCACCGGGCAAGCCGAGGCTTGGCGGCGCGGTACGGGATGGTGACGCTCAACGCCATGATGGAGGCGTGGGAGGCATTGGTGAAGGATGTCGAAGAGGGCTTCGACTCCGAACTCGTCTGGGAGTACGCGAACATACTTCGTTGCCGCCGCTGGCTGGCGGAGGCATGGCCCGTGCTCACCGACAGGATTCGGGCCGCACGGCAAGCGGAGCTCGACGCCCTGGATGCCCGCTTCCAACTGGCCACCGTGCCGCTGCACGGCCAGGCGGACGATGCGCGGTGGCACTCCCGGCGACCGCGGCTGATCGAAGGCGACACTTTCCTGGAACTACCTGGGTCCTGTGACACGTGCGAGCTGATGTCCAACCGCCGGTCAGATCACCGGAGAGGCCTCTGAACTGGGAAGGTAGGGCTTGTCTAGGGTCCTGTCCGCCCCAACGAAAGGCACTCTCCAGGTGAGGAAGCGCAGCGCGTCGTACCCGCGTGTCCGTATCGAGAGTGGCGGTCACGGGGTGGTCTCCCAGGCCGGGGGTGTGCTGCTGGTCGAGACCGCCCGCAAGAGTGGCCTGGATACCGCGCTATCGGCGGCGCTCGTGCCCTGGCGGCGCCCTCGGGCGGTGCACGATCCGGGCAAGATCCTGCTGGATGTGGCGCTTGCGGCCGCGCTGGGCGGAGACTGTCTGGCCGATGTCGGCATGCGCTACGAGCCGAGCCTGCCGTGTTCGGGCCGGTGGCCTCCGACCCGACCGTCTCCCGTCTGGTCGACAACCTCGCCGCTGCCGGGCCGAAGGCCCTGGACGCGATCCGCACCGCTCGGGCCGATGCCCGCGAGTACGTATGGAAGCTGGCCCGGAACGAGGCGCCGGATAGAGACGGCCACGTGATCGTGGAATGACCATCACCGAGCAGATTTACCAGGCTGTCCAGAAGGTCCCCGCCTCCGTCTGGACGCCCGCCGCCGAACCGGGCGGCGAGACCCGCGACGGCGCGTGGACCGCCGAGCTCGACAGCGACGTCCTCAAGGGCTGGCCGAAGGGGATGCGGCTGATCGTCCGCAAGAAACGACCTCATCCCGGCGCGCAGGTGCGCTTCACCGACGCCGACAGGCTGCGGCTCACCGCCTTCGCCACGAACACGGCAGACGGGAAGATCACCGACCTCGAGCTGCGGCACCGTCAGCGCGCGAGGGCCGAGGACCGCATCCGGGCCGCACGGGCCACCGGTCTGCGGAACCTGCCCCAGCACGACACCGCGCAGAACCAGATCTGGCTGGAGATCCAGCTCGCCCTCGACCCGCTGGCCTGGCTTCCGATGCTCGCCCTGACCGGCAAACCCCGCCTCTGGGAGCCCCGCCGCTTACGGCCGCGACTGTTCTCCGACGCCGCCCAGATTGTCACCATCGCCCGCCGCCGGCACCTTCGGTTCGGACGTCACTGACCCTGGACCGACGTGATCACCAACGCGGTCCAGCGACTCGCGGCTCTCCCGAACCCCGGCCGACCAGCAGCGTCACCCGCCCCCAACAAGCCTGATCACCCCGCCGGAAATCATGGAACCCGGCGCCCACCCGACGCGACAGCCGGGCCCTCACCGCACCCGCAACCAGCCACGACACCGAAACGGCCCGCCGGATAATCCGACGGACCGTCACGAAAGATCGAAGTTAGAGAAAGTATCCGCTCACGTGGATGGAGAACCAGACCAGGGAGAGACCCATCATCACCAGTATCCCCACGGTGGCCAGCCCCACTCTGCGCCGCGCCGGATCCCCACAGAGCGCGACCAGTGCCGGGCCCACTGCCATCACTCCCACATTCAAAACCACGGACTCAGGAAGATCCCGCCGCGAAACGCCCGCGAGAACCGCGATGATGAACCACTGCAGCACCAACGACGCGGTGACCGTCGCTTTCAACGGCCGCACGTCCAGCAACCACAGGACCAGCAGGAGCACCGGCACGGCCAGAAACACCCACAACCCGATCCCAGCAAGCGGGTAGAGGGAGAAACACAACGTCACACTGTCCGCGCAACTACGCTCCTCCTCCGCAATCGCCCACAGCCACAAAACCCTGGCCATCCAGCCCGTGACCGCACCCGCAACCGCGCTACCCGCCAAAACCCCGTAGATCCTGCTCATACACCCGAGGCTCGCAGCACCACTCGCCGAAGTCCTGAGTACGGATACTCACGACACCCGCCTGACGCCAGCGCAGCCTCCAAAACCTCAGGCCTGCTCCACAGGCCGGGCTGGCGGCAAAGGCTATCCGCGCCTGGGTTCCCTAACCACCTTGTCGTCCTTCACGAAGAGCCTCACCCGCCGCTCGTTGAAGTCCATCGTCACCATGCTGCCCTCGGGCACCACATGCACCGCAATCTCCGGAAACTCCGCCCGGATCTGCTCGCGGGCCTCCTCCGCCGGCTGGCCCATCAGCTCCGGCCACACGCTCTTCGCGTCCATCGTCCCCTCCAGGGTGGTGATCGATTCGGGTCACGGTCGACGCTACAGGCCACCACTGGTTCCGCTGCGCTCCACCAGGGACGGGCCCCTCTCCACGGAGTCGCGGCCTTGCACGCTCCATGCGGGAGAGGATGTTTCAATCTTCACTGCAGCTAGAGTCTGGAAAGAACATCCCCTGCTAGATCCACTGGACGGTGACACATTGTTGTCGCGGATCAGTGAATCTGCGTAGCACTCAACCAACCTGTGCAGCGGCGTCAGGCCGACGAACACCGCAGGTCACAAGACCAACTAACCCCGGTGCTGCGCAGATTCAGTGAGCCGACCCATCACCAAAACCGCTCACCCAAACTGCACCACCCCCAGGTCAGAGCCTTGACGACTGCTCAGTTTCACTAACCGGCGACGACCGGCCGAGCTCTGGCTGGTGCCGCCTCCGGGTACCGCCGCCTGAACACTCCGCTCATCGCCTGATCCGGTTCGACCTGCACGTCGAGACAGATCAACCCCATCGACTCCGCCCCGGCCGCCGCATAGGCCGAAGCCTCCTCGGCCATGCTCCACCGCATGGGGAAGCTAGAAGCCCTCATCCTGCAGACTGCTGCTGCCACGGAACTGGAAGGAGATCCCCCGGGTGCGGCCCCTCAGGGCCTGCCGCATCCCCACGTACGAGTCACGCCCATTGATCGAGGCATGAAGCGACTCGCCAAGCCAGCGCTTGTCCGTACCGTGCTCGATGACGACATCGACATCGTTCGGCTCCAGCGCCTCGTTGTAATGCCCTGGCCCTCCAGGCCGCGTTCGCGGCCATCAACGCCACCTCACCGTCCAGTTCTTGCGTCAGCGGGCGGGCAGCTTCTCCTGCAGCCAATCGAAGACGACCTCGCAGTGCTGCTGCGGGGACATCGGAGAGCAGTGCAGCTGTGCGCCCGTGGCCGCGGTGAGTTTCACGTAGTCCTTGGGAGCCGTCAGTTCGTCGAACAGCTGGCGCGGCTGGCCGGGATAGAACTGCTCGTCGTCGTAGTCCAGAACCAGCGTGGGCATCGTGATGCGACCGACGACGCTCGTGATATCCATCGACGCGATGAGTGTCGCGGGAGTCCAGAAATCGGTGAACATCTTTCCCCTGCGGGCGTCGAGCATCGCCGGTACGGAGAAAGGCTCGACGCGCTTCTTCAGCGTCGCCGCCGTGTCCGGGGGCAGCTCGGGGACGACCTCCTTGTTCCAGATGGCGTTGGTCTCCTCCTTGTCCGGCGTGACGATCTTCCGGAGCTCCGGAGGAAAGCCGAGCCACGGCGACAGGCAGCCGGGCATCGCCACCAGGGCGGCGATCCTGCTCTCAAACGCCGCGGCCCGGGGCGCCAGGTTCCCGCCCATGCTCAGCCCGGTCAGGGCGATCTTGTCCGGGTCCACGTCCGGGCGGGCGAGGAGCCAGTCGACCAGCGGGGTCACGACGGTCTCCCAACGCGGCGTGAAAACCACTTGATCGACGAACAGCAGCTGCCCCTGGCCCGGCCCGTCGTACACCAAGGCGTTCCAGCCGCGCGCCAGGGCGGCCGAGACGCCGTAGGTCCACATGTCGACGTCCTGCCCGTCGCTGCCGTTGGTGAGAATCACGGTCGGGCGCCGCTCGCCCGAGGTGTCCGGGCGGAAGAACCTCACCGGCAGCGGCGTCTTGAGGTACGGGACGTTCGCCGTCACCGGCGCCGGGTCGCACAGCCTGCAGAACGTGTCCCAGGCCTTGCGCCCTGCCTTGTACAGCTGTTCCTCGCTGCCCGGGTCGTCGGAGCCTAGGACGAAGAACAGTGCCTGGCCGTAGTACTGCGCGGCCCGCAGGGCACGGAAGCGCGTGGTCTCCCCGCCGGGCTTGCCGCCCTGGGGCGGCTTGACGACCTGATCGCCGAGTTTCCTGAAGGTCTCGGTGTACGTCTGCGCAGAGAGGCCCGCCTTGTTGATCGTGTTCACGGCGGTGAGTACCTCGCCCACCTCGGCGGCGCCGAAACCGGCTCCACCGAGTGCCAGGAGCCCGCTGAAGTTGAAGACGGGGTCCTTGAAGAGGGTCATCACCCCGGGTGTGGGCCCGCCCGCGGCGGCTGAGGGCGACTCCGAGGGGGCCCGTGCCGGCGCGTTCGCGGGCGAGGCGCCCGACGGCGCGCACCCGGCGGCCAGCACGGCACCCGCCCCGCCGACGAGCCCGGCAAGCGTGGTGCGACGGGTGGGGCTGGCCGCGCGATGACTCGGTACGTACGTCATGGGAGCCGAACGTACGAGCCGCACCCGCGACCCCCGCGTGCGCGACACCCGTCGTTCCCCCGAATGGCGCTTCACACCGCGCCTGGACGCCTCAGCCGCCCGGGGCGCTGGACGGTGGGTCGGCCGCACGCACGCGCTTGCCCCGCCGGCCCAGCACCACCTTCACCGGGACCAGCACCGCCCACCACAGCTGCGCGCCCATCGGGGAGACGAAGGCGAGCGGCACGGCGACAGCGAAGACCAGCACCATCGACGCCAGGTCGAGGACATCGTTGCGTGCCACAGGATCGGACATCGCCCGGCTGCTCAGCCACGGGCGCTTCCACAGCACGAGCGTCAGCGCGAGCTGTGCTGCCCCAATGGCCGCGGCGGCGCCGGAGTAGATGGCCACCGACTGCGGCTGGTCCCCGTACTCGGCCAGCAGGGTGGTGGGAAAGGGCATCAGGGCGATGAGCCCCAGGTTCAGCAGCCCGAGCTTGACGACCGTCCCGTCCACCTCCCGCACGTACCGGAAGACCTGATGGTGGCCCCGCCAGAACGCTGCGATGACCACGAAACTGAGGGCGTACGCCCACAGGTTGGGAACCACCTCCTGCAGCGCCTCCTCGAAACCGGCCAGGTCGAGCCCGGCGGGCAGTTTGATGTCCAGTGCCAGCAGCGTCATCGCGATGGCGAAGACACCGTCCGACAGCGCGAGGACCCGGGCCGCGCTCCCCTCGTCGTCTCGCATTCCCTGATCACCGTTCACCACGCCACCATAGGCCGGAATATCCCGGAATATTTCGATATCCACGTGTGGTACGGGGCAGCGGTACGCACGGTTCGACGGCCACGTGTCGCATTGCCCCCACGGATTCTTGGCGTGGGCGTGTCAGCGGGCCGCGCGGTGCCAGGTGGGCCGGGAAGGGGATGCGGGGGTGGGGGACGTGTGAAGTTCCGCGTCCAGGCCGAGGACGGCCGTCGTGGTCGTGCCCGTGGCTTCGAGGACGGCCGCCGGGGTGCCCGCGAACAGCATGCGGGATTCCGACCAGGCGGGTGGACCGCCCAGCCCAGGGCGCACGTGATACAGCCCCATTCCCCACTACCTAGCTCGACGAAAACCCCGCCCCCGAGAGCACGCCACATACCGAGGATCACTGAAACTGCGCACTGCTCAACCAACCTGAGCCACCACAGCCAGGCCACAAAACACCCCAGGTCAGACGGCTGCCGCACCCAGACACTACGTAGATTCAGTGAGCCACCGCAGGACCAAGCCGCTCGACCAACCTGCACAACCCCAGGTCAGAAGCATGACGACTGCGCAGTTTCACTGATCCGCGACAGTGTCGTGGATCAGTGAAACTGCGCAGTACTCAACCAACCAGCACAACCAGCCCCGGTATCGCAGGCCGAGAGTCAGCATGTCCGCATTGCTGCACAGACCCGGACAACGCCACAACCCGTGACGAGGTCGGCCGGACACGGCCGCCGCCGACGCCCCCACGACGGGCGAGGGGGTGTCGGCGGCTTAGGCGCCGGCGCCGGGTTCTGTCCGGCGGACGCCGCGGGAGGCCAGGGCGTGCAGGAAGCGGACGTACGGCGACCAGCGGGCCGGGCGGGACACCGTGCCCGTGCAGGCGAGCTCGGCGCGGTCGGAGGCGTCCTCAATGAGGGCGTCATGCATCGGGCGGAAGGCCAGCGGCCAGGTCATCCGGGCTGGACCGCTGGTGGACATGGCCAGCGTGTAGTGCAGCCGGGTGCGTTCCTGGCCGGCCGCCAGTACGGCCAGCTCGTGGAAGCCGTCGAAGCCCCGCGGGCCGGTGAACTCGAAGCGGATCCAGCGCCCCGGCACGTACCCGGCAACGGTGTACCGCACCGGCCAGTGACCGCCCACCGCACCGGGACCCAGCGGCCGGTCGAACTCCATAGGCGCCCAGAGGCGGCCGGGCCACAACCGGTCGACGTCCCCGCTCGCCAGGGTGCCGATCAGTGCGCCGACCTCCCCCTCGACTGCATCCAGCAGACGCTCGTGCACGTTGTAGACGCCCGTGCGTCCTCCCCTCACGTGAGGGTGGAACCGCTGAAGTCGCGTGGCTGCGGGGCCTCCATGGCCGCGGCGGGGTCATGGAGCACCAGGCCGGTCCCGTGGGCGTGGGCAAAGAACTGCCTCAGCCCCGCCAGCCAGGAAGCCCGGCGAGCCGGGTTCCGGCCAGGAACGCTTCAAGGTCGCCGGCGTTCACGCCTGCCCAGGTGGTGTGGCCCTTCGCGTGGAGGTGGAGTGCCAGGTCCCGGACGGTTTCGAGGCGGATCTCGATGGTCTTGAGCTGAGTGGGTCGCAGCCCGAGCCGCTCGGCATTCTCCCGACGGGCCGCCAGCACGTCCGCGAAGACGCGTACGGCGGGGCTCAGCGGGGCGGGGCCGGCCTCGAGCCGGCGCTCATGGCGGGCTACGGCCCTCGTGCTGCCGCCCAGCCACGCGCGAAATCATCGATTGAGCTACTTCAAGCCTCACGGAGCCAGACGGCCCCTCGGGCCCGGGCGGCGGAACCCTCCACTGAGGCCCGGGGGCTGACTGGTGCTGCGCGCAGTTGAGAGCGGGTGCGCCGCGGTTTCGGGTGCGGGATGATGCTGAGCAGTCAGGGATGAGGCGGGTTTGTTCCGCGGAGGGAGTCGCTGCGCCGACGGTTCTCCATTAACGGCTACGTCGCCCTGCCCGGGCTCATCAACCCCGACGGGCTCGCGACGCTCTGCGCGGAAGCGCGCCGACTGGAGGCCGACGCGGTACGGCGGGACTTCCGCATGGAGTGCATGGCCGACAGCCCTCGGCACATGACCACGCTCGGCGGGCACCGGATCGCCGACGCCTCACCGCTCATCACCCGCCTCTGCGTGGCCCAGGAGCTGGCGCTGCTGCTCTCCTGCCTGCTGGGCGAGGCCGTCGTCACCGTGCACGACCCCGTCGAGCGGCACGTCCTGAACGTCCTGCACCGCCCCGGCGACACCCACGGAGCGCACACCGACGACTACCCGCTCGCGCTCGTCCTCTTCCTCGAGGCCCCGCCGCACCCCGCCGACGGAGGACTGCTGGAATTCCACCCCGAACGCAGGGACCTCGGCGCCCTCGACGCCCCCGGCACCCGGCGCGCGCCACCGGCCCGGCGACGGATACCTCCTGCGCAGCGACCGCACCGTCCGCCTCCCTCCTCTACGACTGAGGCCCTCGGTACGCTCAGCAGGGCCTGCCCCATCCGAACGTGAACCAGCGGCCGGCTTGACCCAGAAGTTGAGCAGCTCGCCGCCAAGGTCTTCGATCCGGCACGGCAGGGGGACACCGCCACTCTCGCCTCCCATGTGGACGCTGGTGTGCCTGCCACCCTGACCAATGACTCTGGCGAGTCACTGATCGCGGCGGCTGCCTCTCACGGTCACAACGAACCCGTGACTGCGCTTCTGCAGCGTGGGGCGGATGCGGACCGGGCCAACGGCAAGGGCCAGACCCCTCTGGCCGAAGCGGTGTTCAAGGGTCACGACGAAGTCGTCCGGACTCTGCTGGATCATGGTGTGGACCCTGAGGCGGGAACACCATCAGCCGTCGAAGCTGCGACCGTGTTCAGCCGGCAGGACCTGCTGGAGCTCTTCCACGGAAAGTGACACCACACCCGTGCGGTGCGTGAGCGCGTCGGTCTTCACCGTCCACCGCGGGCCTGGCGCTCGACGGCGACGAACACGGACCGCTGCTCCTTGGCTGCCCTGTACGCGGTGGTGAAGGCGTCCATCCCCGTCGCGTCCGGGATCCGGCCGCGGGGCATCGGCAGCGGCTGCGCGAGCAGCATCCTCGCAGGCGGCGGAGGGGCGCTTCGCGTTGAGGTGGAACGTGTCCTTCCACCCCGGCACCCCCCGTATCCGCACCGGCCGTGGCCGCCTGACACGATCACGGAATGACACACGGGGAAACGCATGAGCACATACGCGACGAGGAAGCCGAGTTGGCGGCCGCTGCCGAGGCCGGACAGGACGGCGCGTGCCGCGCCTACGCCACATTCCTCGGCAAGAGCGGCCGGATGGACCAGGCCCTGCCCTGGTGGGCCAAGGCCGCCGAGCACGGGGACGCAGATGCGGCGCGCACGCTCGCGATCTGCCACAAGGACCGCTGGGAGTTCGCCGAAGCCGAGCGCTGGTACCGCAGCGCTGCCGACCGTGACGGCGGCTGCGCCTTCGGGCTCGCCACACTCCTGAAGGAGTCCGGCGACCAGGACGGAGCACAGGAGTGGTACGCGCGGGGAGCCGCACTCGGCCACGTCCAGAGCCTCACCAACGGCGCGGTGCTCAAGGCCGCCCGCCACGGTGCCTTCGCCGAAGCACAGGCGCAGCTGGACGAGGCGGCCGAACTGGGTGACCGCAAGGCGGCCTCGGCCCGTCAGGTGATCGAGAACATCGTCGACGACCTTGAGCTCTGGGAGGAGCGGCTCACGCGGGCGGAGGCTGACGGGGACGCCGAGGCCGCGTTCGAGGCGCTGAGTCCGCTGCGGGACCCGGAGTACGCGGGCATGTTCACGTACTACCCGAGCACGATCCGCGCGGCGGAGGCTCTCTACGCGTGAGCCGCGGCGGTCGGCTCGCACCAGGCCCTGGTCGAGCAGGCCATCCTGGTGGCCCGCGACAGCGACCGGATCGAGGAGGCACGCGCCCTGGCCGTACGGGCGCACGAGCTCGGCTACGCGGGCGCGGCCTACGTCCTGGGTGTCTGGGCCTTCGAGCGCGGTGACCAGCGCACGGCCGAGCATTGGTTCGAGACGGCGGCCGCAGCACCCGACGGTCACGACTACGCCCGCTTCTACCTCGGTCTGATCGGCATCATGCAGCGGCGGCTGGACGAGGCTGAGCGATGGCTGCGTCTCACCGGCGACACCGAGGACGAGGACGAGAACGATCAGTACGGCGGCCTGCCCAAGATGTTCGTCAAGCAGCTCGAGGAGATCGCGGCGATTCGCGCCGACCCCGCCCGGCTGCCCGACCCCGAACTCTCGGCGCTCCTGCCCGAGTTGCGGGCGGCCGCGGAGTCCGGCGGTCCCGAGGAGTGCTTCGCGCACGCCGATGCACTCGACCGCCTCTACCGGCTGCCCGACGCCGCCGACTGGTACCGAAAGGCCGGCACTCCGCGCGCGCTGCTCGAGCTCGGCCGCATGCTGCAGGACAGCCAGGCCGACGAGACCCTGCTCGTGCCGTACTTCGAGCGGGCCGCCGAGGCCGGGGACGCGGGGGCCGCGTACAGCATCGCCGGGATCCACACCCACGCGAAGAACGAGCGGGCCGCCGGCATCTGGACGCTGAAGGCCGCGGAGCTCGGTCACGCGAGGGCAGCCTGGGGCGTCGGCTGGACCTCCGAAGAGCGGGGCGGGGACCCGCAGTTCGCGGAGCGCTGGTATGTGCGCGCCGCCGAGGGCGGTCTGGCGCGGCCCGCGTTCCTGGCCGGTCGCAGCATGGTGCGCTGGGGGCGGTACGCCGAGGCCGAGCGGTGGCTCGTGAAGGCGTGGGAGAACGACATCCCCGAGGCGGCGTACCACCTCGGCAGGGCGCTGCGCCGGCTCGGACGCACCGCGGAGGCCGAACAGTGGCTACGCCGCGCGGTGGAGCGCTCCGGCGACTTCGACCCACCGCGCGGACCGCTCGAACGGCGCGTCGATCCCCGTCCCGAGCTGGCCGAGCTGCTCGTCGAGGCGGAGCGCGACGAGGAGGCCGCGCCACTCGTCGCGGACATCCTCGCCGAGTACCCGGGCCACCTCGCCGGCCACCGCCTCGCCGGCCGACTGGCCCGGCGCCGCGGCGACCTGGCTACGGCCGAACTGCACTTCGCGCAGATCGAGGAGCGGGACTCCGACCCCGGTACGCGGATAAGCCTGCGGGAGATCCGTGAGCTGCTGGCTCAGGTGACGCACGAACACTGAGCGGCGAAGTAGCCGGAGCGGAGTGGCCGGCGCGGCGGGGAGTCAGTTCTGAACAGGCTCCCTCGGGAACCTGATTCCCCGCGTCGGCAGCACATCGTCGAAGAAGGGACGGCCGCCGGCGAACGTGGGGCGCAGTCCGGTGAACTCCCCGGCGGTGACCCAGCGGGCCTCGGGCTACCCGCTCACGACGCCCATCACCCAGGGGTCATCTGCAGGGCGCGGGGCCGGTACTTCGGGGGCCGGCATTCCCGGCGAGGGCGGTACGGCCTCTCCGGAATCGATTCCGTCGACGGCGTCATTCCAGAGGCGGCGCAGGTACTGCCGGCACGTGGACGGGTCATGCGAACGGAAACGGTCCTCCGGTTCGGCCCAACGGAGACGGTCGGGGCCCTGTCCTCGCAGCAAGCAGAGCGCGCGCAGAACGGTGTCCACTCGCTGACCACTTCCACGTTCAGCAGCTCACACATCCGGGCGGCCGTACGGACGCCGGCGAACCGAGCGTCTACACCGGGCCAGGACCGCCCTGCGGGACCTGGGCAGCGAGGATCCCGGAAAGGGTGCAACAGCACGCTGCAACGCCGCTCTCGCGACGACGCGCTGCACTACGTGGCACCGGGTCAGTCCCCCGCCGGACCCGGGCCTCGCAGGACACCTCTTCCCTCGGCTATCGCGTGGAAAGACACCTCGTACGGCTA
This sequence comes from Streptomyces sp. NPDC029122, assembly GCF_055569445.1. Classification (NCBI taxonomy): domain Bacteria; kingdom Bacillati; phylum Actinomycetota; class Actinomycetes; order Kitasatosporales; family Streptomycetaceae; genus Streptomyces; species Streptomyces sp. NPDC029122. The sequence goes on along the minus strand of NZ_JBVHWK010000050.1, from coordinate 6,533 downwards.
ACGGGGCAAGTGGACCTTGGTCGCCGCTACTGCTCATAGGCGGCACTAAACCCCTGGACCGTCTCGTCGTATCTCTTCAGCTGGTCCGTGAGCATGGTCGCAGCCAGTGGTACTCGGAGTTGGAGGCAGTGGTGGAGCTGGCCGAGCATCTGGTTGAACAGGTGCCGCAGAGCCTGCACGTGCCAGTCCTTTCCTGCCCGGCGGCGCCAGTAGTGGGCCTCCGCGCCGGACGAACCGCTCAGGGAGGCGAAGGCCCACAGGTGGCCGACGTGGTTGAGCCGGTTGTGGGCACCCGACGTAGCGGTGTTTGCCGGAAGCCCTCGTGATCAGAGCCGAGCCAGCGTAAGCCTTCAGCCCTCCAGCCGTGGCGAACCGGCTCCGGTCGTCGCCGATCTCGCCCAGAATGCGGGCACCGGCCTGGGGAACCGATCCCGGGAAAGCTCAGCATGATCGCCGCGCCCGGGTGTGACCGAAAGGCCTCCTCGGTGGCCGGTGCCAGGTCATCGACCGCCGCGCAGGCCGCGTCCGGCTGCAGCAGCAGGGCCCAGCGCCTGCTTGCCCATGGCGTCCTCGACGAGACGTCCTCGACGAGAGGCAGCTGCCGCGGGGCCTCCTGGCGGAACAGCTGCTGGATTCGTTCGGCGTCTCCTTCGATGCCCCGGCGGCGGCCGGTCAGCCGGAGCATGCCGGTCAGCTTCCACATCTGCAGCTTGGCCGCCAGGGCAGGCGTGGGCGCAACGGCAAGGATGCGGCGGGCAGCGAGCGGTGCACCGGCGCGTCGGTGCGGATGATGTCCGCCAGGACCAGGGCGTCACCGGGGTCTGACTTCTTGCGGCTGACGCCGTGCCGGTCGCGGTAGCGGCAAGCCGGTCTGAGGTGTCGTAGGGGGCACCACGGCACCGACCCGACCACACACGTCCTACCCCAGGTGGACAACACCGCCCCAGGCCCATCAGAGATCCAGAACCTCTCATTACTAACGAATGAGAGGTGTCGTTTTCCGATGGGGGCTTGCCCAGGGCCTCTGAACTGCACGAATGGAAGATCACCGGCTTCGGGGGCCCACCTCCGGTCACACCCGCGGTCCCCCGCCTGCCCAGCCTCGGGCGTCTTCGCCCCCTGATGGCCTTGTCCACGGGAATCGGTTCCGGCTCAACTTCTGTGGAGCTGCGCCGTGCGCGCCGTACGCATCGAGACCCTCTTGGCCCCAGTCAGCTCCTGACGATGCAGAAGGGGTGCCCAGCCGGATCGGTGAGGACCCGCCACCTGTCCTCATGTGGCTGGTGATCCGACTTGCCTGCGCCCAACTCCAGCAACCGGGCCTCCGCTTCGTCCAGGTCCACGACGTCGAAGCAAAGGTGAAGTTGCTGGGGAACGGTTTGGACAGGCCAGCTCGGCGCCCGGTAGCCGTCGACCCGTTGAAACCCGATGAGGAGCCCGTCCTCACGGTTGAGACCGGCAAAGTCGGCGTCCGACTTCGGGTGCGGTTCAAGGCCGGTGGCCTGCTGATAGAACGCCGCCAGGGCCAGTGGATCAGGGCAATCGAGGGTTATCGCAGTCAACTTCATCTGCAAGGGCCTGACACCTCCGAGCCGATCAACAGACTTTCCCGATGCACACCCTAAGGCGCCCGCCGCGGCCGGTTTCACGAAATGGCCTGCCAGGCCACGACGTCGGCGACGGCAAGCAAGACCGTCCGCAAGTAGGCACAGCGGCCCGACCCGGGCGGGTCGGCGTCCCCTTCCATCACTGTCCTGACCGGCTCCGCTGCCCAGCCGCCGTTCAAGACTGACCGGGTAGGGGTTGGTGGCGTCGGTCAGGACTGAGAGCAGCGGCTGCAGGTGGTCCGGCACGTGGTCGCAGCAGGTGGCGCACAGGCCGGTTCCCGCGGCGGTGCGGCCGCACACCCAGTGCACACCACACGACGCCCATCAGCTTTGGCGTGGTACTGCGTACACGGCGTCAAGGACGAGAGCCAGGAGGCGGTGCGCCGGCTGGGCGTCTTCGTCGCGGGCCGTGGACAGTGCGATTCCGGTGATGAGCCGGATCAGGTCGTCGGCGGCCAGGTCGGGACGAGCGGTGCCGTGCTCCTGCGCCCGGGTGAGCAGACCGGCTGTCGCGTTCAGGATCAGCTGATGGCAGTCCAGGGCCGGGGTTCCGGGTTCGTTGACCATCAGCGCGCTGCCCATGCCGTGGTTGGCGCGGGCATGGGCCAGGAAGGCGCCCAGCCATTGGGCCAGGGCGCTGTCGACGGAGTCGGTGGCGCGAAGTCCTTCCGCGTGCTCGCACAAGGCCTGAATGCGGTCTCCGAGTACTGCGTTCAGCAGGGCCTGGCGGTTCGGGAAATGCCGGTACAGGGTCCCCGGGCCCACGCCGGCGCGCCGGGCGATCTCGTTGAGGGACGCCTCGGGGCCGGCTTCGGTGAACACTTCGTGTGCGGCGGCTACCAGGCGCTCCCGATTGAGGAGCGCGTCCGTGCGTCTCGCCTTGTGAGCGGCCCGGTCGCGTCCGGTTGTCATCGTCCTGCCCTTCGAGTGCCCTCCGGGATGGCAAAGCGGAGAAGTTCTCCGTATCGTAGCGGACTACAACCGGAGAACCTCTCCGGAACGACTGCCACAGGAGTACCTATGACGGACGGCTCATCGTTAGAGCCCGGCCGGGTCGGGATCTGGACCTTCGCCTTCGACGAGCAGCCCGCCGGACGCGTGCGGGAATCGGCTGCGGAAATCGAGGAGTTGGGATACGGAGCCCTCTGGTACGGAGAGGCATTCGGCCGCGACACGGTAGGCCAGGCATGGCTGCTGCTGTCGGCAACCCGCCGCCTCACCGTCGCATCGGGCATCGCCAACATCGCCTTCCGGGAACCGATCGCCACTGCCGCGGCAGCACGCACGCTTGGTGAGGCGTTCCCCGGACGCTACGTCCTCGGCCTGGGCGGACACCGCGTCGCCGACATCGCCCACACAGTGGACGGCCTCCCTGTACCGGCCCGCAGCGGAGCGGTGACCACCATGCGCTCCTACCTCAAAGCCATGGACGCCTCATCCGCCCACAACCCGGTACCGGCCCCGGCCCCGCGCCGCCTGCTGGCAGCCCTGGGGCCGAAGATGCTGGAACTGGCCGCCGAACGGACTTGGGGCGCCCACACCTACTTCGTACCCGTCGAGCACACCGTTCGGGCGCGCCGCATCATGGGGCCGAACGCCTTCCTCGCGGTCGAGCAGGCCGTCGTGCTCGACAACGACCTCGGCCGAGCCCGGGAGGTGGCCACGGCGCATGTCGCCGGATACCTGGCCATGGCACCGCACCAGGAGGCGAACGTACGCCGGCTCGGGTTCGGGGACGAGGACGTCGTGGGCGGTCCGAGTCGCAGACTGGTGGACGCGATCGTCGCCTACGGAGACACGGAAGCGATCCGCCGACGCGTGCAGCAACACTTCCAGGCGGGAGCCAGCCACGTCTGTCTGCAAGTACTGACCGCCACGCCGGCCAGTCTGCCACGGCGGGAATGGCGCGAGCTCGCCTCCGTACTGCTGCCCCGCCGTGCCCAGGTGGCCGTCTCGCATCGAACAACCTGACACCGGACACGGAAGACAGCGAACCCGCCAACCGAGTCACCCCGGCGCGGGTCGTACGGGCCCGCCAGGCCGTCGCGGCGCTCGCGTACGCGAAGTCCGGCGTCGCGCCGCCGGTCGAGGAAGTCGGTGTCGTCCCCGGCGAGCGCGGCCGCGGTGCGGACGGTGCGCTGAAGGGACTGGCGGGCGGTCTCCAGCAGGCCGCGCTGGTCGGCTTTCGCCAACTCCCCCGTCGACGGTCGGCGCACCGCGGTGCGGTCCTGCGGCGACATCGGCGTCAGCCCCAGCGGGCCTCGAACTGGCTGGCGGCGGCGTGCATCGCGAGGATGTCCCCGCGCAGCCTCGGCTGCCGGCCGTCCACCCGGGCGAGGGTCGCCACGAGGTGGATGTGATCGGGTGCGTGGCGCACCGCGAGCCACCGGTACGCCTGCTCATCGCCGTCACAGGCGGCTTTGACGGCTCAGTGGTCGCCCGTGTGTGGGCGCACGGGACGTGGCAGTGGCTGATGCCAGTGACCCAGCCTCGTGATGAGGAACTGACGGGCAAGGGAACGTACGTCGTCCCACGCCGAGTCTGCGGTCAGGGCGTTGCACCAGAGTCCGACGCGGCAAGCGGTATCGATTTCACCGAGGCGACTGCCTATCGCGCGAAGATCGCGCAGATTCTCGGGCTCGAAGGCTCGGCGTTCCGCGAGTCCTTCGGAGACGCGGCAGAGGAGCTCCACTTCTTCAACAACGTCCTTCGTCTCCAGCTCACGCTCGCCCAGCCAGGCAAGTTGATCCTGGATGTCGGCTGCTAGGAGGGCCATGAATCGCAGCGTCCAGGTGTGGAGTTTCGCGTCGCCGAGATGGTTCATCCCTGCAGGATCGCACCTGGCTCCGCTTCACAGGTCGCCGCATCAGGTCCTGTGGTCGGGTAGCCGGATCACGTTGCCGTGACCCGGCCCCCTCAGAACCCGGCGTGCGACTTTCACCGCATCCGGCTCAAGCAAACCCCATGGGCTTCGCAGGTCAGCAGGGTTAGGTGGGCCGTTTGCCGTCGCCGGCGTGGTGCTGGCGACGGCATTCGGAGTGCACGGGGCGAAGATTGGTCCGCTCGTCCGTGCCGCCGTCCCGCCGGTAGGTGAAGTGATGCTTGTGGAGCATCTTCCTCGAGGCCGCGAACCAGTTGATCCACTCGCGTGGGCTGTCCGGTTCGTACTCGGCACCGACGATCAAGGCCTGCTTGCAGAGAGAACAGAGCCCCGGACGATACCCGGTCCAGGCGAACTTGATGAGGAAGGCACCGCTGTCGCGGTCGCCGAACACCCACCGGTCACGCCGGGACCGTGGAACCTTCTGAAGTACTGGTCCACGACCCAGTACCTCGACTTGTGGAGGGCCTTCGCCTCGGTCCGTAATCGCCCCGGAGCCTCGCGCAAGCCGCTGTGCTCGGCTTGTTGATCAGCTTGCCGCCCGTTCGGCGGACGGTGAAACCGAGGAAGTCGAACCCCCTACGGGTAGGGCGGGCTCGATCCCTGGTCACGTATCCGGTAGGAGAAGCCAGACTTCGGAGAAGGCGAGGCCATGCTCCTGGGTCACCACACCGCACGGGCAGCCCAGCGAGATTTGGCACCAGTCGCAGGCCACCGTCCACGGGCCGCTCTTGCCTCCGCACGCCGGGCAGCCGACGGTCTCGGCCGTCCACACCCCGAAAGCGGGTCGGCCGTAACGGCGGAAGCGGCCCGCGTAGCGGATCTCCCAGGGCTTGACCGGGGGCGTGAGCGGGACACTCCCGGGCGGGGTCGCCGAGGCCAGCGCGGCGAACAGTGTGATCAGGTCAGGGAGCAGGGCCTCGCCTGCCTCTGTCGGCGGCGTGGCCAGGCCGTCCGCCACCCCCACCGGAGTGCCGTATCTCGGGGCCGCCGCTGCACGCGGTGGATTCGGGGCGGCGTGCCAAGGCAGGAAGGCGCGGGCGACGGCGGCAAGGAGGGCGGCTGCAGGGGGGCTGACGACGTCGGCGTCGAGGTGGTGGATGGTGGTGCGCAGGATGCGTTGGAGGCGCCGGTCCCGGTCCGTGGCCAGCGTCCGTGTGCCCGCTGCCCGCCGGGCCGGAAGCGGGGCCACGAGGCGGGCCAAGACGCGCGCTGCTGCTTCGGAATCGGCTGCGGCAGGGCGCCACTCCCCGGCGGCCAGGAGCTGCCGTGCCCACCCGGCCTCACGGGTCAGGGCGCGCGTCTGCAACGCCTGCGGGCCGGAGGCCGCCCCGTGAGTCTGGTGCCCGCTCGTCATAGCCCCCTCCCCTTCCCTTGTTCATTGCTCCGATGTATCCCTGCCCTCTGCGAGCGCTGATGGATATCCCATCACACAAGCGGACTGGGTCTCCTGGAGACGTCGGGGGTTCGCGCAGGCCGCGTGGGGTCTCTGTGATGCTCAGGCCGCCAGCCAAGGCTCTTAGCGTCAGGTCTGTGGCCAGCGGATTTGTCCGATGTTGGTGTCGAGTCGGCCAAGGAGGTGGCTTCAGCCGGCGCAGCAACAGCGACAGCCGCACTTCAAAACGCTGACGCACAGACCGTGGCCGCAGGGGCCGGGGATCAACACGCCTCCGGCCCGGTCACGCCTTATGAATCACCGACCCGCGAAGTACGGGCCTCGTACTCCAGCCGTAGATCGTGGTCTCCGGCGGGTGGCTGCTTGGCGATGCGCCCGCGCCGATCGAGGAGGCCGAACTGCACGCGGGTGGGCGGGGGCGGGGACGGCTGCCGGCATGGAGGATGCCGAGGACGTGGGCCTCACCGATCCCAGCTTCGTGGAGTGGAGAGGCGGCGGCCCGGAGCCTGGGAGCCGCTCGGCGTAGCCGAGGATGAGGCCCCGCCCGCCACGCAGACTTGGGTTCTAGGAGTCGTCGCAACACCCCAGCTCAAGGGGTGCGATGGAGTTCGAGATCCGCAAGGTGCGGACGGTGGCCCAAGGCCGTAGG
>NZ_JBVHWK010000049.1:0-18621 GCF_055569445.1 Streptomyces sp. NPDC029122 | reverse complement strand
CGCTCCGGACGGTTCGGGGTTCCGCTTCGCTCCACCCCGAACGGCCTGCTACGTAGGCCGGGGTGACACCGTCTCACGGGGTCCGAGCCTACGGGCGTTGGGATGTCCGCTGCGCTCCCACCCTTCGCCACTCGCGGCTTCGCCTCCAATGGCTGATAGGGGCCCGCTTCGCGGGCCCCTGCAACAGGAGGAGTTCTGTGCTCAGGATCTCTTAGGATTCTGACGGCGGACAGCCCCTCCCCAAGGCTTCCCCGTCACAGGATGGATTTCCCGAACCAGATCTTCAGCCTCGTTGTAACTGCTCACGATCAGCGTTTCAATCTCGGTGACCTTCTTACCTGTCTCGCCATACTTGGGCCGCTCCACAACCCAGGAACAGTCATCCCACCCCGGACCTACTCGATAGCGCGGGCCCGGCCAGGGGCCTCCGCCGTCGCTTCCGAGACCACCACTATGAGGCATCGCTTTCCTCTCTCTCATAGAGGCGCCCTCCTAAGGAGAACGCAGGCCCAGCGGATACGGCTAGCACCGAACGAGTGCACTCATCCCCACTCGAGACACACCCGACGGCCAGCAAGCACCTCCCCACCACAACCACCCGACCACACCCTCCAAAGAAGACCGCCCGGACGACAGGCGACCCCATCCCATAAGCGGCTGCAGCGGGCTTGCTTCAAAACACGCTACGGATTAATTCTGGGACCGTGTCGCCCCCACCCGACTCACTCCATCGCGACCGGCTATCGCGGATCGCCGAGTCTGCGCAGCACACAACCAACCTGCACAGCGGCGGTCGGGCCGACAACACCGCAACGAACCCCGATGCTGCCCAGATTCAGTGAGCCGACCCATCACCAAAACCGCTCACCCAAACTGCACAACCCCAGAGCCTTGACGACTCCTCAGGCTCACTGACCGGCTACATCTCGCCTCGGGACGGAGATGACCACGCCGCTGGCTCACCAGCTTCGCCCGGGACTCTCGTGGTGCCACAGCCGGTCGCTGCTGTTGGTGGCGCGGTAGAGACGCACCTCGCTGAAGCCGCCGCCGAGGGTGGGAGGTGCGGCCGCCAGCTTGGTGTTCAGGGTCGGTCGCAGGCTCCACCAGCCCGTGGGCCCGGCAGCACTGGCGAGATCCGTTTGCTCGTTGACCAGCTGCCAGGACTGGATCTCGGACCCGTTGCAGGTCTTGACCACGAGCAGGACGTCCGGTGCCGGGTCGGACGCCGGCTGCAGACACAGGGTCGAGTTCTTCTCGTTGCGGATCACCCAGTATCCATCATGGTCCTCCAGTTCCCACAGCACGCTGGTGCGGCTTTCGTAGTCGGCACTCGGTGTGCGGATGGTGGCGGCACGAACGCCGGGAAGCACGACGTCATCCCAGGTACTGAGCCGTCCGCCATCAGCCTTGTTGACGATCTCCTGATGGCGGACGCTGTCGGCCGCGTGGCTTGGAGGGGCAATAGCGCACAACGCCACCGAGGTGACGACGGGCAGGAAGCTGATGAGGAGGCGACGGGCCAGAAACACGGGCAATCCTCTCGCTGCATGGCCTGACGGCCGCGGGTCGACGGCTGGTAACGCCGCACTCCTATGAAGCACGCCAAGCCACCACCACAGTGCGCAAAAGCGGACATAGGACCGGTGTGGGTGAAGGAGACACCCCCGACATCGAACTTCCATGCGAGCGATCGAACGGAGGGGCAGGAGACAGGCGCCGGGACGAGCCAGCCGGCTTCGGCACCATGGATCCGACCCCGCGCCGCGTACGCCACCCCACGCCGAGCCATCCCGCCCACCGGCCCCTCCGCGGCGCTGCCGCGCAGTCCGGCTGGCCAGACCAGGGTCACCCGCAGGCCGCCCGAGCCCTCACCCCAGCACTGCGGGAAGAACTGAGGCACCGCGGACTGCTGCGTGCTCAGCAACCAGCCCATCAGCATGACCAAGACCGCCTGGAAAAAGCACCGCCACGTCCAGCCCTCCTCGCCGGCCTCGGCGGAACCCTCGTCCTCATCGCCGGATACACAGCCTGACGCCCCCGCGCGGCCCTAGACACCGCGCGGCACTGTCCAGCAGTCACACACGCCGATGACACCCAACAGACCGCATCAAACTGTCACTGCCGCTGGACCAGGAACCCCTCACCAGGAAAACCGGGCCGCCGAGCTCGCCGCGATCGACGAGGACTGGAACCCCGCGGTGCGGGGGTGGACGGTGGACTGGCAGCGACACTACGCCTACCTCAAGCAGCTCCACGGCGAAGGGGCGCGACTCAAGGCCGTCACCCCCGGAGTGACCCGGCACGGCGAGGACATCGGCCGCTGGCTCGCCACCCAGCGCCGGGACTGGGCCCGGCTGAACGCCGAGCAGTTGGCCCGCCTCGCCGCGCTCGGCGTTACCCCGGCGAGGGTCGTACACGCCCGCACAGCACCCACGAAGAAGACCGCGGCCCCCGGTCCGGCCGGGGCGCGGAAGCCTTCGACAAGGGCGTCCAGGCCCTGGCGCAGTACCTCGCGGGAGGGCGGCGGGATGCCGGGGCGGTCCCACGTCGAGCGGCTGCCTGACGGGAGTGAGCACCGGACGGGGGGGTGGCTGGCCAACCAGAAGCAGCGCCGCGACCGGCTCCACCCGGCGCAGCTCGAAGCTGTCCTTCGTCATCCAATCGAGGCGTTTGACAGCGAACCCAGCCGTGTCGGCTTCTCTGACGGTGAATCTAGCCGTGAGGGGGGAGCACGCCGGGGGTTGTCGCGTGCTGATGGGCGTACGCGGGCGTCGGCGGCATCCGTTGCTGGAATGTCCGCCGGCCAGGTTCGAGGACGCGGTTCCGGTGCGGCTGCTGCCCCGAGTCCATCGCTGGCCGACTCTGCACGGCCGTGGCCTATGGCTGCGTGTTCACCCGGCGGGCACGGACATCGTGGTAGACGTACATGGCGATGGTCACCGCCGTCATCAGATAGAAGAGCCACAGGCCATAGACGACTTGGGGGCCCCGGCCGCTGCTGTCGTAAAAGGGCGGGTTGGACGCGGCCTGCCAGCCGAGGCACAGCACGGTGAGCACCGCTGCGCCATAGCCCGCCAGCCTCGTCGGCACCCGAGAGCTCAGGACGAGCAGCATGACCGCCACCAGCAACGTCGCCACCCCGACGCCGGCTCCGACGGTAGTGAGGGCTCCCCAGGCTCGTGAATTCCACTCGAAGAAGTCCTCTTCCTCCGCATAGACGATCTGTTTACCGAACGACCTGACAACGCTGTCGTTCCAGTCTGTCCTGTAAGCGGGCTGGAACAGGACGATCGTGTGCAGCGCCAGCAGTACCGTCGGCGCAACCAGCCGTTGCCGCCACTCCTTTCTCGTGGACGGCACGTGCCGCGATGTCGTGGGCGTCTCGGACGCGTGGAGCAGCGAAGCGCACTCGGCGGCGGAGGGCCGCTGCTCGGGACGTGCAGCGGTCATCCGGGTGAGCAGGGACAGTACGGGCTCGCCGATGGAGGATTGGACCTGGGGCGTGAGCTGCGTGACGGGCAGTCGGTGGCCGGTGAGCTTCTCGACCAGGACGATCCCCAGCGCGTAGACGTCCGAAGCAGGTGCGGCGGCACGGCCTTCGAGCTGTTCGGGGGCCATGTAGCCGGGGGTTCCGAAGTATTTTCCGGTGGTGGTGGCTGTACGGGTGAGCGAGGCATCGTCCCGCGCTATACCGAAGTCCATCAGCACGGTGCGCCCGTCGGCACAGATCATGATGTTGGCGGGCTTGATGTCCCGGTGGACAACCTTCGCCGCATGGACGTGCGCGAGAACGTCCGCCAAGCGCGCCCCGGTCTCCACGATCGAGTCCACGTGCGAGAAATCCCAGGTGGCGCCGTCCAGTAACTCCATCACGAGGTAGGGCAGAGACTGGCCGTCGTGGTCGGCCGTTCCGGCGTCGTGAACGGTCACGACACTGCCGTGGCGGAGCGAGGCGAGCGTGCGGGCCTCACGCGCGAACCGCTGAGCCGCCTCTGGGTACTGCATGACGCCGGTGACGAACTTGATGGCGACCCGCCGGCCGAGGGTACGGTCCGTCGCTTCCCAGACCTCGCCCAAGCCGCCCCTGCCCAGGAGGCGTTCCACGCGGTAGCGGCTCCCAACTGCCATGCCCTCGTGCACCCAATCCCCCTGGCGTCACCCGAGTCAATGAGATGACCAATTTAGAGCAGGTCGCCACGACTGCGTAGGGACTCAAGACCACCAGCTGCCCACTCACGACTAGTGATCCGGTTTGGAGATCCTGTCGCAGTAGCGGCAGATGCGGTCGAGGATTTGGTCGGCGGTCTTGGTCCACTTGAAGGGTCGGGCCTCGTCGTTCCAGACCTTGATCCAGCTCTCAAGTCCGGCCTTGAGGTCGTCGAGGGAACAGAACACTCCACGTGCGAGGCAGCGTCGTTCCAGCTCGGCGAACCACCGCTCGACCTGGTTGATCCATGACGAGTACGTAGGCGTGAAGTGCAGGTGAAAACGGGGATGCGCCAGCAGCCACTTGTGCACCACGGGCGCTTTGTGGGCGGAGAGGTTGTCGCAGATCACGTGGACCGCCAGACCGGGATCGGTCTGGCGGTCGATCTCGTCGAGGAAGTCCACGGCCCGGTGCTGCGCGGACAGCTTCGTGATCACTTTGCCCGTCGCCGTGTTCAACGCTGCGAACAGATCGACGGTCCCGTGCCGGGCGTAGTCAAAACTCCGCCGCTCGGGCACCCCGGGCAGCATCGGCAACACCGGTGCGGTCCGTTCCAGGGCTTGGATCTGCGGTTTCTCGTCCACCGCGAACACGGCCGCGTTGGCCGGCGGGGCGAGGTAGAGGCCGACGACGTCACGGATCTTGTCGATCAGGAACGGGTCCGAGGAGATCTTGAAGGTCTCGGTTCGCCACGGCTGCAGGCCGAAGGCGTGCCAGATCCGCAGCACGCTCGCCGGGGAGATCCCCACGACCTTGGCCAGCTCCCGCTTCGACCAGTGTGTCCCGCCCGCGGGGGTCTCCTCCAGGGTGCGGACCACCACTTCTTCCACTTGGGCGTCGGTGATGGTCCGCGGCACGCCGGGCCGGGGTTGGTCGGCGAGCCCGTCCAGCCGCTCCCGCAGGAACCGGGTCCGCCATCTGCCCGCTGTCTTGCGCTCGATGCCCAGCCGCGCGGCCACGACGGTGTTGTTCCACCCGCGCGCGCATGCCAGCACGATCTGAGCACGCTGGGCCAGGCCCTGGGCGGTCGAACGCCGCCTGGCCCAGTTCTCCAACGTCAACCGCTCGGCATCCGACAGCACGACCGGCGGCAGTCTGGTGTCACTTGCCGAGCGTCACCTGAAGTTGCTGCAGCCCGCCCGCAAGGGGGAAGCCGGACTGACCGGGTCACACCTGTTCAAGCCGCTGCGGCAGGTCATCGAGTCGATCAATCAGACCTTCAAGGGGCAGCTCAACCTGGAACGACACGGCGGCAAGAGCCCGGCAGGGGTGTCAGCCCGGGTCTTGTGCCGGATCCCCGCACTCACAGCGGCGATCTGGCACAACGATCAAACTGGACAGCCCATCCAGCGATCACTCACTGTCTACGATGACTGACGGCAACGACACCCCTTGGACTCATTCATCTGGTGTCGCCTCAGGCGACTTTCCCTCTGCCTGCGCCCTCCGATGCCGGGGTGGTTGCGTTCAAGGTGTTCCTGATCTGCTCGGCGGTCAGCACGAGTGCGAAGCCTTTGCGCAGCACGGCGAGTTCTGGTTCCTGGCGGGACTCGTCGTCGGTGGCCGTGGTGTCGGATCCGAAGACGACCTTGTAGCCGCGTTCGTATGCTTGGCGGGCCGTGGTGCCGCAGCAGTAGTTGGTGAGGGTGCCCGTGACGATGACCGTGTCGCGGCCGAGGTTGCGCAGCATCGTGTCGAGCGGGGTGTCGTAGAACGCGCCGTAGGACGGCTTGCGGATCAGGGCCTCGTCGGGGCGGCGGCCCATCGGAGCCCACACATCGGCAGGGCCGGGGCGGCGCCAGTCGGTGTCGGCATGCGGGAGGAAGCGCAGGGCGTGCGGCCGGTCCAGTCCGAGATGGGTGTCGTCGAAGATGGTCCAGATCACCGGGATCGAGGCAGACCGGCAGTCCTCGACCAGCTGCCGCAGCCGGGGTGCCATGCGGGTGGCCGCAGGCACCCAGTAGGGGCTCCACCCGGGGCGGATGAATTCGTCCTGCATGTCGATGACCAGCAGTGCCGCGCGCTCGGGCCGTACGTCGAACGATGCCCGGCCGTGCTCGTAGGCGTCGCGCGCTCGCGTGATCACCCATTCCTCGGTGTACGTCATCCCCAGCCCCTTATCTCGATTCGAGGTACCTCGTTTCGATGTGCGAGAGTAGCAGCATGCTGGAACTTGCGATCCTGGGATTCCTGGCCGAGGGGCCACTGCACGGCTACCAACTGCGCCGCCGGATAGCGCACTTGTCCGGACACGCCCGGCCGGTCAGCGACGGCAGCCTCTATCCGGCGATCAACCGGCTGGTCAAGGCCGGCCTGCTCGACCGCAAAGCCGAGCCAGGCGCCGCGGCCGTCCAGCGGCACAACCTGAGCCTGACCACTGCCGGCCGCACCGAGCTGCTGCGCCGGCTGCGGGAAGCCGACGGCTTGGACATCAGCGACAGCACCCGCTATTTCACGGTCCTGGCCTTTCTCTCCCAGCTTCCCGACCCCGCCGACCGGCACGCAGTGCTGCGCAGGCGACTGGACTTCCTGGAACAGCCCGCGAGCTTCTTCCACAATGGCGACCGTCTCCTGGGTGCCGCGGACACCGACGACCCCTACCGCCGCGGCATGCTCACCATCGCCCGCGCCACCAGCCGCGCGGAACGGTCGTGGCTACGGGAACAACTGGCCTGACGCCGACACGGCGAGCCACGCCGACCTGCACCCGGATGCTCCCCTGCGCCCCCGAGCCTCGGGACATGCGCATCTACGTCCCCGTGACCAGCCGGGTACCGAGCAGGGAGCGGGGCCTGCGGTACACGGCCCACATGCGAGTGCACGCCCCCGCGGTGGAGATAACGGCTAGACCTCCAGCCCCTCCGTCATCGAGGTGGTCACCAACGCCACGCCGTTCCTCGTGGAGGCCCCGAGGAACGAGCTGACCCGCCACGAGCGCACAATCCACGTCGTCGACCACCCTCAGGTTGTCGGCGGCGATGATGACGTGATCAGCGCGATGGGGATGAGAGTCACCGAAGCCCCTTGCTCAGCGGACGCATCCGGCGCATCGTCGGGCTAGGCATCTTGTCAGGCAGGTGGGCCGTCCGCCGGAACCGACAGCGGCGACATCCTGGCTGATCTCCTGGTCGAGTTCCCTCGTCCGGCCGAGGAGTACAGCCGCGACGGGTGTCCTCTCCGCGGGCGGGCTCGGTGAGCTCATGAGCCGCGGACCACACAGCCGGACGCCGGCCCAGCCCCCCTCCGGGGGGATTCCCTGGTTCCAGGGTAGGGCTGGCCGTACCCCCGGCCGGGGGGCCGTCGGATGCCCCTGTGATCAACAGCTCCGTAGCGTCGTCGTCATGACCCACACCACGACCCGCACCCGCTTCAGACAGGCCGTGCAGCGCACGCGAGTACGCCGGTCACTGGCCGGCGCGACCGCCGTCGCCCTCACCGCCCTCGCCACCCTCGCCGCCGCCCCGGCAGTCGCGGCGTCCGAACCCCGCCCAGCCCAGCAGAGCACCGGGCGCGGGGCCCTTCTCGGAGTCACTCCCGTCGCCGACCTGAGCCGGGCCGAGGTGGCCGCGTTCCTCAAGGGCGCCGACATCGAACCGGCGACCGTCCGCCACGGCGTGCGTGGCTACCGGCTCACCTACCAGACCCTGACACCTGGGGGCGAACAGACCACCGCCACCGGCCTGTTGGTGCTGCCCAAGGGCGGCGAGCGCCGGCTCGACCTGGTGGCCGACACGCACGGCACAATGGTCCACCGCGACTACGCGCCGTCCGTCGCCGCGGGCTTCGGTCTCTACGCGCCCTATCTGCACGCCGCTGCGGGACGCGCCGTCGCCGCCCCGGACTACCTCGGGCTCGGCAAGGGCCCCGGCCTGCACCCGTACATGGACACCGCCTCCGCCGTCTCCGCCTCGCTCGACATGCTGCGGGCCTCCCGCACCGCCACCCGTGCGCTCGGCAGGCCGCTCACCGGAGACGTGTACGGCACCGGGTTCTCACAGGGAGGCCAGGTCGCCATGGCGCTGGGCCGCGAGCTGGCGCAGGGAGCGGACCGGCACTTCCGGCTGCGGGCGCTCGCTCCGGTCGCCGGACCGTACGACCTGCAGGGCGCCGAGATCCCCGCCCTGCTCGACGGCCGTATCAACGACATCAGCGGCGTCTTCTACATGTCGTACTTCCTCACCGCGCAGAACCGGCTACACCCCGTCTACGACAACCCGACCGACATCTTCCGGCAACCGTACGCGGGGTACGTGGAGGAACTCTTCGACACCCGGCACACCGAGGAGGACATCGTCACGAAGCTGCCCGGCTCGGTAAAGGAACTGCTGACCGACGGCTTCTACGAGCGGCTGCGGCGCCCGGACGGCGGCCTGCTGACCGCGCTCAAGAGGCAGGACGGGACCTGCGACTGGAAGCCCGACGTCCCCGTACGGCTGCACAGCGCGACCGGCGACACGGACGTCGCCATCGCCAACTCCCTTTCCTGCGCGGCCGATCTGGCACGCAACGGTGTGACAGCCCCCGTGGTCGACCACGGAAAGACTGACCACAACGGGTCCTTCAAGCTGGCAGGACCCCAGATCGTGCACTGGTTCGACACGCTCGCGCGCGGCTAGACTCATCCGGCCGATCACGTCCGGAGTCAGATGATGAGGGCTGCGGCGGTAGCGGTGCCGAGGTAGACGTAGCTGCGCCTTTCGCCGACTCCTGGCGGAGAGGCGCAGCGGGCACGGGGGCGCTGGGCCTTCTCCGCTGACGGCTGCCTGCCCTGTCCGTGACTACGCCCCGGCCGCGGCTCCAGGGGCCTCCCAGGGGCGGGGCCCAGCGCGCGGTGGGATTCCGGGCTCGGCACTGTCCTTGCACCGGCGCTGCACGAACGCTTAGGAGCGCTGAAAGGTAGCGGTCACACGCCTGGGGCGTCCATGCCCTTCGCGATCCAGCCCGACCGCGTCTCTCCCCTGCGGTCAAGACACCGAGCCTATGTCCAGGGATGTGCCGTCCCAGCGCCATGTGGTGAGACGGCCAGGACACAGTGCCGTTCCACGCCGCAACAACGACGGCGTGATCCCGGGAGGCAGGGGCCTGCCCAGCCAACCGTCGTCAGCCGATATAGCCCCAGCCGATCAGGGGGTAGATGGCCTCGCAGCTGCTGGTGTCATCGAACTCCAGCAGCGTCGCGTGGTGCCCCACGGACCGCTGCGGCAGGTTGAAGCTGCACGAAAACGGAGTTGAAGGTACCAGACCAGCGGGGATCAACTCGTTCGCTGCCCAGTAGGGGGACGCCGATGTCCCCCGCCAGCCCGGAGCTCGTACAAAGTAGGCGCACCCCAGCAAGATCGTTCTCGCCGGGGATTTTCTGTATCTCAACTACTCACCCGGAATCTCCCACTGCCCCCTGGCAACCCCGTCCGCGTCCGGTACGACGGCGCACCAGTCGCCCAGTGGCGCATCGGCCAGCATGAGGGAGAAGCCGTCATCCCTAACCTCGGACAGCGTGTCGGCTCCACCGGGGTAGTTACGGTGAGCCAGTTCGCCGTGTGGCAGCGGGGCCACGAAGGCGGTGAAGTCGTCTTGCAGCAGTTCTGCTCTGGGGTTCAGCTCCGGCTCGGCGGCCACGCAAACCAGCGAGCGCGGTCGCAGGAGTCGGGCCACTTCGGCTGTGCTCTCCGGCGTCACGCGGAACCATCTGCACCCGTGAGCGCCGTACGCCCAGCGCTCGCAAACCAAGGTCAAGCGCTCGGACCCCTCCGCCACCCTCGCCCAGAAACCCGCGTCCGCGACGGCGTCGACAGGGTCCGAGACCTCTACGGGTTCAGGAGCCGCGTCTCGCCACAGGAACGTCACGCCCTCACCGTGGAGTCCCGCCAGTTCGGCGGCCACCGCTGGTGTGGTGAAGAGGTGTACCGCGCCGTCCCATCCCGACTCGATCTGAAGTTTCCCGGGTGAAGCGAGCTGACAATACGGCCCGCGTCCGGCTGCCATTCCTTCGGCGAGACCTATCGCTTGCGGCGGTCGGACCTCCGCACCGTTGCGCAGGCTGCGGTGCTCTTCGGGAAGGGGCTCGCTCACCAGCAGCCCGCCCACCTCCAGGAAGTCTGCGCCGCTCTTCTCAATCGCGGCTCCGAGCACCTCGCGAAGCTCCGCCGCGTACGCGCTCCAGGCAGCGGCTTCCGCCAGTTCCTCTCGCACGTGCTCGCTGCGAGGGCTGATGATCAGCTCTTCGCTCATTTCGCCAGCCACTTGAGTCCTCGCAGCAGCTCTATTCAGCCCGATGTCCAATCGTACGTCCCGTCTCGGGCCGAGCCCCCAACGACGGCCGCCAGCGAAGGCGAGTTCCAGGCGCAGCGGGACCGGCCGGCCAATCGCGCGCAGCCGGCCCGCCCAATCGGAGTTGCCCGGCCGATCACCATCCGGCTCCGGACCTGACCTCTACGCGACCCAGCAGTACACGCCATGGCCGTTTGCTTCTGCCCCACCGGCCAGAGCACCCAGACTTCCCAGCATCTCGACCGCCACCTCAGATCCGATTTCCTCACCGTCCTCGGCCCGCTGCCTGGCCCACTCCACGGCGACCTCACGCAGTCGGGAGGACTCCGCCTCGGCCAGAGCATCCACCAGACGGGCGGAGACCGCGAAGACAACACATCCATCATCGTCCTCGCCCGCGACAATCCGCGGTTCGCCAGCCTCCAGGAGCTCCTCGAAGTCGTCTCCGAAGAAGAGGCACTCCCACTCCACCACGGCACCTTCGGAATCGAAGTTGCCGAACGAGACGGACCCGAAAACGAGTCCCGGTCCGCCCCCGACAACGCGGGCGGCAGCCGCATCGTCCGGTGCCACGAAGAACTTAACGATGATGCTCACTGATGCATGATGCCTGACCGGCCAGACTCCACCACCGTGATCGGCCGGACAACTCCTCAACGTGGCGACCGAGGGCGAGTTGCGGTGAGTCAGGGTGACGGCGCCGGCGATCGCCTCGGTGGTGCCCCTGCGGACGCGCCTGCGGCAGCCGCTCACGGGGAGCCGGGGCAGCGGGGCGTCCGGTTCCCCATCGCGGCATGAGCGTTTCAGTCGGTTTCCAAGGCCGTCTTGAGGTTGCGCAGGGTCGTGTCGATGTTCCTGCGCTGGAAGTCGGCGAAGAGGCTTCCGCGTGTCGCGACCCGGTCGAAGGCGTTCGCCAGGAAGTCCGGCCACGACCGGCGGTCGTCGGTCCACGTCTCGATCACCCGGGTGCCCTCCGGGACAGCCTCGAAGCGGTACTCCCACGTGGCGATGGCACCCGACAGCCGCGGCCGCGTGATACCGATGGCGTGTACCCGGAACCGGAAGAGCCGGTCTGGCTCGAGCGCCGTCACGGTGCAACGGGTGGTCCAACGGAACGCGCCGCGCTTGTTGCGACCGTCGAAGACCATTCCGACGCTTGGTTCCCGGGCACCCCCGTGCACGGTGGCACCGAGGTTCTCCGGGCTCCAGTCCCCCATCCGTGCGGGATCGGAGACGCGCCGGAAGACCTCCGCGAGACGGCGATTGACGACGATGCTGTCGGACACTGTCAGAGTACGAGGCATGGCTCTCCCTTCAAGAGGCCAGACGTTATCTCCCTGCCTCGCCTGCCGCTACCCCGCAGTAACCCCGTCCGTCCCGATGCCGTGAGCAGCGGGTGCTCGCGTGGAACGGGACGGCAGGACGCGGTGGGAACTGCTGCATGGTGCGGCCGTTGGCGCGTGCAGTGCCTCCGGCGAAGGAGCCGGTGGCGGGGAGCCGCCTTCGAGGGAGAAGGAGTGTGTGTCGCCGCGGAACGTGCTCTGGTCGACGATGGGGCGGGTCCCGTCGTTCCAGTTGATCGTTGCCTTCGCGGAGCCGGGGCCGAAGGGACCCTGCAGCGGTGAGGCCGGCATCGATCCGGACCGTCGCCCTTGTAGAGCTCCGGGTGAATCGTTACCCCTTGCGCCGTACGAGGGCGGCGGGTCACGCCATGCCCAGCCGGCGCGTACGCCGCCTGGTAGACCGCGAGTGCACGATCCCGCACTCCGGAGGACGCCTTGACCCACCAGCGCACCCGCACCCACATCGCCGCCGCAGCCGCGGCCACCGCCGTTCTCACCCTGGCTGCCACCGCCACAGCCGCCCCGCGCCCAAGCACGCCCGCCGCCGTGACGGCCATGGCGCCGCACAGCCAGCACGTCTCGGCCACCGTGACCGTGCCCGCGTTCGGCACCGCCGAGGCCACCGTGCCCTGCCCTAGCGGCACATTTCCCACCGGCGGAGGCGGACGGTCGAGCGACGGAGTCCTCCTGATCGGATCGGACACCGGCCCCGGCAGCGCATCATGGGTTGCTATCGCCCACAACCGCCACAGCGTCCCCGGAACGGTGTCCGCCTTCGTGATCTGCACCACGGCGGGCAGCCACGTCGGTGGCAGCACCGGAACCGGCGTGCGGCCCGGCTTCGAAGGGGCCAGCCGCGACGCGTGCTCCCAGGACGAGGTGGCAACCGGCATCGGCTGGCGCACGGCTCCCCGGATGTACGTCAGCTCGGCCGGCGTCTTCGCTCGCAGCACAGAGGTCCAGGCCCTCAACGACGACACCGTCCCCCACGACATTCTGCTCACCCAGATGTGCTTCACGACGCCTCACTCCCAGCACACGGGTCCTCAGGTGCTGATGCAGGCGAACCAGACCGTCACGGCCAGAGTCAACTGTCCGGCCGGCGAGGTGCCCACCGGGGGTGGCGGACAGGCCGGGTTCCGGGCCTACCTGGGCTCGTCGTCGGGGACTGCCGACGGTCGCGGCTGGGAGGTCCGGGCCACCAACACGGCTGGCTTTCCACGGTCGTTGTTCGCCCAGGTGATCTGCACGCGGCCGTAACCACCGGTCTTGTCGTGGGAGAGGGACACGGATGCGGGCCCGGCGGACTACATCGGCGGCCGGGCCATCGACTACCCGGTGTCCCTGGCCATCGCGGCCATCGCCGGCCGCAAACCTGTTCTGGGCCTTCATCGGCCTCGGCATCGGGCTGAGCAAGACGGGCTGGGCGGCCGGACTCGCCAGCACCGGCATCCTCGCCTCCTCCCACGGCCACGGCTTCGCCTACTGGCTGTTCCTCACCCTGATCGTCGTCACCACCCTCGGCGCCTTCTGCGTGACTCCCTACGCCCTCGTCCGCGGCACCGTCGGACGCCGCTCACCCGTTCCCGTTCGGGTGGTTCTGGCGGCGGGCGTCGGCGCCCTTTCGCTACCGTGCCGTCATGAGCGAACCGTTCGCCCAGGGCGAGGACCATCCCGCGTGTGGCATCTGCCCGTCGAGGCGCCTGCCGCGCGAGGCGTTCGTGGTCTACTCGCGCCCCTCGTGGGAGTGCCCCTTCGATCCGGCCGACGGCTTCCGCTACACCCTGGACGACCGGACGCCGGCGTGTGTCCACCCGCACAAGGTGGGGCTGGAGCCGGACCGGATCGCCCTGCCGCCCAGGACGGAGCCGGAGGCCGAGGCGGTGCCTACGCCGCGGCGTAGTCGATGGCGCTGGTCATCCCGCGGTCGGTGATGCCGATGGTCGCGTACGCGCGGTCCAGGACCTGGCGGCGCCGCTCGGCCTCGCCGGCCGGGATCCGGCCCCGCTATCGAGCGGGCCGCCACCTGGCCAGGGTTTGTTCCGGCTCGTCCTGCTGCCCCGCAGCACGCGCCGGCATGCACACACCAGTAGGGCGCGCCGGCTCACCGCCTGGCATGAGCAGGCTCATCGGTCCGCGCCTTCCACAGAACCGGCCGCTTTACCGCGCGATGTCCATGTGGAGGCGGACGGTGGTGCCCCGGTCGGGTGCGGAGCGGATCTGGACCAGGTCACAGAGCTGGTGGGCGAGCCACAGGCCGCGGCCGCCGATCTGGTCCGCGGACGGGCGGGTGCGGCCGGCCATCACGTCCGAGATGTAGCCCGCGTCGCGGAACTCGCAGACGAACTCCGCCTCCTCGGTCCAGGTGCGCAGGGTGCCGCTGCCTCCGCCGTGGCGGATGCTGTTGGTCGCGATCTCGGTGACGGCCACAGCCAGCTTCGCCCGCCGGTTTTCGGGGACGCCCGCGTTGGCGGCGCACTGGGAGACCTTGGAGCGGACCGCCGCCAGGTCGCCGTCCGTGTAGCTGATCTCCTGGTACGGGTCGCAGGGACCAAGCAGGGCGTCGAAGGGATACACCGCGTCGGTGAGGTAGTCCGTGTTGGACGTGTACTGCCCGTCCCGGCGGATCAGCGGGTGGCAGCGGGACAGGGCCCGCAGGGCATTGTGGTCCTCCTCGGTGTCGTCGAAGGGGCACAGCATCGAGTAGGCGGGGCTCTGGGCGAAGGCATGGTTCATGAGCCACTCGTGGTAGCGCAGCTCCGCCAGGTGCCTGGCGCTTCGTGTCTGGCGCCAGGCGCTCTCGCCGATGCCTCGTACGGGCCTGCCTCCGTCGCCTTGCTGCGCCAGCCAGGCCGTCCAGGCGGCGATGAGGCGCCCCGGGTTGGGACCGGCGGCTGCGGTGTCGACGAAGGTGACGGCGGGCTCGTCGGCCAGTTCGTCCTGAAGGAGCGAGGTCTTGTCCGGTGGTACGGCGACGACGACGGCTTCACCGGCCTCCAGGCCTTCGTGGATGAAGCCCAGGGTGCCGGTCAGGAACTGTTCCTCCCCACGGTAGGGGTACAGCTCGTGGCGGAATCCGGCCGGGGCCTGGGCGTGGCCCGGCTGTTCCGGGGTGCCGGACGGCCTGGGGGGCAGCGCCGTGCTCATGCGGCCATCACCACCGGCAGGCCGGCGTCGGCGTAGCCCGCCAGCTCCCAGACCAGGCGCACGGTGTCGTTGGCGCCCTCCACGACGATCCGGGCGCCGGGCTGGTGGCGGGCCGCGTCGATGAGAGCGTGCATGCCCGCAGCGTCGATCATCTCAAGACGGTCGAACCGCAGCGTCACCTTGCCGGCACTGCGTACGGCCGCGCGTGCGGCGGCGTTGAACGCGAGCGCGCACTGTGAGTCGATCACTCCGTCCACACTCCACATGTCGGCACCCGTGCAATACATCCGGAACGCCGGACGCTGTGCACGTGTGCCCATCTCGTGCGGGTGCACACTGGCCACATGTTCCAGCGTAGGCTCATCCCACTCGGACGGCCGAAACGCGCACACCACCATGGCACCGCTCTCGGCAGCGAACTCGTCCAGCTTCAGCTCCTGTGCCAGCAGCTCCTCCGCGGCCCCTGGCGCTGTGACGGGCACCCGCTCGGCCAACACGCGAACCGCCCGGAAGCCCTCCCGGACAGCGGTACGCGCTTCGCGGCGCACCGCTGCCACAACCACGTCGCAATCCGTGGACGGCGGAAGGTCGAGGACCACCGCGCCCGAGGGCCGCAGGCCGTCGTCAAAAGAGGCGGAGGAAGAGGGGCCCACGGAGCCCACGACTACGATCTTGTCTCCGTACAACGCGCCATCGGCCACGTAAGCCGACGCATCCTCGTACAGGACCCCAGGGGTCTCAAGGCGCCAGCAGACGTGGTCACCGAGCTCGACCTCATCCAGCGTGGCCAATGCCCGCGCCGCCCTCATCCCCGCCCCCTTTCCACCACATACTCTCTGCCACCAGCCTACTGACCGGCCCGACAGCCAATCCAACCGCTGCCGCGCCCAGCGCCCAGACATCCCTCACCTCCACCCGCTGCCCCAGGCGGCTATGGGTCAATCGCCTGTTGTGACGAGCCTGGGAAGCGCCCGGCACCGCCGACCAGTGGGGGGGCGGACACACTGACGGCCTGCTCCAGCTGTTGGACCTCCACCGGCGCGCCGAATGCCTGGGCCTGCGGACCCTTATCGTCAGCTGGCGGCCCAGCCGCTCATGGCCGCAGTCGCCGGCACACCCGGACCCAGCCCGGCGATTGCGGAACGCAACGCGCTCGTGACCGTGCCGACCTCGACACCGGCGCTCTGCCCCACCCGTAACTTGATCAGGACGCAGTCTGGCGCCGCGCGTCCTGCCAGGCCCCGGAGGCTCCTTCCGCGTGGCCGCTCATTCCTGTTGGAGGCCAACGGAAAGAAGGGGCGACTGCGCCAGACGGGAGGGGGTAGCCGCTGAACCAGGACGAGTTTCATTTCACCCGCGCAGCGGGTTGGAGGCAGCACCATGACCACTTTTCCCCACTCCCGCAGCCACACCGGCACCCGCGGCCGGGCCCACGTCCAGCAGGCCGCTCTCGCTGTGGGCGGGCTGTTCCTGCTGGTCGGCATCCTGGGATTCATCCCGGGCATTACCACCGGCTACGACACGCTCGCCTTCGCCGAGCACCATTCCAAAGCAAAGCTACTGGGAATCTTCCAGGTATCGATCCTCCACAACGTCGTTCACCTGCTGTTCGGTCTTGCCGGCCTCGCCATGGCACGTACCGCGAAGGCAGCCCGCACCTACCTGATCGGCGGGGGCGCCGTCTACCTCGTGCTGTGGCTGTACGGCTTGATCATCGACCATGACAGCGCCGCGAACTTCGTACCCGTCAACGACGCGGACAACTGGCTCCACTTCGTCCTGGGCTTGGGCATGATCGCTCTGGGGGTCGCCCTGTCCCGGCGCGGAAATACTGTGCGTAGCTGACCCCCCGCCCACCCAGACACCACACGGCCACCCCCCGCCCCGACCCCACAAGCGGCACGTCGCGCCGCAAGGCGGTCGAATCTAGGCTGGAGACGGCGGCCGGCGCGCTGAGCGGCCCTCGGTGGTCACCCCGGAGCCCTGCTCCACCCCGTTCCCGCCGCCGAGCTCACCCCCCAACCAGTACGCGGCTCCCGCCGCGCCGGAGGCCGCCCCCGCTACTGCTGCCCGGCTGTGGCCACCGAGGCCACTGCGAGCGCGACCGGGTGTCGGCAGCCCGGTCCTGACCCTGGCATGCTCCGTGCCCGGTCGTATCCAGCCGTCGGGAGCGGTCTTCATCGCGAGCGGCGGTAGTGGCGGGGGAGGTGTCTGGACCGGCCGGCGTTGTGTGGGCGCACGGACCTGCCAGCCCTCGGAGAGCGCAGTGGTTGGTGCGGCGGCGGGGCCGCGCGCTCCTGGAGCAACGTGAGGCCCACACGGCGCATGACCATCCTTGACCTGGACGAAGAGGTGGGCCTGCACGGGCCTGCGGGCGGGGTTGCGTACGCCCTGGCAGCAGCGCGACTATCGATGCAGATCATCCGTTCCCGACAGGGGCTGGGGTATTAAACCCGCCGGTCGCGGCGAGGTGAGACGACATGGACTTCCAGATGATCTTGAGGCGCTACGGACCGACCGTGCACCTGACCCCGACCGGCGAGCTCGACCTGGAAACCAGAGCGGCTCTCGACGAGGTGCACGCCAGCCTCGACGGCGTCGCCGTCGTAGCCTGCGACATGGGCCACCTGACGTTCATGGACGTCACCGGCCTACACGGCCTGACCGCCTTCGTCCGCCGCCTCGACGAGTGCGGTATCGCCTTCTTCGCCTACAACTGGCAAACGCAGCCGCTCCGCCTCATGGACCTCGTCGACGGCCTCTTCAGGCCCGCCGGCCGCAGCGCGAACCGCAGCCACCCCACTCGGCTGCTGCGCCGCTCCCTGCAGAATTCCGCTGACGCCGCCCGTGAGGCCGGAGCGGCAAAAGCCCGCGAGCAGGCTCTGTACCCAGCCAGGTCGCCGTTGCCGTGGCAACCACCCGACCATGGGAGTACCTGCCGTGACCGGCCTCGGTCATCTGCCGAATGAACAGTGCAGAGCCAGAAGGGGCTGCCGGGGGTCCTGGGATACCGATGAACCGCTGGCGGTGGGCGGGGGCGAGGTGCCCGAGGCCGCCTCCGCCCCGCTGCAGCTGCCGATCCGGCCCGGCCCCGGGGCCCGGTGAACGCGGACGCCCGCGCGAGGTGAGGGCCACTAACGAGGGCCTGAACGCTCGGAACGACCTGGACGACCGCCCCGCCGCCCTTGAACAGCTCGGTGTCGGGGCGCCGGCGAACAGCCGACTGGTGACCATCGCGAAGGACTGCATCGGCTCCGAGCGGGAGACGGCCTTGTTGGTCAGTACCCGGGCCTGCTCGCGGCCCGCTCCGGCTCAACCGCCACCCCCAGCGCAGCCCGTACGACGGCGGCCGGGCGGCGGTGCCGGTCAGGGCAGGAAGTTCTTCTGCCACTCCAGCGACGGGAACGTGGGGTCAGGTGTGCAGGAGGCTGTTGGTGCCGTCGTGGCCATCGGCGTGTTCCTCGTCGAACCAGTAGTCGCCCGCGGCCAGGTAGCGGAAGGAGTGCACACTCTTCGCCGGCAGGCGGGCCTGGCGGGATGTCGGCGGGAAGCACGAAGGTGACCTAAGGGCTTGCAGATCATTAACACGGTGTTTTGATCTTGTTGTCCTCGCCGGTCTGTGCCTGGACTCGGGCCTGAAGGGCGGCGAGGGATGTG
>NZ_JBVHWK010000048.1:0-18900 GCF_055569445.1 Streptomyces sp. NPDC029122 | reverse complement strand
GGGCTTTCGTTCTGTTCTTCGTTCTTGCGTTTCCGACTCTATCAGACTCTCTCGTGTCCGATTTCCTCGGCGCTTTCGAGGTCCTGCGCTTTCGCGCTTTCCCTTTCGGCGTGGTCACTACGTTAACGCTTTTCCCTCCCGACTCATAATCGAGCCGGTCGGCAGGGAATTCGGGAACGCCGAATAGGACCCCGCCAGGGGTAAGTCGTAGGTAGTGGTTTGGCCGCTCGGGGTCTGCTGAAGGCAGTGCTCCGTTCCAGCGGCTCGGGCTACGTTAGGCGTCTCCCAAGATCGAGTCAAGTTGCGCGGCGGCGCGGCGCGTGGGCCCGGTACGGGCTGACGGTCGGGTCGCCGGTGATCCAGTAGCGGTAGGGGTGAGCGGCACCCTCGCCGCCCACTCCCGTGCGCGGGCCGTTGCTCACCAGGTCGGGCGGGGTGGAGGTGCCGGCCAGGAGGGACAGGGGGGAATCGGGGCCCGCGCAGAGGTCGGCGCCGTCGAGGGACCGGTCCACGTCCAGGGCCGTGGCCAGGCGGGCCGGACCCTTGGCCAGTTCGTGCGGGTATCTGGCTGAAAGTCGACGTTTGGCGGCCAGCTCGGCACCCAGCGTCACCTCCCCTGCCCGCAGCAGCACCCCGCTCGCGTGGTCCGGCGGGCCGCAGACGAGGTTGAGGCTGAACCACATGCCGTAGATGAAGTAGACGTACGCGTGTCCGGGCGGGCCGAACATCGACGCGTTGCGGGCGGTGCGGCCCCGGTAGGCGTGGGAGCCGGGGTCGGTCTGGCCCTCGTACGCCTCCACCTCCGTGATCCGCAGTTCCATGGGGCCGTCCGGAGTACGGCGGACCAGGATGCGGCCGAGGAGGTCGGGGGCCACGGTGAGGACCGGGCGGTCGAAGAAGGACCGGGGCAGGGGCGTACGGTCGGGGCGCGCGCTCATCCGGTCGAGGGTAGTGGAACGCGCGCCCCTGCAACCGGGGCCTATGGTTCCGCAGTGGTAAGGGGTGGTCGCGCCGCGGACAGCGGAGCGCGGCAGATCGCAGCAGGTCTGGTCACCGCCTCTTAGAGTCGCCAGGTCTTAGATCCGTATAGGGGAGATTGAGCATGGGGTTCAGGAAGCTGTTCGCGAGCCTGGGTGCCGGCGGTGCTTCGGTGGACACGGTCATCACCGAGCCGAACGTCGTGCCCGGCGGGATCGTCCAGGGCGAGGTCCGGATCCAGGGCGGGTCCGTGGAGCAGCAGATCGAGGGGCTCTCCGTCGGGCTCCAGGCGCGGGTGGAGGTGGAGGGCGGTGACAGCGAGTACAAGCAGGACGTCGTCTTCACCAAGCAGCGCCTCGGCGGTGCCTTCAAGGTGCAGCCCGGCGCGCTGCACGTGGTGCCCTTCGGGCTGGAGATCCCGGCCGAGACGCCGGTCACCCACTTCGGCGGGCAGCAGCTGCACGGGATGAACATCGGGGTCAGCACCGAGCTGGAGATCGCGCGCGCGGTGGACGCCGGTGACCTGGATCCGATCAACGTGCACCCGGTGCCGGCGCAGCAGGCGATCCTGGACGCGTTCCGGCAGCTGGGCTTCACCTTCCGCAGCGCGGACATGGAGCGCGGCCACATCCGCGGCACCCGGCAGACGCTGCCCTTCTACCAGGAGATCGAGTTCCTGCCGCCGTCGCAGTACCGGGGGCTGAACCAGGTCGAGCTGACCTTCGTCTCGGACGGGCACGAGATGGACGTGGTGCTGGAGATGGACAAGAAGCCGGGTCTGTTCAGCGAGGGCAGCGACACCTACCGCTGTTTCCAGGTGGGGCTGCAGTCGTACCAGGGGACCGACTGGGCGGCGTACCTGAACCAGTGGATCGCCTCGGTCGGTTCGCAGCGCAACTGGTTCTAGGCTCGGCCCGTACCCCTCATCCGATCCAGGAGGACAGCAGTGGCCGAGCAGAACAGGGCGCCCCTTCCGCACGCATTCCACCCCGAGGTGGAGACCTTCACCGTGACGAGCCCCGATCTCGCGCCGGGGGCGGAGCTGTCCGCGGCGCAGGTGCTGACGGGTGGCAACGTCTCGCCGGAGCTGCGGTGGGAGGGCTTCCCCGAGGGGACGAAGAGCTTCGCGGTGACCTGTTTCGACCCGGACGCGCCGACGGGCAGCGGGTTCTGGCACTGGGTGCTCTTCGACATCCCCGCCTCGGTGACCTCGCTGCCCGCCGGAGCGGGCAGCGGGGACTTCGAGGGGCTGCCGGAGGGGGCCGTCCACGCGCGCAACGACTACGGCACCCGGGACTTCGGTGGTGCGGCTCCGCCGCGCGGGGAGCGGCACCGGTACGTGTTCACCGTGTACGCGGTGGACCGGGAGGAGTTGGGGACGGACGAGGACTCCTCTCCGGCGTCGGTCGGTTTCCACCTCCGGTTCCACGCCCTGGGCCGGGCCCAGCTGATCGGTGAGTACGAGTCGCCGGCCGGCTGAGCGTTCTCCCGGTGTTTGCCCGGTCCTGGTCTAAAGAAGGCCAGGACCGGGCATTTTTATTGCGTTGTCCCGCGTGGCGCGCGCGGCCAGAGTGGTTCCGGGCCTTGCCGCCAGGGTGGTCGCGGGCCTGCACACGGGAGGTGGGCGAGATGCGGGACACGCTGGTACTGAACGCGAGCTTCGAGCCGCTGTCGACGGTGACGCTGAACCGGGCCGTGGTACTGGTCCTCCAGGACAAGGCGGTCGTCGAACAGTCGCACCCCGAACTGCGTGTGCGCGCGGCCACCATGGAGCTCCCGATGCCCCGGGTGATCCGGCTCTGCAGGTACGTACGGGTGCCCTTCCGAAGACATGCTCCCTGGTCGCGGCGGGGGGTGCTGGTCCGGGACCAACACCGGTGCGCGTACTGCGGGAAGCGCGCGACGACGGTCGACCACGTGCTGCCGCGTGCTCAGGGGGGCGGTGACACCTGGCTGAACACGGTGGCCTCGTGCGCCGAGGACAACCACCGCAAGGCGGCGCGCACGCCGGAGGAGGCGGGGATGCCGCTGCTGCGGAAGCCGTTCGTGCCGTCCCCGGCGGACGCGATGCTGCTCGCCCTGGGGGTGGGCGGGGAGGACGCGCTGCCCGAGTGGCTGGCGCGCACCGCCTGAGTCCTGCCCGCCCGTCCGCCGGGGTGCGCCGCGCGCTGGGCGACGTATTTCTTCTACGTCGCTCAGCGGAGCAGCAGCTGGACGATGGCCAGGATCCCGACCGCGACGATGATGGCGCGCAGGGCGGTCGGGGGAAGTCGGCGGCCGACCTTGGCGCCGATCTGGCCGCCGATGGTGGAGCCGACGGCGATGAGGAGCACGGCCGTCCAGTCGAACTCGGCGACGAAGAGGAAGAAGACGGCCGCGATGCCGTTGACGAGTGCGGCGAGCACGTTCTTGACGGCGTTGATCCGTTGCAGGTCCTCGTGCAGCAGCAGGCCCATCAGGCCGACGTAGAGGACGCCCTGCGCGGCGCCGAAGTAGCCCCCGTAGGCGCTGGAGAGCAGCATGCCGGCCAGCAGGGCTGCTCCGCCGTCCGCCCGGCCCGGCTCGCCTCCGGCGGCTTCCTGGCGTCGGCGCAGGGCCGCCGCGAGACGGGGCTGGAGGACGACGAGCACCAGGGCCAGACCGATGAGGACGGGCACGATCGTGTCGAAGGAGTCCGACGGCAGGTTCAGGAGCAGGACGGCGCCCGCGAGGCCGCCGACGAGGGAGACGGCGCCGAGCCGCATGATGCGGGCGCGCTGGCCCTGGAGTTCCCTGCGGTAGCCGATGGCGCCGCTGATGGAACCGGGCACGAGGCCGAGGGTGTTGGAGACGTTGGCGGTGACCGGGGGCAGTCCGGTGGCGAGCAGCACCGGGAAGGTGATCAGGGTGCCGGAGCCGACGATGGTGTTGATGGTGCCGGCGCCGATTCCGGCGGCGAAGACCGCGAGCGATTCCAGGACGGACATGGACATGGACGGAGCCATCCCCTTTGTGTGAGTGAGTCGCCTCCCCGCCATGAAGGTCGAGGGGCCTCACCGATCATGCACCAAAGGGGGCGGCCGTCAGTCGATGGGGGGCTGTTCCCGCCGCTCGGCGGTGCCGTCGCCACCGGGTGCGGGCTTGCCGGGGTTCTGCGGGTTGAAGCCGGTCGGACCGCCGCCGAGGGGGCCGAAGTTGCCCATGGCGCCCGAGAGGCCCTTGAGCGCGTCTCCGATCTCGCTGGGCACGATCCAGAGCTTGTTGGCGTCGCCCTCGGCGATCTTGGGGAGCATCTGGAGGTACTGGTAGGCGAGCAGCTTCTGGTCCGCGTCGCCGGCGTGGATGGACTCGAAGACGGTACGGATGGCCTGGGCCTCGCCCTCGGCCCTCAGGGCGGCGGCCTTGGCCTCGCCCTCGGCGCGCAGGATGGAGGACTGCTTCTCGCCCTCGGCGCGCAGGATCTCCGACTGGCGGACGCCTTCGGCCTGGAGGATCGCGGCGCGCTTGTCGCGGTCCGCGCGCATCTGCTTCTCCATCGAGTCCTGGATGGAGGTCGGCGGCTCGATGGCCTTCAGCTCGACGCGGTTGACGCGGATGCCCCACTTGCCGGTGGCCTCGTCGAGGACCCCGCGCAGGGCGGCGTTGATCTCCTCGCGGGAGGTGAGGGTCCGCTCCAGGTCCATGCCGCCGATGATGTTGCGCAGGGTGGTGACGGTGAGCTGCTCGATGGCCTGGATGTAGCTGGCCACTTCGTACGTCGCGGCGCGGGCGTCGGTCACCTGGTAGTAGATGACGGTGTCGATGTTGACGACCAGGTTGTCCTGGGTGATGACGGGCTGCGGCGGGAAGGGGACGACCTGTTCGCGGAGGTCGATCCGGTTGCGGATGGAGTCGATGAACGGGACGACGATGTTGAGGCCCGCGTTGAGGGTGCGGGTGTAGCGGCCGAACCGTTCGACGATGGCGGCGCTGGCCTGCGGGATCACCTGGATCGTCTTGACCAGGGCGATGAAGACCAGTACCACCAGGATGATCAGGACGATGATGATCGGTTGCATGCGGTTCCCCGTGCCCTTCCGGCTGTCTGTGCTGCCCCGTTGAACGGAGTCTCGCAGACCCCGGGGCCGCGGGTGGGCTGCTTGCTCACATGACGACCGCGGTCGCTCCGTCGATGTCGACGACGTCGACGGACTGGCCGGGCTCGAAGCTGGTGTCCGAGTCGAGGCTGCGGGCGGACCAGATCTCGCCGGCCAGCTTGATGCGGCCGCCGCTGCCGTCGACCCGTTCGAGCACGACGGCGGATCTGCCCTTCAACGCCTCGATGCCGCTGCGGTGTTGGGGCCGCTGGTCGCGGTGACGGTTGGCGATCGGCCGTACCACGGCGATCAGCGCGACCGACACGACGACGAAGACCAGGACCTGGGCCACCACTCCCCCGCCGACGGCCGCGGTGACGGCCGCGGCGACCGCGCCGACCGCGAACATGCCGAACTCCGGCATGGCGGTCAGGACGAGGGGGATGCCCAGTCCGACCGCGCCGATGAGCCACCACACCCACGCGTCGATGTCCACGTGGTCATGGTAGGTCGGCCGGGCGCGGCCGGACAGGGCGCGAACGGCGCGGCCGACGCGACCCCTACGGCAGGGGCTAGCGCAGGGGCAGGCCCTGGGCGGACCAGCGGTCGTGGTCGTTGCGCTCGACGATGAGGGGGAGGCCGAAGCAGAGGGAGAGGTTGCGGGAGGTCAGTTCCAGCTCGATGGGACCGGCGGTGACGACCTTGCCCTGGCGGATCATCAGGACGTGCGTGAAGCCGGGGGCGATCTCCTCGACGTGGTGCGTGACCATGACCATGGACGGGGCGAGGGGGTCGCGGGCCAGGCGGCCGAGGCGGCGTACGAGGTCCTCGCGGCCCCCGAGGTCGAGGCCGGCGGCGGGCTCGTCGAGGAGGAGGAGCTCGGGGTCGGTCATCAGGGCGCGGGCGATCAGGGTGCGCTTGCGCTCGCCCTCGGAGAGGGTGCCGAACTTGCGGTCGAGGTAGTCGGTCATGCCGAGGCGGTCGAGGAACGCGCGGGCGCGCTGCTCGTCGATCTCCTCGTACTCCTCCTGCCAGGTCGCGGTCATGCCGTAGGCGGCGGTGAGCACGGTCTGCAGGACGGTCTGCCGCTTCGGGAGCTTGTCGGCGAGCGCGATGCCGGCGACGCCGATGCGCGGGCGCAGCTCGAAGACGTCGCTGCCGGGCTTGCCGAGGGTGCTGCCGAGGATGGTCGCGGCGCCCGTGGTGGGGAAGAGGTAGCTGGAGGCGAGGTTCAGCAGCGTGGTCTTGCCGGCGCCGTTGGGGCCGAGGATCACCCAGCGCTCCCCCTCCTTCACCGACCAGGAGACCTGGTCCACCAGAGCCCGGCCCTCGCGGACCACGGATACGTCCACCAGCTCCAGAACATCGCTCATGAGCGTGTTGTCACCCCTTGCAGTCACGGTTCTCTGTGCGCCGGCAGGCGCAGCCCCAGGGGAAAACCTACGCCACTCGGGGAGGGCTCCGGGCGCCAGGCCGGGTCGGGGGGCCGATCCGTAGAGTGGGGGGATGCTTTTCGAACCACGTTCAGGGCGGCTGGCCGCCTGGGGGAACGCTCTGCTGGCCGGTCTGGTCTCGCCCGACGAGGCCGTGCTGTCGATCGTGGGCGAGGACGCCGTGCACCGGGTGGCGGGGCTGCCGGGTGAGGCGGGTCCGGTGGGGCTCACGCTGGCGTTGGGCCGGCTGCGGGCGCTGGGGGTGTCCGGGCTGCGGGTGGCGCTGCCGGTGGCGGGGCATCCGCTGGGGCTGAGCGGGCCGCCGGAGTTCAACGCGCGGGCGCTGGAGGCCGAGGAGGCGGTGGTGTGCGCGGGGGCCGCGCTGGGGCTGGTGCCGGAGGTCACGGAGGCGGGCCCGGCCGGTGACGTGCACGTCTCGGTGGTGTGGCACTGCCTGCCGGTACGGGAGGCCCCGCCGGCGGACGTGCCGTCGCTGGGCGAGGCGGAGCGGGAGCTGGCCGAGGCGCTGCGCGAGGCGACGGTGGTGCTGACCCGGCTGGACGTGTCGGCGTCGGGGCCGGTGGCGGACGCGGCGCTGTCGGCGTACCGGGCGCGGGCCGAGGCGGGGCGGGACGTACTGGCGCCCGGTTACCCGGCGCGGGCGGTGCGGGTGCTGGCGCTGGCGCAGCGGGTGGACCTGATGGTGTCGCTCGCGTACGAGCGCGGGCACGGGGGTGCGGTGGCCGCGTCGGAGATCGCGGCGCGGGCGGAGGCGCTGCGGCCGGTGGAGCGGGTGGCGCGGCGGGCGCTCGTGGCGGCGTACAACGCGGCGGTGGAGGAGCGGTAGCCTCCGGCGGTTGCGCCCGGGGCCCCAGGCTTCGGGAAGGGCCTCGGGAAGGAAACGGCACGGCCCCGCTTCCCGGGGAGAAGGGGGGAAGCGGGGCCGGTGGGGGCGCGGGTCAGGCGTTGACGCCGGTGTTGCCGAAGGCGCCGTTGAGCAGGCCGATCACGGTGACGGCGTTGCCGACCGCGTTCACGGGGACGTGCACGGGGACCTGGATCAGGTTCCCGGAGGCCACGCCGGGCGAGTGCAGGGCCTCGCCCTCCGCGGACGCACCGCCGTGCGCCGAGGAGACACCGGCGCCGGCGGCGACGAGGCCGCCCGCGATCATGGTGACGGCTGCGGCCTTCTTGAAGTTCTTCACGTTCTCGTCCTCCAGTGCGTCCGCCGCGACCAGCCGTCGCGGCACGCCATGGAGAACGGCCGCACCCCGGCCGGGATACGCCATGTGGGCTACATACACCCGACCGTATGAATCTCAGCTCAGCGCATTACTCGGCGCGGCGGTGGGCGGGCCAGTCGGTGAGGCCGTGTCTGACGGCCCACAGCGCGGCCTGGGTCCGGTCGGAGAGGTCCAGTTTCATCAGGATGTTCGAGACGTGCGTCTTGACCGTCTTCTCGGACAGGACGAGGGCCCTGGCGATCTCCCGGTTGGCGCGGCCGTCCGCGATCAGGCCGAGGACCTCCCGCTCCCGGTCGGTCAGCGCTCCCCCGCGGCCTCCCGGGCCGCTCCGGTCGTCCTGGGCCGCGAGCAGGGTCTCGGCGACCTCCGGCTGGAGCAGTACGTGTCCCGCGTGCACGGAGCGGATGGCTCCGGCGAGGGCCTCCGGGTCGACGTCCTTGTAGAGGTATCCGGCGGCACCGGCCCGCAGGGCGGGGACCACGCTCCGCTGTTCCGTGAAGCTGGTGACGATCAGGACCCGGGCCGGGTTCTCCAGGTCCCGCAGCCGCCGCAGGGCCTCGATGCCGTCGGTGCCCGGCATCTTGACGTCCATGAGGATCACGTCGGGCCGCAGCTCCTCGGCCCGGTCGGTGCCCTCCGCCCCGTCGGACGCCTCGCCGACCACCTCTATGTCCTCCTGCACCTCCAGGAAGGTGCGCAGGCCGCGCCGGACCACCTGGTGGTCGTCGACCAGCAGGACGCGGATCCGGCCGCGGCCGGGGGTGTCAGCCACCGGGGACCTCCATCTCGATCGTGGTGCCCGCACCGGGTGCCGAGCGGACCTCCAGCCGGCCTCCGGCGCCGCTCGCGCGGTCCCGCATGGAGACGAGCCCGAGGTGCCGGCCGGCCGTGCGGACGGCGGACGGGGAGAAGCCGCGGCCCCGGTCCCGGACGCGCAGGACGGCGCCGCCCGCGGGGGTACGGGCGAGGGTGACGTCGACGCGGTCCGCTCCGGAATGGCGCAGGGCGTTGTGGAGGGCCTCCTGCGCGACGCGCAGCAGCGCTTCCTCCTGGGCTGCGGGCAGGGCCCGTACGCCGTCACAGGTGAAGGTGACGCGCGCGGTGTGGGCGCGGTCCAGTACGCGGACGTGGTCGCGCAGGGTGTGGACGAGGCCGTCCTCGTCCAGGGCGGCGGGCCGCAGCTCGGTCACGGCGGCGCGCAGTTCGTCGGCGGCCTCGGCGGCGAGCGCGGCGACCTGCTGGAGCTCCCCCTTGGCGCGGGCCGGGTCGCGGTCCACGAGGGCGGCGGCGGCCTGGGCTGTCAGGCGGAGGGAGAACAGTTTCTGGCTCACGGCGTCGTGCAGCTCGTGGGCGAGCCGGGAGCGCTCCTCGGCGATGGTCAGTTCACGGCTGCGCTCGTAGAGGCGGGCGTTGGTGAGGGCGATGGCCGCGTGCTGGGCGAGGAGGGAGAGGAGCGCCTCGTCCTCGTCGGTGAAGCCGCCGGGGCCGTTCTTGTCGGCCAGGAAGAGGGCGCCGAGGTTCTCCTCCCCGTCCCGGATGGGCAGGCCGAGGAAGCCGGACATCTCGGGGTGGGCGGCGGGCCAGCCCCCGAAGCGCGGGTCCTCGCGTACGTCGGCCAGCCGCTGGGGGCCTCCTCGTGGAGCATCGCGGCGAGGATGCCGTGCTGGCGGGGCAGCGGACCGATGCGGCGCCACTGCTCCTCGCTGATGCCGTCCACGACGAACTGCGCGAAGCCGCCGTGGTCGTCCGGGACTCCCAGGGCCGCGTAACGGGCGTCCAGCAGCTCGCGGGCGGAGGCGACGATCGTGCGCAGGACGTCGTGGACCTCCAGCCGGCGGCTCATGGCGAGCAGCGCGGCGCTGACGGCCGCCAGTCCTCCCGTAGCGGGTCCGTTGTGCATGGGGTCACCGTACCGGCGACCCTGACCTGGGACATCGGGCCTCGGGCGTAGGTCCCGGGCCCCAGGGCGCGGGCCCGGGCAGGGGGTGCGGGGGCGGGGCTCTCTGCCTTGGGGATGAGGTCCGGGGCATTCGGCTCATCCTTGAGTCGGAGTTTGGTCACGTCTTGAATTGCGAGCGCAACTCTGGGTGAGACTGTTACCCGCCCGATGTGAGCCCGGGCATAGGACGCACATCACTTACGAAGCTGCGTAGTGGAGGTATAAGGACGCCGTCAGTGCTGCTGCGCCTAGCTGCCGGGGCGTGAATGCCGCTTCACCGGACGGGCGTGATCCACTAAGCGGGATCGTACGTCACACCTTTGCCAGGGGATTTTGCCGCCGCTAAGAATGGCAGCCGTCGCACAGCGCCGCGGATCCCGGATCCGAGCGGCGCTTTCCTGCGGCCCCCGCTATTCGAAGAGGTTGCCCCGCATGTCTGCTTCCAGCACTCCCGGTCACAGTCGTCTGACGAAGGCGCACAAGCTGTCGATCGCCGGTGTCGCCACCCTCGGTGCCGCCGCCCTCGCCTTCTCCCTCGTCCCCGCCGGTACCCAGAGCGCTCGGGCTCAGACGTTCGAGGCCGCCCCGGTCGCCTGGACCCAGTCCGTGCAGAAGCACCTCGGCGCCCAGCAGGTCGTCGCCGACCAGAAGGCCAAGGACGCGGCGAAGGCCAAGGCCGAGGCCCAGGCGAAGAAGGACCGCGAGGCCAAGGAAGCCGCCAGCCGTTCCGCGGCCCGCGCCCCGGTCTTCGCGAACAACCTCGACGGCTGGATCAAGGAAGCGCTCTTCATCATGAAGCGCGAGGGCATTCCCGGCAGCTACTCGGGCATCCACCGCAACATCATGCGCGAGTCGAGCGGCAACCCCCGCGCGATCAACCTGTGGGACATCAACGCGAAGAACGGCATCCCGTCGAAGGGCCTGCTCCAGGTGATCGCCCCCACCTTCAAGGCGTACCACGTCAAGGGCACCAAGTTCGACCAGTACGACCCGGTCGCGAACATCGTCGCCGCGTGCAACTACGCCGCCGACCGCTACGGCTCCATGGACAACGTGAACAGCGCGTACTGAGCGCCCCACGCCCCCACACCCCCCATGCGCCTCAGGGCGGCCCCCGGAGTTCCGGGTGCCGCCCTGAGGCGTTGCGCGTGGCGGCGGAGAGGCCGGGCCCCGCTACTTGCGCATGACCTCCGGCTCGTGGCGGCGCAGCAGGCGCGCGACCGCGAAGCCGCAGATCACGCCGAGCAGCAGCAGGACGGAGACGTCCAGGAACCACTGGCCGGCGGTGTGGTCCCACAGCGGGTCGGTGTTGGTGGGGTTCTGCGGGTCCCACGGCGCCATGAGCTTGCCCAGGTTCAGGGTGGTGCCGGCGGCGCCGATGGCCCAGCGGGACGGCATCAGGTAGGCGAACTGCTCCAGGCCGATCTTGTCGTACAGCTGGAACAGGACGCCGGTGAAGACGACCTGGACGATCGCGAACATGACGAGCAGCGGCATGGTCTTCTCGGCGGTCTTCACCAGCGAGGAGATCACGAGGCCGAACATCATCGCGGTGAAGCCGAGCGCGGTGACCGAGACGCACAGCTCGACGGCCGGGCTCATGAACAGGCCCTCGGCGGGCAGCTTGCGCGGGGTGAAGGCGATGGCGCAGATGATCACGCCCTGGATCACCGTGATCACGCCGAGGACGATCACCTTCGACATGAGGTACGCCGACCGCGACAGGCCGGTCGCGCGCTCGCGCTCGTAGATGACGCGTTCCTTGATCAGCTCACGGACCGAGTTGGCCGCGCCCGAGAAGCACATGCCGACCGCGAGGATCAGCATGATCGTGCCCGCGTCGCCGTTGAAGCGGGATGGCGGGGTCGGCGGGGCCAGGCCGAACTTCGCGGGGATCACCGTGGAGACGATGCCCAGGACGGCGGGCATCAGCAGCATCAGGGCCAGGAAGCCCTTGTCGGAGACGATCACCGAGACGTAGCGGCGCATCAGCGTCCACAGCTGCGAACCCCAGCCCTGCGGCTTCGGCGGGTTCATCTGCTGCGGCGAGGGCATCGCGACCTGCTGCGGGGCGACCGCGTCGAGGTCGGCGGCGTAGAGCTGGTAGTGCTGCGAGCCCTTCCAGCGGCCCGCCCAGTCGTAGTCGCGGTAGTTCTCGAAGGCGGAGAACACATCGGCCCAGGTGGTGTAGCCGAAGAAGTTCAGCGCCTCGTCCGGCGGGCCGAAGTACGCGACGGACCCGCCCGGGGCCATGACCAGCAGCTTGTCGCACAGGGCCAGCTCGGCGACCGAGTGGGTGACGACGAGGACCGTGCGGCCGTCGTCGGCGAGGCCGCGCAGCAGCTGCATGACGTCGCGGTCCATGCCCGGGTCGAGGCCGGAGGTCGGCTCGTCCAGGAAGATCAGCGAGGGCTTGGTCAGCAGCTCCAGGGCCACCGACACGCGCTTGCGCTGACCGCCGGAGAGCGAGGTGATCCTCTTGTCCTTGTGGATGTCGAGCTTCAGCTCTCGCAGCACCTCGTCGATGCGGGCGGCGCGCTCGGACTCGGCGGTGTCGCCGGGGAAGCGCAGCTTGGCCGCGTACTTCAGGGCCGTGCTGACCTTCAGCTCCTTGTGCAGGATGTCGTCCTGCGGGACCAG
Source organism: Streptomyces sp. NPDC029122 (assembly GCF_055569445.1). Lineage (NCBI taxonomy): Bacteria > Bacillati > Actinomycetota > Actinomycetes > Kitasatosporales > Streptomycetaceae > Streptomyces > Streptomyces sp. NPDC029122. The sequence goes on along the minus strand of NZ_JBVHWK010000048.1, from coordinate 6,611 downwards.
GCCGATGCGCTGGCGGAGCTCCGCGAACTGCTTGTACAGGTTGCGGTTGTCGTAGAGGACGTCACCCTGGTCGGCGGGCCGGTAGCCGGTGAGCGCCTTCAGGAGCGTCGACTTGCCGGAGCCGGAGGGGCCGATGACGCCGATGAGCGACTTCTCCGGGACGCCGAAGGTGACGTCCTTGAGGATCTGCTTGCCGCCGTCGACGGTGACCGTGAGGTGGCGGGCCGAGAAGGAGACGTCACCGGTGTCGACGAACTCCTCGAGCCGGTCACCGACGATCCGGAACGTCGAGTGGCCGACGCCGACGATGTCGTTCGGGCCGAGCAGAGCGGTGCCGGACTTGGGCAGCGGCTGGCCGTTGACGTAGGTGCCGTTGTGGCTGCCGAGGTCGTGGATCTCGAAGCGGCCGCCGGTGGAACGGAACTCCGCGTGGTGGCGCGAGACCTGGAGGTCCGAGACGACGAGCTCGTTCTCCAGGGCACGGCCGATGCGCATGACGCGGCCGACGGCGATCTGGTGGAACGTCGTCGGGCTGCGGTGGTCGCTGTAGCCCGGGGCCGCGGACTGCGCGGGACCGCCGCCGCCCTGCTGCTGCGGCACGTACGGCTGCTGGTGCTGGTGCTGCTGGTGCTGCTGGTGCTGCTCCCAGGCGGGCTGCTGCTGCACCGGGGCCTGGTACGCCGGGGCCTGCGCCTGCTGCTGCGCCTGCGCGGCCGGGGCCTGGTAGGCCGGCTGCGGCGCCGCCGCGGCGGCCGCGCTGACATTCAGCCGCGGGCCGTCGGTCGCGTTGCCCAGGTGCACCGGCGTACCGGGCACGAGCTCCGTCTGCTGGACCCGCGCGCCGTGCACGTAGGTGCCGTTGGTGCTGCCGTGGTCCTCAATGGCCCAACCCCGGCCGTTCCAGCCGATGGTGGCGTGCCGCCACGACACCCGCGCATCGTCGATCACCACGTCTCCCTGGGGATCGCGCCCCAGCGAGTACGACCTGGACGGATCGAGCGTCCAAGTCCTTCCGTTCAATTCCAGTACGAGTTCCGGCACTCCAGCCCCACTTAAGGTCCCCCGAGAATCCCCCTGGCGTCCAGGGAGAACGACGTCAGGGAGTCTAGGGATGGCGAACATCCGGGGGAACTATTTCAGGCCTGGGGCCACATGTGGAATCGGGGCCTTCCGTCGGCCCCTCCGCAAGCCCCCGGACGGGGTCGAAAGGCACCCGGAGAGTGCGATACGGGACTTCTCGCCTTCCTGACGGCGGGCCCCCGCCGGTTTCACGTCGCCGCGCTGGCCGTCCGCCCCGGGGCCGCCGCCGGGCGCGGCGGAGCACGGCGTCTGAAGGATGGGACGGGGGTCCGGGGCCGGGGGGCGGGAAGATACGGTGTGAGCACCATGAGCGCTTCGCAGACCTCCGACGTCCCCACCCTCCTCGTCAAGATCTTCGGCAAGGACCGTCCCGGGATCACCGCCGGGCTGTTCGACACCCTCGCCGCCTACTCCGTCGACGTCGTCGACATCGAGCAGGTCGTCACCCGTGGCCGCATCGTCCTGTGCGCCCTCGTCACCAAGCCCGCCGCCGGCTCCGAGGGCGGGCTGCGCGCCACCGTGCACAGCTGGGCCGAGTCGCTCAAGCTGCAGGCGGAGATCATCTCCGGTACCGGTGACAACCGGCCGCGCGGCAGCGGCCGCTCCCACGTCACCGTCCTCGGGCACCCCCTCACCGCCGAGTCCACGGCGACCATCGCCGCCCGGATCACCGCGGCCGGCGGCAACATCGACCGTATCTTCCGGCTCGCGAAGTACCCGGTGACGGCGGTCGAGTTCGCCGTCTCCGGCGTCGAGACGGAGCCGCTGCGCACCGCCCTGGCCACCACCGCCGCGCAGATCGGTGTCGACGTGGCCGTGGTCTCGGCCGGGCTGCACCGCCGGGCGCAGCGGCTCGTGGTCATGGACGTGGACTCGACCCTGATCCAGGACGAGGTCATCGAGCTCTTCGCCGCGCACGCCGGCTGCGAGGCCGAGGTGGCCGAGGTGACCGAGCGCGCCATGCGCGGCGAGCTGGACTTCGAGCAGTCCCTGCACGCCCGGGTCGCGCTGCTGGCGGGGCTGGACGCGTCGGTGGTGGACAAGGTCCGCTCGGAGGTGCGGCTGACGCCGGGCGCGCGGACCCTGATCCGGACCCTGAAGATGCTGGGCTACCAGGTGGGCGTGGTCTCGGGCGGGTTCACTCAGGTGACGGACGACCTGCGGGAGCGGCTGGGGCTGGACTTCGCCTCGGCCAACACCCTGGAGATCGTCGACGGGAAGCTGACCGGCAAGGTCACCGGCGAGATCGTGGACCGGGCGGGCAAGGCCCGGCTGCTGCGCCGCTTCGCGGAGGAGGCCGGGGTGCCGCTGTCGCAGACGGTGGCGATCGGTGACGGCGCCAATGACCTGGACATGCTGAACGCGGCCGGACTGGGCGTCGCCTTCAACGCCAAGCCGGTGGTCCGCGAGGCCGCCCACACCGCCGTGAACGTGCCCTTCCTGGACGCGGTGCTGTACCTGCTCGGCGTCACCCGTGAGGAAGTGGAGGCGGCGAACCTGGCCTGAGGCCGCTCGCCCGCCGTCACCCCCGTACGCCCGGACCGGATCGTCTCCGGCCGGGCGTACGTCCTTACGCGGTGCTCGGGCTCACGCGGTGCCGGGGTTCAGTGCTCCTTGGGCGTCCAGTAGTCCAGCAGGGTGCCCGCCCCGAGTTCGAGGGACTTCCACGGGCCGGTGAAGGACACGATGGCCAGCGCGGCGGTCGGGAAGCCCGTACGGGTCATCCGTGACAGGGCGTCGCCCTCGGCGCGTCCGCACAGGCCGTCGGCGAGGGCGTGCATGCCGGGGTTGTGGCCGATGACGAGGAGGTCGGACACCTCGTCGGGGGTCTCGTTCAGCAGGGCGATGAGCTCGCCCGGCGAGGCGTCGTAGAGCCGCTCCTCGTACACGGTCTTCGGCCGGGACGGGAGTTCGTGGACGGCGAGCTTCCAGGTCTCCCGGGTGCGGGCGGCGGTGGAGCAGAGGGCCAGGTCGAAGGTGATGCCGGTCTCGGCCAGCTTCAGTCCGACGGCGGGCGCGTCCTTGCGGCCGCGTTCCGCCAGCGGGCGGTCGTGGTCGGACACCTGTGGCCAGTCGGCCTTGGCGTGCCGGAGGAGGGCGATCCTGCGGGGTGTGTCGGCGCTCATGGCTCCCAGCTTCGCACGAAACGGGCTGCCGGGCGCAGGGTGTTGGGGGGCCTTCCCCCCGCGGTGGGACGTGCCCGGCGCACGGGTCAGCCGACGGCGCGCAGCAGCTGGTGGGTGACCTGGACCAGGGCGGATCCCTCTTCGGCGGCGGCGTGGGCCTGGCCGGAACCGGCGAGGAGGAGCAGGAGGAGGCCGAAGGCGAGGGCGGGCAGCGCCAGCGTCCACCAGTGCAGCCGGGTGCCGGGGGCGCTGGTGCGGGGGCCGGACGGGTGTGTGGGGGCCGACATGGCCGCCTCCGTGGGTGTGCGGGTGGGACGGGCTCGCTCTCCTTCGAATCTATGGATCCGAAGGGGCGGTTCCCATCCGGGGCGCACCCCAGGCAACCCTGAACCTGGCCCCCTAGGGGATGGTGGGGTTATCCCCACCATCCCCCGGGGTCCCCGGTGTCAGGGGGAGGCGATGGTCGCGATGACGGCGATGATCACGGACACCAGGAGCATCGCGCCGAGCACGAGGCCGAGCTTCCTGTGGCCGTTCTGCGGGTCGGGTTCGAGTACGGGCGACATGCCGTTCAGTCTCGCATGCCGCATTCGTCCTCGATCGTGCGGTCCCGGCCCGCGAGGAGGCCGAGGACGACCTGGGGGACGAGGAGGCCCGCCATCAGGGTCAGCGGCAGGTCCCAGCCGCCGCTGTGCTGGTAGAGGGTGCCGATGACCAGGGGGCCGGGGATGGAGATGAGGTAGCCGGCGCTCTGGGCGAACGCGGAGAGCTTGACGACTCCGGCCGGGGACTTGGCGCGCAGCCCGATCATCGTGATGACGAGGGGGAAGGCGCAGTTGGAGATGCCGAGGAGCAGCGCCCAGGCCCAGGCTCCGGCCGCGGGGGCGAGGTAGAGCCCGAGGTAGCCGATGAGGCCGAAGACGCCGAGGGCGGCGGCGATGGGGCCCTGGTTGCGCATGCGTCCGGCGAGGCCGGGGATGACGAAGGCCAGGGGGACGCCCATGACCATGGCGACGGCGAGCAGGACGCCGGCGGTGGAGGCGGAGACACCCGCGTCGCGGAAGATCTGCGGGAGCCAGCCCATGGTGACGTAGGCGCCGGTGGCCTGGAGGCCGAAGTAGCAGGCGAGGGCCCAGGCGGTGCGGCTGCGGACGACGGAGGGGCCGGCCGCGGCGGCGGGCGCGGCGGCCCTCTCGCGGCGGCCCGCGGCGGCGACGGGCAGCCAGGGCAGTACGGCGGCCACGGCCAGGCCGGCCCAGATCAGCAGGCCGGTGCGCCAGCTGCCGCCGAGGGCGCCGGTCAGCGGGACGGTCGCGGCGGCGGCGAGGGAGGTCCCGGCGGCCAGGGCCATGGAGTAGAGGCCGGTCATGGTGCCGACGCGGTCCGGGAAGTAGCGCTTGACGATCACCGGGAGCAGCACGTTGGTCAGGGCGATGCCGGCCAGGGACAGGGCGCTGGCGGCGAGGAAGCCGGCGGCGCTGTCCGCGAAGGGGCGGAACAGCAGGCCGGCGGCGACGGCGGCCATGCCGGCGCAGACGACGGCGGCCGGGCCGAAGCGGCGCGAGAGCCGGGGCGCGGTGATGCCGAAGACGGCGAAGCAGAGGGCGGGGACCGAGGTGATGAGCCCGGCGACGGTGCCGCTCATGTGGAGACCGGTACGGGCCTCCTCGAAGAGGGCGCCGAGGCTGGTGATGGCGGGCCGCAGGTTGAGGGCGGCCAGCACGATCCCGACGATGAGCACCGGGCCGAGCCACGCGGGGGCGGCTTCGGGCGGGGCGGGAGCGGGCCGGGCGGGGCCGCCGTCCGCGACCGCCGGGCGGTTCATGGTCTGGATGTCTTCGTCGCGCATCCCGCCATCATAGAATCATGGGATGATTGGTTGTCCAGTCGCGCGGGTGGTCCGGGGCGGTCCCCCACGGGGCCGTCCGTCCCGGCCCCAGCCCCGCTCCAGCCGACCCCGAGGGGGTTCCACCCGCCATGCCGCTGACCTCGCCCCGGCGCTCCGCGCTCGTCGATCAGGTGATCGCCCAGCTGAGGAACCAGATCACCTCCGGCGAGTGGCCGGTCGGGAGCCGGATCCCCACCGAGCCCGAACTGGTGGTGCTGCTGGGCGTCGCCCGCAACACCGTGCGGGAGGCGGTCCGCGCCCTCGCGCACAACGGGCTCCTCGACATCCGCCAGGGTTCGGGAACGTACGTGCTCGCCACCAGCGAGCTGGCCGGGGTGATGCACCGGCGCTTCGCCGGGGCCGACCCGCGGCACGTCGCGGAGCTGCGCTCGACGCTGGAGTCCGCGGCGGCCCGGCTGGCGGCGGAGCGGCGGACCGAGCGGGACCTCGTACAGCTGGACGCGCTGCTGGCGCGGCGCGAGGAGGCGTGGGAGAGCGGGGACGCGGAGCTGTTCGTGGCGGCGGACGTGAGCCTGCACATGGCGGTGGTGACGGCCTCGCACAACGAGGTGCTGACCGGGCTGTACGCGGACCTCGGCGACCTGGTCGCGGACTGGCTGCGGACGGACGTCGGCACCGAGCTGGACCCGGCGGACCACCTGGACCACGCCCGCCTGATCGAGGCGATCCGGCGCGGGGACGCGGACACGGCCGCGGCGGAGGCCGCGGGCTACCCCTTCGCCTGCCTGGGCAAGGGCGCCCCTTCCTGAAGCCCCGCCTGGAACCCCCGGAGCCGCCGGGCCGCCGGTCGCCGGGCCGCCGGGGCGCAATCAGGGGGTGCGCTGGTGGCTCACCCAGGCCGTGCGGACCTCCTTCCAGCAGCGGCCCGCGAGCCGGGTGCGGCCGGCCGGGTCCAGGGGGACGAGGGCGCCGTCCGCGTCCAGGTCCCACCAGCGCTCGCACTCCACGTGGAGGCGGAGCAGGTCGGTCCGGGGGTAGGCGTTGTGGCAGGAGGCCACCACCGTCGAGCCGGTGATCTCGGTGTCGCAGTCGGAGCCGAAGAGTTCCTCCGCGGGCGGCCGGGCGGGCCGTACGGGTGGCTCGGCGGGGATGTCCTCGAGGTCCACGACGGCCGGGGCGCCCGCTTCGGGGCCGGGCGCGGGTTCCCGTACGCCGGGCTGGGCGAGGGCCCCGGGGCCCAGGAGACCGGTCAGGACCACCGAGGTGACCAGTAGCGATACCGCTCGGCTCGGCCTCGCGCGCATGGCCGGCCCTCCTCCCCGCACACACCGGGAAGATCCCGGCATGGTCATTTTGCAGGCATCTGTCCCGGTTTTCGACTCGGGAAGATCCGACCGGGGCCCGGACATCCGATCGAACGCGGCCGCGCGACGGACCCCCGGCTCCCGGCTCCGCGCACGGAAACGGCGGTGGGGGGGGGGGGGGGGGGGGGGGGGGGGGGGGGGGAGGGGGGGGGGGGGGGGGGGGGGGGGGGGGGGGCGCCCGGCGGGGGGGGC
>NZ_JBVHWK010000047.1:0-19163 GCF_055569445.1 Streptomyces sp. NPDC029122 | reverse complement strand
TTCCTACGGCCTTGGGCCACCGTCCGCACCTTGCGGATCTCGAACTCCATCGCACCCCTTGAGCTGGGGTGTTGCGACGACTCCTAGAACCCAAGTCATGGAGACCGGGGCCTTTCGTCATGCGCTCGCGGGACGCCCGTCCCGGGGCCCGAGCGGCACGGGGATTTCGGGAACCCCGCACCCGGCGCCCCGGGGAACGCGGATGGGCCGGCCGTGGGTGTTCGTGCGGACGTCCACGGCCGGCCCGCTCAGCAGCGGTAGCCGGAGGTCAGCTGCCCGCGGACAGGTTGCCGGAGAGGACCGGGATGTTGCTCAGGATGTGGGAGAGCGGCTCGTCGCCCTTGGCCTGGGTGGAGTTCTCGGTGCACTGCTGGTTCTGCGGGTTGGACAGGACGTTGATGTCCTGGACGCCGACGTTGACCAGGGCGAGCAGCGACTGGACGTTGACCTTCGCGGGCAGACCGATGCAGGGCTTGTTCAGGGTGCCCTGCACCAGGCCGAGCTGGGGGCTCTGGTCGCCGGTGGTCTTCTGGTTGCCGTAGATCTGCTGGGCGCCGTTGCCGTTGACGGTGTTGATCCCGTTGTCGTTGCCGATGGCCATGGCCGGAGCGGCAACGGCGGCACCCGCGCCGACGGCGGCGGCGGTGGCTGCTGCGGTGACCATCATCTTCTTCAGCATTCGAGAACTTTCCTTCGCTGTAGCGGAAACGAGCCCCGGATCGGGGGATCCGCCCTTGTAACGGGAACAGGGCCGGGGACGTGGCGGTGCGTCACCCGAACGGCAGAGCGCCGCCCCCCGCCGCCGCGCCCCCCAGGGCGCCGACCGGGTGCCCCTGACCGGTACATCGCCACACCGGCCGCCGCCCGTCGTTGGAAGGTGCAGCCCCCCCCTCGACGCGCAGCCACGACCGGAGCCGCCCATGACCTCTGTCGCCCTGGCCCGGCGGCCGCCCGCCGCCCTGCCCCTCACCGTCAGGGCCGCGCTCACCGCGACCGGTTGCGCGCTGCCGCTGTACGCCGTGTGGGTGTCGGTCCTCGCGACCGGCGGAGGGGACCTCGCGGCCCAGACGGCCTGGGCGGACTTCACCGCCCGCCACCCCGGCTCCGCCTACAACCTCGCCTGGCACGGCGGGCTGCACACCGCCGCCTACAGCCTCCTCTCGCCCTACGCCATGGCCGCCTTCGGCGTGGTCCCGGTCACCGTGGCGGGCGGGCTGGCGGCCACCTGGCTCGCCGGACTGCTGTGCGCGCGCAGCGGAGTCCGGTCGCCCGAACGGCCCGCGCTGGCGGCGGCCCTCGCCCTGTGGTGCCAGGCGGCGTCGGGGCGTACGACCTTCGTCCTGGGCACCGCCTTCGGACTCGCGGCCGTACTGGGAGTCCAGTGCCGGCCGTCCGGCGGCCGGGCCGGGCGGCTCACCGCCACCGCACTCTGCGCCGCCCTCGCCACGATGGCCAGCCCCGTCGCCGGGCTCTTCCTCCTCCTGACCGGCACGGCGCTCCCGCCCGCGCCCGGCCGCCGGGCCGCCGAAGCCGCCGTCCTGCTCCTGCCGCCCTGCGCCGTCCTCGCCCTGACGGCCTGGCTCTTCCCCTTCCGTGGCGAACAGCCCATGCCGTCGGAGCGGATCTGGCCGCCGCTGCTGATGTCCCTGGCCGTCCTCGCGGCGGCGCCGCGCGGCTGGCCCTGGGTCAGACGCACCGCCGCGCTGTACGCGGCCGCCGTCGTGCTCACGTACGCCGTCCCCTCCCCGATGGGGACGAACGTCGAGCGGCTCGGCTGCCTCGCCGCGCCCGCCCTGCTCCTCGCCGCCGCGTCGGCGTCCGGCCGCGTACGCCGCGCCCTGGCCGGGGCCGGCCTCGCCCTCTGCCTGCTCTGGACGGGCGGGAACACGGCCGCCCACCTCGCCGATACCGTACGGGTCCCGGCGTGGGCGGCGGAGACCGACGGGGTCCTCGCGCAGCTCGGCCGCCTCGGGGCGGACCGCACCCGGGTGGAGGCCGTCATGGCGCGCAGCCACCGCGAGGCCGCCGTCCTCGCCCCGTACGTCACCCTGGCGCGCGGCTGGAACCGGCAGGCGGACGTGGAACGCGGCCGCCTCTTCTACGGGGCCGACGGCCTCGCTCCCGACGCCTACCGTGCCTGGCTCGACCACTGGGCCGTGGGCCTCGTGGTCCTGCACGACGGCCCGCCCGACGCCGCCTCCGAGGCCGAACACGCCCTGGTCACCGGCGCGCCCGCGTACCTGGAGCCGGTGTGGCGGGACCGGAACTGGCGGATCTACCGCGTCCGGGACGCCGTTCCCCTCGTGGACCCGCCGGCCACCGTACGGAGCTCCGGCGCGGCCGGGATCACCGTCCGCGTGCCCCGGCCCGGCACGGTGACCGTACGGATCGTCGACTCGCCCTGGCTGACTGCGGACGCCGGCTGTCTCGAACCGATGCGGGGGAGACGGGAGGACGGCTTCGTCCGGCTGACCGTACGGGAACCGGGCGACGTCACCATCGGCTCCGCCTACCTCGCCGAAGGCCGCCGATGCGCCGCCTGAGCACGGTGCCCGCCCGGCTCGCCCTGATCTGCGTACGCCACCACGTGCCGGTGCTGCTGCTGTGGCTGCTGCTCCTCGCCGCCGGGGCGGCCGCCGCCGGACCGGTGGCGGACGGCCTGGACCGGCGGCCCTGGAGCGTGGCCGCGCACGAATCGGTGCGGGGCAACCGGCTGCTGGACGGCGTCCGCCCCTACGGAGGCCAGATCGACGCGGTGGTGTCCGGCGTGCCGGTGACCGACCCGGACCTCCGCCGGGAACTCGCCGCGGCGCGCCGCGACCTGGCCTCCGTCCCCGGCGTACACGCCGTCACCCCCCTCACCGAAGGCGCGTACGCCGCCGGCCGGCGGGCCGTGCTGCTCTCCGTACGGCTGGACCGGGAGCCGGCCGGGCAGGACCGCCGACGCTGCGAACGGGCCGTGGAAGCCCGGCTGCGCGCCGTGCAGCGGGCCCTGCCCGGCGCCGCGGTGACGCTCGGAGGCAGCGACCGGGCGCGCGCCGAGGTGGCGGCGCGGACCCTGGCCGACACCCGGCGCGCCGAACTGATCACCCTGCCCGTGACCCTGGGGGTGGTGTACCTCCTGTTCGGCGGCCTCGCGGCGGCCGCCGTGCCACTGTTCGCCGCCGTCGCCACGATCGGCACCGGGATGCTCTGGCTCCTGCTGCTGTCGCGCTGGTACGACCTCACCTCCCCGGTGCTGTCGACGACCACGATGGTGGGCCTGGGCCTGGCCGTGGACTACTCGCTGCTCACCGTCGGACGCTTCCGGGAGGAACTCGCCGCCGGCCACGACGTCCCGGAGGCGGTGGTGCGGACCATGGGCAGCGCGGGCCGCTCGGTCCTGTTCGCCGCGCTGGTCATCGCGGCCGCCCTCAGCGGGCTGGCCGCCTTCCCCAGCGACTTCTACGCCTCCGTCGGCCTGGCCGCGGCGGGCACCGTCCTGCTGTCGCTGGCCGCCGCCGTCACCCTGACCCCCGCACTGCTCACGGCCTGCGGGAAGCGGATCGGGGCCCGGGCCTGCCGGGAGGCCGACGAGGGTGCCTTCGCGGCGCTGGCCCGCTGGACCCGCCGGCGCGCCCCGGCCGTCGCCGTCGGGGTCGGGGTCCTGCTGCTGGCCGCCGCCGCACCCTTCCTGCGGGTCCACCTCGTCAGCCCGGTCGGCGAACTGCAACTCCCTCCGGGCACCGAGGCGAGGCGCTTCGCCGACCTGGTCACCGAGGGGTTCCCGCAGCACCGCGCCGACGCCGTCGTGGTCGTGGCCCGTACCGGCCCGTCCCGGCTGACGGCGTGGGCGGAGCGTTTCGCGGCCGCACCGCAGGTGGAGCGGATCGAACCCGCCACCGCCGCGGGACCCGGGGTCTCCGTCGTCCGCCTCGTACCCGTCCCCGACGAGGACGCGGCCACCGCCACCCGGCTGGTGGAGCGGCTCCGCGCGGACCGCCCGGCGGACTTCCCCGTATGGGTGACCGGACGGGCCGCGCTCGACGCCGACTTCAGGGCCGAGGTCGTCGAGCACGCGCCGCGCGCCGCCGCCCTGATCGCCTTGACCAGCTACGTCCTGCTGCTGGCGATGACCGGCTCGGTGCTGCTCCCGCTGAAGGCGATCCTGATGAACACCCTGTCCCTCGGTGCCTCGTTCGGCGCGCTCGTCCTGGTGTTCCAGGACGGCTGGTGCGCGGGGCTCCTGGGCGTGCACACCCTGGGCGGCCTGGGCTACTGGCTGCCGGTGGTCGTGTTCGCCCTGGCCTTCGGCCTGTCCATGGACTACGAGGTGTTCCTGCTCTCCCGCATCCAGGAGCTCTACCGCGCCGGCGCCGGCAACGACCTGGCCGTGGAGGCGGGCGTGCAGCGTTCCGCCCGCATCATCAGCTCCTCGGCGCTGCTGATGTGCATCGTCTTCACCGGCTTCGCGACGGGGGAGGTGCTGGTGATGAAACAGCTGGCGACAGCGCTGACCCTGGTCGTCGTGGTCGACGCCACGCTGGTGCGCTGCCTCCTGGTCCCCGCCGCCATGACCCTCCTGGGCCGCGCCAACTGGTGGTCCCCCCGCCCCCTGCGCCGCCCCCGCCCGGAGGCGGGGAGCGGGCCTACGGCGCCGAGAGAGGAGGCGGCGGTTCGCTGAGCACGGGGGCCCAGGCGAACAGCCGGTCCCGAGTGCCGAGCCGGCGGACGCGCCAGCTCGGCAGCGGGCGGCGGGACTCCGTGGTGAGGAAGTGCGCGGCGTCGATGATCATCCGGCGGACGTCCGCCGCCGCCGCCGAGAACGGCTCCCACTGGCCGTAGTGCGGGACCATCCTGATCCGGTCCGCGGACTCCCGCTCCAGCCGGCACGACTCGATCCCGATGGTGTCGGTGTCGCCCGCCTCCAGCTCCAGCCAACCGAGCACGAACCCCTGCATCCAGTCGTGGGGGCCGAGGCAGTTGACGAGCTCCTCGGCGACTTCGGCCAACGCCCCGGGCGTGCCCAGCGGCGGTCGGATGACCGTCGGGCCGTACTCGGGCCGGACCCGTCGCAGCACCCCGTCGGCATCCTTCTCGGACGCCCCGATCTCCTCCAGGCCGAAGATCCAGCGGTCGTCACCGTGCTGCTGCGTAGGTTCGAACACCGGCACAGGGAAACACACCGACTGGTTCACGGCCAAGCGGAAGAAATGGCGCCTCAGACGCTCCCGAAAGCGGCGGGGTAGGTGAATTCGCCCCGCACGGACGGGTCGTGGGCGGACAGGGCGCGGACCTGGAACATGTTCCCCCAGGCAGGCTCCTCCCCGACGACCCCCAGCTCCGTGCTCGCCCGGAAGCCGAACCGGCCGTAGAAGCCGGGGTCGCCGAGGACGACGGCCATCGGCGCGCCGAGACCGTCCGCCGCGGCCAGCGCGGCGTGGACCAGGGCCGTCCCGACGCCCCGGCGTCGCTGGGCGGGGTGCACGCCGAGCAGGCTGAGGTTCGGGACGCGGAGGGTGCCGATCCGGCCCCAGCTGCACGCGGCGTGCCCGACGAGCGCGCCCTCTTCGTCCTCGGCCACCAGCGACAGCGCCGGGATCCAGTCCGCACCCTCGCGCAGCGCGTCCAGCAGCCGCAGCTCCACCGGCTCCGCCTCGCGCGGCTTGTACGACGCGGCGACGGTCACAGCACGGACGGCGGCGAGGTCGGCGGGTCCTTCTCGTCTGATCAGCACCGGGACAGTCTGCCGCGTCCGTCCGTCCGGGCGGTCGGCCGGGGGCGCCGGGGCGCCCGGGGCGGTTCAGCGGGCCGGTTCAGTCGATCCGGAGCTCGCCCATCTGGCTCCAGCCGGTGGCCCCCTCGATGGTGGTGCTGACGATTTCCGGCGTGCGGGTGACCATCGGACGCATGGTCTCCAGCGCCGCCGCGAAGTGCTCGGAGGTGACGTGTGCTTCGGCCGCGTCGTCCTGGAACGCCTCGACCAGGACGTAGGTGTCCGGTTCCTCGAGGCTGCGGGACCACTCGAACCACAGGTTGCCCGGCTCGGCACGGGTGGCGCGGGTGAACTCCGCGACCTTCTCCGGCCACTGGTCCACGTACGCGGGCTTGACGGCGAATTTCACCACAATGAAGATCATTCAGTCATTGTAGGCACGCCCGGCCGCCGTCACACCGCCTCCGGCCCGAACCGGCGCCTGTACGCCGACGGGGTGATGCCCGTCTCACGGCGCATCAGCGCGCGCAGGTTGGCGGCGGTGCCGAGCCCGCTGTGCCGCGCCACCAGTTCCAGGCGGGACTCGCCCCGCTCGAGCAACCGGCATGCCAGGGCGAGCCGTTCCCCCGTCAGCCACGCCAACGGCGTCGTACCCAGCTGTGCCCGGAAGCGGCGGTGCAGTGTCGCCGGACTCACCGCCGCGCGCTCCGCGAGGTCGGAGACCGTGAGCGGTGCGTCCAGCCGTTCCTGGGCCCAGGCCAGCACGGGCGCCAGGGACTCGTCGGGCAGGTCGGGGACCGGACGCTCCACGAACTGCCGCTGGCCGCCGTCCCGGTGCGCCGCGAAGACCAGCCGCCGGCTCACCGCGTTGGCGACCTCCGCGCCGTGGTCGCGGCGGACCAGGTGCAGACCGAGGTCGAGCGCGGCCGCGCTCCCCGCGGCGGTGAGGATGTCGCCGTCGTCGACGAACAGCACGTCCGGTTCGAGGCGCACGGAGGGGAACCGGGCCCGGAAGGAGTCCGCCCACTGCCAGTGCGCGGTGGCCCGGCGCCCGTCGAGCACTCCCGCCTCGGCCAGGGTGAAGGCCCCGCTGCAGAAGCCGACCAGGCGCGCACCGCGCGCGTGCGCCCGCCGGACGGCGTCGAGGACGGCCGGACGGCGGGGCACCTCGACGTCGGGGCGGTTGGGGACGATCAGGGTGTCCGCCGTGTCGGCCGCCTCCAGCCCGGCGACCCCCGTGAGCGTGAAGAACCCGTCCCGCATCGGCGTCCGGGGCTCGGGGGAGCAGAGCCCGAACGCGTAGAGGTCGCGGCCGATCTCGGGCCGGCGCAGCCCGAAGACCTCGGTCGCGCAGCCCAGTTCGAAGGGGTTCGAGTTCTCGTCGACGATCACGACGACCCGGTGTACGCCCGCCGGGCGCTGGGGGTGCGGGGATTCTTTCGGCATCTGCGATTCCTAGCACTCACGGCCCTCGCGCGGAACCGCTCAGGATGAGCCCATGAGCAACGGACCCATCTCCCTGAGCACGGCCCTGGCCTCCTTCGACGCCCTGTGGAGCCCCCGCATCGTCACCCGCGTCAACGACTACGACGTCCGCGTCGTCAAGGTCGAGGGCGAACACGTCTGGCACGCCCACGACCACACCGACGAGTTCTTCCTGGTGCTCGACGGCGAACTGCGCATCTCCCTGCGCGAGCCCGGAGGAGAGCGCACCGTCCTGCTCCCCCGGGGGGCCGTGTTCACCGTCCCGCGCGGCACCGAGCACAAGCCCTCCGCGCCGTCGGGCGCCGCGCTCCTCCTGTTCGAGCCCTCCGGCACGCTGAGCGTGGGTGACCGTCACGAGGAGGTGCCGGACCACGTGGACGTGACGACCGGACGCGGCCTCGGCGGCTGAAACGGTCCCTCGCGCGGTCCGGGCCCGGCGCGGCGCCCAGCGCGGGCACGACCGCGGCCACGGGGCGTCGTAGCCGCGGGGCTGCGCTATAGTTGATCTCGAGCTCGCCGCCGCGGAACACGGTGGTGGGACCGGCGTTGGTGGTCCAAGGAAAGACACCCCACTTCCCGTGGGGGAATGCAGGTGCAAGGCCTGCCCAGCGCTCGATCAAGGCCCCGGCCTCCTCACGGAGACCGGGGCCTTTTGCCGTGCGCTGTGCTCCGTGCCCGTGACGGCCGCCGCTCGGCAGCCGGCGGTTGACATGGAGTGCGCTCCAACACCTAGCCTCCAGGTCCGATGATGTTCCGAGATCAGGAGGAAGCGGCATGAACGGCGTACCCGCCCGGCACTTGGGCAGTCTGAAGGTTTCCGCGCAGGGCCTGGGATGCATGGGCATGAGTCACGGCTACGGCACGCCGGACGACGCGCAGTCGATCGCGACCGTGCACCGCGCCCTCGACCTCGGTGTGACCCTCCTCGACACCTCCGACTTCTACGGATTCGGCCACAACGAGGAGTTGGTCGGGCGGGCCGTCGCCGGCCGCCGCGACGAAGTGGTGCTGGCCACCAAGTTCGGCTTCGCCAACCGGCTGGGCGAGCCTACCCTCATCCGCGGTGACGCGGCCTACGTGCGGGAGGCGTGCGAGGCGTCGCTGCGACGCCTCGGCGTCGACCACATCGACCTCTATTACCAGCACCGGGTCGACCCGAAGGTGCCGATCGAGGAGACCGTCGGGGCCATGGCCGAACTCGTCCAGGCCGGGAAGGTCCGCCACCTCGGCCTGTCCGAGGCCGGGGCGGCCACCATCCGGCGGGCGCACGCCGTCCACCCGATCGCCGCGCTGCAGAGCGAATGGTCGTTGTGGACCAGGGACCTGGAAGCGGAGATCGCCCCCCTCTGCCGTGAGCTCGGCATCGGGCTGGTGCCGTTCTCCCCGCTCGGGCGGGGCTTCCTCACCGGCCGGTACAGCTCGGTCGAGGGGATGGCCGAGGACGACATCCGGCGCACGCAGCCGCGTTTCGCCGAGGGGAACCTCGAACGGAACCTGGCGATCGTCGCGCGGCTGGACGAACTGGCCGCGGCGAAGGGGATCACCACCGGGCAGCTCGCCCTGGCGTGGGTCCAGCACCGGGGCGACGACGTGGTTCCGATCCCCGGCACCCGGAGGCAGCGCTACCTGGAGGAGAACGTCGCGGCCCTGGCCGTGGAGCTGTCCCCCGAGGACCTCGCCGCCATCGAGGCCGCCGCGCCGGCGGAGCGGATCGCGGGCACCCGGTACGACGCCACCAGCCTCACCTTCGTCAACCACTGAGCACGTGCCGCCCGGCGGGTGCGGGCCCGACGGCCTGGCCGAGGCCTTCGCCCGTTCGGCGGTGCGGAGGACCGGCGGGTCCGGGGAGGCCGGCCGGTGCGGCAGGCGTGACCCCTGGGGGCGCCTCCGGATGCACCCGCGCGAGGCGTTCGCCAGACTGACCGTGAAGCACGGCACCGTACGGCCGCCAGGTCTCCTCCGCCCGGCCCGGCCGTGCGGCGGATACGGACCGCCCCGGGCGGTGCCGGGCACCGCCGACGAGACGATCGCGGGGCTGGAGATGGTGGAACCGACCCGCCCGGCGGGCCGCGAGAAGCGCCGGGCCCTGTGGGCGCCGGTCGTCGCGTGGCTGGTCTCGAACCTCCTCACCTGGATGGTCGCGAAGGCATCGGTCTCCGCCGACGGGTCGGCGGTGGCGTACTGGTCCACCGGCGGCCGCAGCCGCTGGGACTCCGCGCACTACCTGTCCATCGCCCGCACCGGCTACGAGATGTTCTGGTGCCGGGACCGCTATCCGGACTTCCGCGATGTCATGTGCGGAAACGTCGCCTGGTTCCCCGGATACCCGATGGCGGTCCGCGCGGTGTCGGCCACCGGGCTCTCCTACGAGCTCTCCGCGGTCGTCCTCACCGAAGTGTCCCTGCTGGGCATGTTCGTGGTGCTCTGGCGGCTGCTCGGTGCCCGGCTCACCTGGGCCACCGGACTCACCCTCGCCATCGGTACGGTGTTCCCCGGCGGGGTCTACCTGCACGCCGCCTTCCCCGTCGCCACCGGCACCCTGGCCCTCCTGGTCTGTACCGCCGGAGTGCGGCGCGGGTCCTGGGGGGTCGTCGCCGCCGGCGGTTTCGTGGCGGCCGCCTGTCATCCCGTCGGTGCCGTCGCCGTCGGCATGCTGCTCTCCAGCGCCTTCTTCGCGTGGCGGGGCGACACGTGGCCGGTGCGGTTCGCCAAGGCCGGATCGTCGGCCGCGCTCGCCGGCTGCGGAGTGCTCTGGGCCAAATGGCTGATGTGGCAGGCCACGGGCCACTGGGACGCGTACGGGATCATCCAGGAATCCAGCTACGGACAGGGCGGCCTGCACCAGCCCTTCGAGGAGATGGGCAAGGCGTACGGTTTCCCCTTCCGCGACTGGTACACGCCCGAGGGACACCTTCCGCCGCTGGTGGAGCACGCCCTCGAGGCGCACCGGACGCAGCTGTGGCTGAACACCGCCTTCGCCCTGCTCGTCCTGGCGACGACCGCCGCCCTGCTCGTGCGGCGCCGCCGCCTCGACGCCGGGCAATGGGCCGCCCTGGTCCTGACGGAGGCGGTGTTCCTCGTGCCGTTCCTCGCGGGTGCGGAGATGTCGTGGTACCGCAATCACGCGCAGATGTTCGTCGGGCTCGTCCTGGTCGCGCGGGCGCCCCGCTGGATCCAGGTGCCCCTGCTGGCCTGCTGTGCGCTCCAGTACGCCCTGCTGGGGGCGATGTTCTTCTCGGGAGTCCTGGTGTGACCGTCCGGCCTACCGCCGTTCGTCCTCCGTGTCGCGGGCGACGTGGTAGATGGGCCGGCCCTGGACCGCCGTGTAGATGCGGGCCACGTACTCGCCGAGCATGCCCACGCAGAAGAGCTGGACGGCCCCGAAGAACAGGACCGTGATGATCAAGGAGGTCCAGCCGGGCAGGGTGCTCCCCCTCGCATGGGCGACGAGGGCCCAGACGAGGAACGCGAGGCAGACGACGAGACTGGAGGCGCCGATCGCCGTGGCCAGGCGCAGGGGGACCGCCGAGAAGCTCGTGATGCTGTCCAGGGCCAGGAGGACCATCTTGTGCAGCGGGTACTTGGTGGTCCCGGCCGCCCGCTCCCCGCGCTGGTAGGTGATCCGGCCTTCGGGGAAGCCGAGCCACGGAATGAGCAGGCGGTAGATCCGCTGCTGCTCGGGGAGCGTCTTCAGGGTCTCCACCACGGCTCGGGACAGCAGGCGGAAGTCGCCGGCCTGAGCGGGTACGTGGGAGCCGGCCAGGCGGCGCATGAGCCAGTAGTACGCGGCGGCCGTCCGGCGTTTGAACCCGGTGTCGGCGGAGCGGTCCGTCCGGATGCCGTACACGACGTCCAGACCGTCCGCCCGGGCCAGGGCCAGCATCTCCGGGACGAGTTCCGGCGGGTCCTGGAGGTCCGCGTCCATGCTGATCACGTACGAGCCCCGGGACCGGTGCAGTCCGGCGGTCAGGGCCGCCTGGTGGCCGCTGTTCCGCCGGAGGGTCACGACGCGCAGCTGGGGCCACGCACGGCGCAGGTCCTCCAGCACGCGGGGCGTCCGGTCGGTGGAGCCGTCATCGACGGCGAGGACCTCGTACGGTTCCTCACCCCGGTCCAGGACGGGCCGGAGCCGCGCCGCGAGAACGGGCAGGGCCTCCTCCTCGTTGAAGACGGGCACCACGACCGACACGGAGACCGGTTCCCGCGGTGGCTCATGCACAGCACTCATGATGCGGGAGGGGACCGGAGCCGGCACCTCGGCAGGGAGGACGCCGCCCCGCCCCGCCGGGGCCGTCGTCAGCCCGCCGGGGACCGCTCGGGGCGGCCCGTCACCACCAGGTCGCCCGTCGCCGTACGCCGTGCCAGGGCGCCGGTGCGGAAGTAGCCGTCGGCGGTGAAGGAGCGGGCGTTGTCGTGCGCCGCCCGGTAGTAGCCACGCGCGGTGTACGGGCCGCGGGCCAGGAGTTCGCCGGGCTCCCCGTCGGGCACGTTCCCGCCGTCGGCGTCGACGATGAGGACCTCGTCGTCGGGCGACAGCGGGCGGCCGTGCGTGGTGAGCACGGACTCGTCCGGGTCGCCGGGCCGTGTGAGCACGAGCGGCCCCTCGGCCAGGGTGAACACCTGCTGGAGCCGCCCGCCCAGTTCGCGCTCCACCCGCTCGGCGGTCGCCCGGGACAGGGGCGCGCCGCCGATCTGCACGAGACGCAGACTGCTCACGTCGGCCCGGACCGTGGCGAGCGCGTCGAGCCAGGCCTCGGCGGCGGCCGGCGGCAGCGAGGTCAGGGTGACCCGCTCCCGCTCCACGGCCGGGAGGCAGGAGGCGGGGTCCGTCCCGTCGGCCAGGACGACGGTGCCGCCCACGCCGAGCGTGCCGATGACGCCGGGGCACCCGAAGGCGAAGGCCGACCCGGCGGGCAGCGCGGCGAGGTACACGTCGTCCTCGGTGAGCGACACCAGCTCGGCCGCGGCCCGCGCCTGGTAGGCGTAGTCGTTGTGGGTGCGCGGAACGAGCCGCGGCGCGCCCCCGTCACCGTCGGCGGGCAGCAGGAACGCCACCTGGTCGGCGCTCAGCGGCAGCGCCGGCTCGGGTGCGGCGTCGATGGAACCCAGCGGGGCGTACTGGCAGTTCGACGGGTCGGTCGTCATACCGCCGTACGGGGACTCGGTCCCCGGCGGCTCATAGGTGAACACCCGCCGCAGGAAGGGCCACCGGGCCGCGATGTCCGCGGCCATCGCCGTGTGGTCGAAGCCCCGGTACGTGCCGGGGCCGACGTACCCGACGGCCTGGGTGACCCGTACGAGCTCGGGCACCCCGGACGCGGGGTGCGTGACCGGGCAGAGGACGGGGACCACGCCGGCCCGCATCAGGGCGAACACGGTGACGACGAATTCGGGCACGTTGGGCAGCTGGACGACGACCCGCATACCGGGCCGCAGTCCGCGCAGCCGGAACCCGGCGGCCATGCGGTCCACGCGCCGGTTCAGGTGCGCGTAGGTGACGCGGGTGCCGCCGTGCACCAGCGCGGTCCGCGGCCCGTACTGCAGGGCCCACCCGCGCAGCAGGTTGTCCAGCGTGTTGCCGCCCCAGTGACCGGCCGCCCAGTAGCGGTCGACGCATTCCCCGGGCCAGGGGGTGCAGCCGTCGAGCAGGGATGCCAATGCGGTTCCTTCCGTGCCGGTTTCCGGACCGGGCGCCGTGCGGCTCGTGGTGCGCGGCGACGGGCCCTGACCTTGGCATTCCAGTCCGTCAGCGGTCCCGTGCGCAAGGTGCGTTCCCGACCAGGACGGCTGGATCCCGTCAGCGGAAGATCCAAATCGGCAGACCCCGTGGAACGGGCGCTACGCGTCCGCGACGGCGTGCAGAGGGCTGAGCGCGGCGGCCCGTCGGGCGGGAAGGGCGGCCGCCGCGGCGCCGACGGCCAGGGAGAGGAGGACGACGAGGGCGAGGGTGCCCCAGGGGAGGGAGAAGGCGTACTGCGGGATGGCCCCGTTGGCCAGTCCGCTGACCTTCCACGCCCCGAACAGGCCGCCGGCCAGCCCGAGCAGGGTGCCGTAGGCGGCGACCGTGAGGGACTCGAGGCGGATCATACGGCGGATCCCGGTGCGGTCCATGCCGATGGCGCGCAGGACGCCGATCTCCCGGGTGCGTTCGGCGACCGACATGGCGAGCGTGTTGACCATGCCGAGGGCCGAGATGGCCACCCCGATGACGAGCAGTCCGAACACCATGGTGAGCAGGTCACCGGCGACGCCCGCCTGCTCCCGGACCAGCTCGGCTCGGCTCTGGACCTTCAGCAGGGGACTGTGGTCGACGGCGGCGCGCAGCCGCTTCCCGAGGTCGGCCGTGGCACCGCCCGGACCGGCGGCCACGAGGACGCGCTGCACGGAGTCGCGCAGGTAGCCGTACCGCTGGACATCGCCGCGGTCGGCGAGCACGTCCTGCGCGGTGGGGTTGTCCCGGTAGATCCCGACGACCGTGTAGGGCCGGTCGCGATCACCCCGGCCGGGACCGATGGCCGCCGTGATCCGGTCACCGGTGCCGATCCGGTGGTCCCGGGCGAAGCCGCTGGAGACCGCGATCCGGCCCGGCCCGATCTCCTCGGCGGAGCCGCTGGTGAACCGGAGTTTCATGACGGCCCCCACGCTCTTCGGTTCGACGCCCGAGACCTGCCCGGCCCCGCCCCCGACGGTGATGACGGAGTCCGACACGGCGGAGGCGGCCGCGACACCGGGGACGGCGGCGATCCGCCGGACGGCGGCATCGTCCACGGCGGTGGTGGTGTTGCGGGTGCCGATGACGTAGTCGGCGCTCAGACCGGCGGCCGCCTGGGAGTCCAGGGCCCGGCTGGAGGAGTGCCCGATGACGGCGAGCCCCGTCACCAGCGCCGTGCTGATCATCAGGGCCACGGCGGTGGCGGCCGTACGCCGGGGATCGCGCAGGGCGTTGTCCTTCGCGAGGACGCCCACGACGCCGGCCCCGCGGGTCATCCGGCCGATCGACCGGATCACCGGACCCGCCAGCAGCGGAGCCAGCACGATCAGCCCGGTCACGAGGACGCCGCAGCCGACCATCGCGGTCCGCAGGTTCTCGTCCGAGGCGTCCTTCGCGCCGCCCAGGGAGACCAGCAGGCCGGCACCCGCCAGCAGCACGGCCGCACCGGCCGCCCCCCGGATCCGGGACGGCTTCGCGGACGGCGGCTGCCCGGCGGTGCGCATCGCCTCGACGGGAGCGATCCGCGCGGCGCGGCGCGACGGCAGCCACGCGGCGAGGACCGTGACGCCGACGCCCACGGCGAGGGAGGCGATGACCGGGGTGGGGCCGATCACCAACGGGCCGCCGGGCAGCGGGGCTTCCCCGGTGCCGAGCAGGTGGGGCAGCGCGGCGGCGACACCGAGGCCCAGGCCGAATCCGGTCACGGAGGCGAGCAGGCCCACGAGGGCGGCCTCGGCGAGCACGGAACGGACCACCTGGCGCCGGGTGGCGCCGATCGCGCGGAGCAGCGCGATCTCCCGGGTCCGTCGCGTGATGAGCATGGTGAAGGTGTTGATGATGAGGAACGAGCCGATGAAGAGGGACACCACGGCGAAGACCAGCGGCAGCCGGGAACGGCCGCGCGTTGTGGCACCGATGAAGACGGACTGCTGCTGGGCCTTGGCCGCCGCGGTGGTGGCCTCGGCGCGGTCGGCCGGCAGCAACGCCCCGACCCGCCGGGCGAGGTCGAACGGGTCGGTGCCGGGCGAGGCGGACAGGTCGATCCCGGTGTAACGGCCCGGGGCGGCGAAGAGCTTCTGGGCGGTGGCCCTGTCGAACACCGCGAGGGTGCCGCCGGACGTGACCCGGGTGTCGTCCGTGGAGACGGTGCCGACCAGCCGCAGCCGCAGCACGGGGCCGTCGGAGGCCAGGGTGACGGTGTCACCGAGGGCGTACGAGCCGGCCCGTGCGGTGCCCCGGTCCAGGGCCACTTCGCCGCCGTCGCGGGGCGCGCGGCCGGCCGTCAGGGGGTAGCGGGCGTCCGTGCCGTCGGCGCCGGGGACGTAGGCGGCGGCCAGCTTCCCCATCGCGTTGGCGGCGCGCAGCGGCGAGCCGTCCTTGGTGGCCAGGGTCACCGACCCGTCGACGGCCGGACGGGCCGAGGCGACACCGGGTACGGCGGCGAGCCTGGCCACGAGCGCGTCGTCGAGGACGCCGACGCGCTCGTCGGCGGGGGCGCCCACGGGGTGCTTCGGCTCCACGGTGACGGCGATGCCGGAGTAGTTGCGCGCCATGGAGGCGCGGTAGGCGGCGGTGGTGGAGTCGGCGAAGACGAGCGAGCCGGAGATGAACGCGACTCCGAGACAGACCGCGAGGGCGGTCATGATCAGGCGCGTCTTGTGGGCGAGGACGTTGCGCAGGGCTGTTCGCAGCATGGGTGGGCTTTCGGAAGGCGTCGGCATCGGGGGACGGGGGCGCCGGTCAGCGGGCACGGCCCTGGGCTTCGAAGGCGAGCATCCGGTCCAGGACGGCGCCGGAGGTCGGCTCCCGCAACTCGTCCACGAGTCGGCCGTCGGCGAGGAACACCACGCGGTCGGCATGGGCTGCGGCGACGGGATCGTGGGTGACCATCACCACGGTCTGGCCCAGCTCCCGTACCGAGTCCCGCAGGAAACCGAGTACCTCCGCGCCGGAACGGGAATCGAGGTTGCCGGTCGGCTCGTCGGCGAACACGATCTCCGGACGCGAGACCAGCGCGCGGGCCACGGCGACGCGCTGCTGCTGACCCCCGGACAGTTCGGCCGGCCGGTGCGCGAGCCGGCCGGCGAGCCCGACGGTGGCGATGACGGTGTCCCGCCACGCGGTGTCGGGCTGTCGCCCGGCGAGCCGCAGCGGGAGGGTGATGTTCTCCAGCGCCGTGAGCGTGGGCAGCAGGTTGAAGCCCTGGAAGACGAAACCGACCTTCTCCCGGCGCAGCCGCGTCAGCTGCCGGTCGTTCAGGTCGGACAGTTCCACCCCGCCGATCCGCGCCGAACCGGAGGTCACCGTGTCCAGGCCGGCCATGCAGTGCATCAGCGTGGACTTCCCGGAACCGGACGGTCCCATGACCGCGGTGAACCGGCCCCGCGCGAACTCCACGGACACCGCGTCCAGCGCCGTGACCCGGGTCCCGCCCTTCCCGTACGTCTTGGTCAGCCCGGTCGCGCGGGCGGCCGGCTCGACGGCGTCCGCGGACCCGGGGGGCACGGCCGCGGGAGGCACGGCGAAGGACGGCACGGGGGAGGAGGGAAACGCGTGCGACATGGATGCTCCACCTGGAGGACGACGGCCCGCGAGAACCTGCCGCGCGCCGGGGACACATCCATCCTCACGGCCCTGACCTGCGCGGACATCGGCCTCAAGGCCCGAGTCGGCCTCTGCCGAAAGAGCGGCCCGGGCCCGTGCTCCTCTGCCGAAGGGCAGAGGTCCGGGCCGCCGCCTCCGCCCCCGGGCAGGGACTCAGGAGGCCAGCCCGGTCCGGTGCGCCAGGAGCGCCGCCTGCACCCGGCTCGCCGAACCCGTCTTGTCCAGGATCGCTCCCACGTGCGTCTTCACCGTGCCGGTCCCGATGCCGAGCCGGGCGGCGATCTCCTGGTTCGACAGCCCCTCGCCGAGCGCCGCGAGCACGTCCCGCTCGCGGCCCGTGAGCCGGGCGAGCCGCTCGTCCCCGTCCGCGCCGTCGGCGGACCCCGGATCGGGGGCGCCCAGCATCCGGGAGATCACCGCCCCGGTCACGCCCGGGGAGAGCACGGCGTCACCCGCCGCGGCCGCCCGTACCGCGCTGATCAGCTCCTGCGGCCCTTCGTCCTTCAGGAGGAACCCGGCGGCACCCTCCCGCAGCGCCCGGACGACGTTGTCGTCGTCACCGAAGGTCGTCAGCATCACCACGCGCGGCGCCGGATCGAGCGCGAGCAACGGCGCGATCGCCGCCAGCCCGTCGCGCACCGGCATCCGGATGTCGACCAGCGCCACGTCCGGGTGGTGGACGGCGGCCAGTTCGACGGCCTGCCTCCCGTCCGCCGCCTCGGCGACGACCTCGATGCCGCCGGCATGCCGCAGGATGAGGCGTACGCCGTGCCGGATCATCGTCTCGTCGTCGGCGAGCAGGACGCGGATCGGCCGGTCGGTCTCGGTCACGGGGTCTCCCAGGGTGCGGCGTCCCGGACCGACGGGACGGTGAAACGGTCGATGGCGGTCAGACGCTGTCCGGCGTCGAAGCAGTAGCGGGCCACCAGCAGCCCGCCGGGACGGGCCTCGGTCGCGCCGTTGAACGGGTAGACGCAGCCGGCCGTGCCGGGGGGACGCGGCGGCTCGTGCCCGGTGGCGGCGGCCCGGACCGCCGCGTTGTCCACCACGCCGAGGCCCGTCACGTCCGCGTACGTCATGCCGACCCGGGGCAAGGGGCGCGGTCCCGCGTCCCGCCGGGGCGCGCTGCCGTACACGAAGGCGGTCCCGAGGGCCATCAGCACGCACAGCGCCCCGAGACCGAGGGCCAGCGTCAGGGTGTTCGCGGCGCCGCCCTCGGAGCCGGCGCCCCGAGGGCCGGGAGCGGTGGCGTCCGGCCCGGCGGTGTACGGGCCGGCGGACGGCTCCGGGACGAGGGCGTCACCGGGCTCCGCCGGCAGGGCCGCGTCCACCCGGAACCCGCCGGAGGGCAGCGGGGCGGCGTCGAAGGCTCCGCCGAGGAGTTCCACGCGCTCCCTGAGGCCGGTGAGCCCGCGCCCGGTGCCCACGTCCGCGTCCCCGGCGCCGGCGACGGCGGGCCCGGGCGGCGCCCCGTTGCGCACCGTGATCCGTACCGCTTCCCCGTGGTGGGTGACGCTCACGGTGACGTGCGCCGACGGGGCGTACCGGTGGACGTTGGTCAGGGCCTCGCGCACCACCCGGTGCGCCGCCCGGCGCACCGCCGCCGGACGGGCGTCGAGGTCCGGGCCCGTCCAGTCCAGCCGCACGGCGACCCCGCCGTCGCGGGACTCCGCCACCAGCGCCGCGATGTCGGCGCGGGTGCCCGTCGCGGCCGTCAGGACGTCCGGCCCGGCGTCCCGGCCCAGCGGCCCGAGCACCCCGAGGACCTGCCGCAGCTCGCGCATCGCGTCGCGGGTGGTCCGCCGCACCAGGACGGCCTCCTCGCGCAGCTCGGGGTCCGCCCGGCCGAGGGCCATCTCCAGCCCGCCCGCGTGCAGCGAGATCAGGCTGAGCCGGTGCCCGAGCAGGTCGTGCATCTCGGCGGCGATGCGCGAACGCTCATGGGTGCGGGCCTCGCTGTCCGCCGCCCGGCGCGCCCGTTCCGCCGCGTCCCCGCGCTCGCGCAGGGCCCGTACCAGGCGCCGCTGCTGCCCCTGCGCCGTACCGACCAGCCCCGGCACGATCACCGCGGTCGGGGCCAGCACCAGGCCCAGTGCCAGACCGTACGGCACCCGACCCGGACCGGCCGCCGGCGCGGCCGCCGTCGCCACCGCCACGAGGAGGCAGCCCGCCGCGGCCAGCAGCCGGGCCCGCTGCCGGGCCACGGCGGTGCGCCGCGCCAGGGCGTACGCGGCCACCGCCGCGAGGGGTCCGACACCGCTCGCCAGCCCGGTCAGGGCGGCCAGCGCCAGCAGCACCGGCCCGGGGAACCGGCCGCGCAGCGGGAAGAGCCCGGCGCCGAGAAGGATCACCAGCAGCTGCAGGGACGGGTGACGCACGAGCCCGAGAGCCGCGACGGCCGCGAACACGCCCAGCCCCAGCAGGGCCACGCCGGCGGTCCCGGCCGCCGTACGCGCGCACCCGGACGGCAGGGCCCCGGACGGGACGCTGCGGGCGGGACGGCGGAAGAAGGGGATGCGGACCACGCTGACCAGTATTGATGCCGGCGCCCGCGGCGGCGTGAGCCTCGCGGTGGATCCGTTCCTCTGCCGAAAGGCAGAGGAGCCCGGGCGGGGGGGGGGGGGGGGGGGGGGGGGGGGGGGGGGGGGGGGGGGGGGGTGGGGGGGG
>NZ_JBVHWK010000046.1:6714-22400 GCF_055569445.1 Streptomyces sp. NPDC029122 | reverse complement strand
CCCACCAGCGACAGCCCGTACTCACGCACGAACGTCTCCTGCGCATCCGCCAGCTCGGCCGCCGACAGCGGATAATGCGCCCCGCCCTTCGTCAGGACCGGCAGACCCGCGTTCGGCATGCACGACAACGGGATGCGGGCGTTGCGCGCCAGATACCGCAGGTGCTCACTCATCTCCGCCGGACCCGTCGCACAGTTCAGACCGATCATGTCGATCCCCAACGGCTCCAACGCCGTCAGCGCCGCACCGATCTCCGAACCCAGCAGCATCGTGCCGGTGGTCTCGACGGTGACGGAGCAGATGAGCGGGACGGTGACGCCGAGGGCCTCCATGGCGCGGCGGGCGCCGATGATGGAGGACTTGGTCTGGAGGAGGTCCTGGGTGGTCTCGACGAGCAGCGCGTCCGCGCCGCCGGAGATCAGACCCTCCGCGTTGATCTGGTAGGCGTCACGGATCTGCGCGTAGGTGATGTGGCCGAGCGTCGGCAGCTTGGTACCGGGTCCCATGGAGCCCAGTACCCAGCGCTGCTGCCCGGTGGAGGCGGTGAACTCGTCCGCGACCTCGCGGGCGATGCGGGCGCCGGCCTCGGACAGCTCGAAGTTGCGCTCGGGGATGTCGTACTCGGCCAGGGCCGCGTAGTTCGCACCGAAGGTATTGGTCTCGACGCAGTCCACGCCCACCGAGAAGTACGCCTCGTGGACCGAGCGGACGATGTCGGGGCGGGTGACGTTCAGGACCTCGTTGCAGCCCTCCAGCTGCTGGAAGTCCTCCAGCGTGGGGTCCTGCGCCTGGAGCATCGTTCCCATGGCTCCGTCGGCGACGACCACGCGGGTCGCGAGCGCCTCCCGGAGGGCATCGGCCCGGTTCTGGGTGTCTGCGGGCAGGTTCGGCAACGAGGCCATGGTTGTGCTCCCTGGGCTGCGACGGCTGTCGGCTTTGCACCCTCTGTGTCAAGGGTGCACGCGGTCAGGGTAACCGCGCGGCGGCGGACCCGGTGAGGGCGTCCCACGTGGCGGACTGCATTCTTTGCGCTGGGGTGGCGCGGGGGCCTCCCGGCCGCCTCGTGCGCGCGGTGCGGGTGCCTCGTGGGAGGGTGCGTCGGGCGCGCCGCACCATGGAGCCACCCAACCACGCACGAGGTCGGCATCGACCGATAGTGTTCAGCATTGTCGAACTACGTCAGCAGGAGGCTGCGCGATGGCACGGAACATCCAGTCGCTCGAACGAGCCGCTGCGATGCTGCGGCTCCTGGCCGGCGGGGAACGCCGGCTGGGTCTCTCGGACGTGGCGTCCTCCCTGGGCCTGGCCAAGGGCACGGCGCACGGGATCCTGCGCACGCTGCAGGCCGAGGGCTTCGTGGAGCAGGATCCGGCCTCCGGGCGCTATCAGCTGGGCGCGGAGCTGCTGCGGCTGGGCAACAGCTATCTGGACGTGCACGAGCTGCGGGCGCGTGCGCTGGTGTGGACGGACGACCTGGCGCGTGCGAGCGGCGAGAGCGTGTACGTGGGCGTACTGCACCAGAGCGGGGTGCTGATCATGCACCACGTGTTCCGGCCGGACGACAGCCGGCAAGTGCTGGAGGTGGGGGCGATGCAGCCGCTGCACTCCACGGCGCTGGGCAAGGTGCTGTCGGCGTACGACCCGGTGGCGCACACGGAAGCCGTGGACGGGGAGCGCGAGGCCTTCACGCCGCGCACGGTGACCGACGCGGCCGGTTTCGAGGAGGTCCTGGACCTGACCCGGGCGCGCGGCTGGGCGGCGGACGTGGAGGAGACCTGGGAGGGGATCGCCTCGGTGGCGGCGCCCATCCACGACCGGCGGAGGATGCCGGTCGGGGCGGTGGCCGTCGCGGGCGCCGTGGAGCGGGTCTGCGGGGAGTCCGGGGAGCCGCACGCGGCTCTGGTGGCGTCCGTACGGGACTGCGCGCGGTCGGTTTCCCGCGATCTCGGCGCGGGCCGGTTCTGAGCTTGACCTGATCCATTCGGTCCACCCGATGGCCGCTTCGCGTGCCGTTCGGGTGGACTTTGTCGTATTTCGATCATCCATTGGCCTGATTTGGGCGATCGTACCGAGTGGTAACGATCCGGTTCTTGACCTGGTCAGGCCTTGACGCGTTCTTCACCCAGGCGGAAAACTGCCGTTCATCGGTCGGCATTGTCGAACACCTACCGGCAATACGCGTTAGGGTATGGCGAGGCCATGGACCGGTGAAGCACTCACCGAGTGTGCGGACCACCGGAGGGACCCGGTGTCCGCCCACCCCTGGACGTAAGACAAAGGAGTCGCGGGTGTCCAGCTCCGACATCTTCATCGGCGAGACCATCGGTACCGCCCTGCTCACACTGCTCGGCGGTGGCGTCTGCGCCGCCCTCACGCTCAAGAGCTCCAAGGCCCGCGGCGCGGGCTGGCTCGCGATCACCTTCGGCTGGGGCTTCGCGGTCCTGATCGCCGCCTACGTCTCCGCGCCGCTCTCCGGCGCGCACCTCAACCCGGCGGTCACCGTCGGCATCGCCGTCAAGACCGGCGAGTGGGGTGACGTCCCCGTCTACTTCGCGGGCCAGCTGCTCGGCGCCATGCTCGGCGCGGTCCTGATGTGGATCACCTACTACGGCCAGTTCCGGGCCCACCTGGCGGACCCGGAGCACATCCGCGACGCCAAGCTCGGTCCCGAGGACCCGCACCCGCACGACGTCGCCGGCCCGGTGCTCGGCATCTTCTCGACCGGCCCGGAGATCCGCAACGTCGCCCAGAACCTCACGACGGAGATCATCGGCACCTTCGTCCTCGTCCTGGCGATCCTGACCCAGGGCCTCCAGGACGGCGGCAAGGGCCTCGGCGTCATCGGTGTCCTGATCACCTCCTTCGTGGTCGTCGGCATCGGCCTCTCGCTGGGCGGTCCGACCGGATACGCCATCAACCCGGTCCGTGACCTCGGTCCCCGCATCGTCCACGCCCTGCTCCCGCTGCCCAACAAGGGCGGCTCGGACTGGGGTTACTCCTGGATCCCGGTCGTCGGCCCGCTCGTCGGTGCCGCGCTTGCCGGCGGTCTGTACAACATCGCGTTCGCCTGATCAGCTTCGGCCGCGTTCGTAAGATCCGCATCGCCCTCCTGATTCCGCCTACTCAACAGACCTGCCAGGAGCAGCCATCATGACCAGCAGCACCGGCCCCTTCATCGCCGCGATCGACCAGGGCACCACCTCCTCCCGCTGCATCGTCTTCGACCGCGACGGCCGGATCGTCGCCGTCGACCAGAAGGAGCACGAGCAGATCTTCCCGAAGCCGGGCTGGGTGGAGCACGACGCCGTCGAGATCTGGACCAACGTCCAGGAGGTCGTCGCCGGCGCCATCGCCAAGGCGGAGATCACCTCCGCCGACGTCAAGGCCGTCGGCATCACCAACCAGCGCGAGACCACCGTCCTGTGGGACAAGAACACCGGCGAGCCGGTGCACAACGCGCTCGTCTGGCAGGACACCCGCACCGACTCCCTGTGCAAGGAGCTCGGCCGCAACGTCGGCCAGGACCGCTTCCGCCGCGAGACCGGCCTGCCGCTGGCGAGCTACTTCGCGGGCCCGAAGGTCCGCTGGCTGCTCGACAACGTCGAGGGCCTGCGCGAGCGCGCCGAGGCCGGCGACATCCTCTTCGGCACCATGGACTCCTGGGTCATCTGGAACCTCACCGGTGGGGCCCAGGGCGGTGCGCACGTCACCGACGTCACCAACGCCTCGCGCACCATGCTGATGAACCTGCACACCCTGGCCTGGGACGAGAAGATCGCGGAGTCGATGGGCGTCCCGCTCAACGTGCTCCCCGAGATCAAGTCCTCCGCCGAGGTCTACGGCCACGTCAAGGACGGCGTCCTCGCCGGCGTCCCGGTCGCCTCCGCGCTCGGTGACCAGCAGGCCGCGCTCTTCGGCCAGACCTGTTTCGCCGAGGGCGAGGCGAAGTCCACGTACGGCACCGGCACGTTCATGCTGATGAACACCGGCGACAAGATCATCAACTCCTACAGCGGCCTGCTGACCACGGTCGGCTACCAGATCGGCGACCAGAAGCCGGTCTACGCCTTGGAGGGCTCGATCGCCGTCACCGGCTCGCTCGTCCAGTGGATGCGCGACCAGATGGGCATGATCAAGACCGCGGCAGAGATCGAGACCCTCGCGCTCTCGGTCGAGGACAACGGCGGCGCCTACTTCGTGCCGGCCTTCTCCGGCCTGTTCGCCCCGTACTGGCGCTCCGACGCCCGCGGTGTGATCGCCGGCCTCACCCGGTACGTCACCAAGGCGCACATCGCCCGTGCCGTCCTGGAGGCCACCGCCTGGCAGACCCGCGAGATCACCGACGCCATGACCAAGGACTCCGGCGTCGAGCTGGCGGCCCTCAAGGTCGACGGCGGCATGACCTCCAACAACCTGCTGATGCAGACCCTCTCGGACTTCCTGGACGCACCCGTGGTGCGCCCGATGGTCGCCGAGACCACCTGCCTCGGCGCCGCCTACGCCGCCGGCCTGGCCGTCGGCTTCTGGCCCGACACCGACGCCCTGCGCGCCAACTGGCGGCGCGCGGCGGAGTGGACCCCGCGGATGCCCGCCGACCAGCGGGACCGCGAGTACAAGAACTGGCTCAAGGCCGTCGAGCGGTCCATGGGCTGGATCGACGACGAAGACGCCAGCTGACGCACCAGCTGAGTCAATCGACGAGGAGCTGAAAGAAATATGAGCACCCTGCAGCGCGTCCCCACCCTGGGTACGCACCCGACTTCCGGTGCCAACGCGAGCCGCGCGGAGACCCGCGAGCAGCTCTCGAAGGCCACGTACGACCTGCTGGTCATCGGCGGTGGGATCCTGGGCACCTCGGTGGCCTGGCACGCCGCGCAGTCGGGTCTGCGGGTTGCCATGGTGGACGCCGGCGACTTCGCCGGCGCCACCTCCTCGGCCTCCTCGAAGCTCGTCCACGGCGGTCTGCGCTACCTGCAGACCGGTGCGGTCAAGCTGGTGGCGGAGAACCACCACGAGCGGCGGGTGCTGGCCAAGGACGTGGCCCCGCACCTGGTCAACCCGCTCACGTTCTACCTGCCGGTCTACAAGGGCGGTCCGGTGGGTGCGGCCAAGCTGGGCGCGGGCGTCTTCGCCTACTCCGCCCTCTCGGCCTTCGGCGACGGCATGGGCAAGGTGATATCCCCGGCCCGTGCCGTCGCCGACAACCCCGGCCTCAAGACGGACAACCTGAAGGCCGTCGCCGTCTACTACGACCACCAGATGAACGACTCCCGCGTCGCCGTGATGACGGTCCGCGCGGCCGTCGAGTCCGGCGCGGTCGTCCTCAACCACGCCGAGGTCACCGGCCTGCGCATGACGCGCGGCCGGGTCTCGGGCGCCGAGCTCAAGGACCGCCTCGACGGTACGGAGTTCGGAGTCGACGCGCGCGTCGTGCTCAACGCCACCGGCCCGTGGGTGGACCACCTGCGGCGCATGGAAGACAAGCACGCGATGCCGTCGATCCGCCTCTCCAAGGGCGCGCACATCGTCATGAAGCGCAAGTCGCCGTGGAAGGCCGCCATGGCCACCCCGATCGACAAGTACCGCATCACCTTCGCCCTCCCGTGGGAGGACCAGCTGCTGCTCGGCACCACCGACGAGGTGTACGAGGGCGACCCGGCGGACGTGCGCGCCACCGAGAAGGACATCCAGCAGATCCTGGACGAGGCCGCGTTCTCCATCAAGGACGCCGACCTCGACCGCTCGCTGATGACGTACGCCTTCGCCGGTCTGCGCGTGCTGCCCGGCGGTCCCGGCGGCGTCGAGAAGGCCAAGCGCGAGACGGTGGTCTCCGAGGGCGCGGGCGGCATGCTGTCGGTGGCCGGCGGCAAGTGGACCACGTACCGCCACATCGGCCGCGTGGTCATGGACAAGCTCGCCAAGCTCCCCGGCAGCCCGCTGACCGAGGACATGGAGCCGGTGAAGTCGCTCGTGCGCCGCGTCCCCCTGCCCGGTGTCGCCAACCCCAACGCGGTCGCGCACCGGCTGCTGGTGGACCGCGAGCCCGGCACCCGCATGGACCCGCTCACCGCGCGCCACCTGGCCTCCCACTACGGCTCCCTGGCCTTCGACATCGCCCGCCTGGCGAACGAGGACCCGGCGCTGGCCGAGCGCATCCACCCGGACGGTCCGGAGATCTGGGCGCAGGTCGCCTACGCCCGTGACAACGAGTGGGCCGAGACGGTCGACGACGTGCTGCGCCGCCGTACGACGGTGACGGTCCGCGGCCTGGACGACGAGGCCGTACGGGCCCGCGTCGAGGAGATGCTGAGCCCCAAGGCATAGCTCGTACGCAGGTGGGGAAGAGGGGCGGTTCCGAGGGGAACCGCCCCTCTGTCGTGGGCTGTGGCCGACGTCCCACAAAGGCTTAGGCTGGCCCACGTGGGCAAGGAACTTCGGAAGGAGACCTGGGTGATCGAGCTTGAGGGCGTGCCCGAGCTGATCGACCCGGTCATGGTGGCCGCGTTCGAGGGCTGGAACGACGCGGGTGACGCCGCCTCCGGTGCGGTGGCGCACCTGGACCGGGAGTGGAAGGGCGAGGTCTTCGCGGCGCTGGACGCCGAGGACTACTACGACTTCCAGGTCAACCGGCCGACGGTGTGGCTGGACAACGGCGTCAGGAAGATCACCTGGCCGACGACGCGGCTGTCGGTGGTCCGGATCGGCGGCGCGAAGCCGCGCGACCTGGTGCTGGTGCGGGGCATCGAACCGTCCATGCGCTGGCGGTCGTTCTGCAACGAGCTGCTCGGCTTCGCGCACGAGCTGGGCGTCGAGATGGTCGTCATCCTGGGCGCGCTGCTCGGCGACACCCCGCACACCCGGCCGGTGCCGGTGAGCGGGGTCACCTCGGACGCGGACCTCGCGCGGACGATGGACCTGGAGGAGACGAAGTACGAGGGCCCGACGGGGATCGTGGGCGTCCTCCAGGAGGCCTGTACGCACGCCGGGGTTCCGGCGGTGTCGCTGTGGGCCGCGGTGCCGCACTACGTCTCCCAGCCGCCGAACCCGAAGGCGACCCTGGCGCTGCTGAACCGGCTGGAGGACCTGATCGACCTCCGGATCCCGCTCGGCGAACTGCCGGAGGACGCCCGGGCGTGGCAGCTGGGCGTGGACCAACTGGCCGCCGAGGACAGCGAGGTGGCGGAGTACGTCCAGACGCTGGAGGAGGCGCGGGACACCGCGGACCTGCCGGAGGCGTCGGGGGACGCGATCGCCCGGGAGTTCGAGCGGTACCTGCGGCGGCGGGGCCCGTCCGCCGCCGCGGAGCAGCAGGGTGACGGGTCGTACCTGCGGGACACCTCCAGCGGGCTGACCCGGCCGCAGCGCCGCCGGGACCCTTCCGCGGAGGACCCGCAGCCCCCGGCGGCCCCGCCGGAGCCGGACGAGCCGGGCGACACCCCGGATGCGTAGCGCCGCGGGGCGGGGCCGGAGCCCCAGCCTCCGCGTCTCACACGCCGGCGGGGCCGTCCACATCCCCGCCGGCGTGTGAGGCGCGGCGCGGTAGCGCGTGTGCGTAGCCGCGCCCGGCGGCTGAGGGCGAGAACGGTTGAAGGGCGGGGAGGGGCCGGCGCCGCAGGCAGCCGCCCCGGCCCCCGGCCCCGGGTACGGGGATGCCCCCGGCTCCGACGGAGTCCAGGGGCATCGGCGCGGATGCTACAGGGCCACGCCCAGCAGCGCGTCCACCGTGCGGGAGACCAGACCCGGGGCGGTTTCGTCGTCGCCGTCCGAGGCGTTCTGGGCGTCCACCCAGCGGTCCACGGCGGCCAGCGCGGCCGGTGCGTCCAGGTCGCGGGAGAGGGCCTCCCGGACCTCCTCGACGAGCGCCTCGGCCGGAAGGCCGTCCGGGCGGGAGACCGCCGCGCGCCAGCGCGCGAGGCGGGCCTGCGCCTCCGTGAGGACGTCGTCGGTCCATTCCCAGTCGGCCCGGTAGTGGTGCGCGAGGAGGGCCAGGCGGATGGCCGCCGGGTCCACACCGGCGCGCCGCAGCGCCGAGACGAAGACCAGGTTGCCCTTGGACTTCGACATCTTCTCGCCGTTCAGGGCGACCATGCCCGCGTGGACGTACGCCTTGGCCATCGGGAACTCGCCCGTCAGGGCCTGCGCGTGCGAGGCGCCCATCTCGTGGTGCGGGAACGCCAGGTCGGAGCCGCCGCCCTGGATGTCGAAGCCCATGCCCAGGTGGTCCAGGGCGATGGCCACGCACTCGATGTGCCAGCCGGGCCGGCCCGGGCCCAGGGAGGCGCCGTCCCAGCTCGGCTCGCCCGGCCGTGCGGCCATCCACAGCATCGGGTCGAGGGGGTTCTTCTTGCCCGGGCGGTCCGGGTCGCCGCCGCGCTCGGCGGACAGCGCACGCATCGCCCGGGCGTCGAGGTGGGAGACCCCGCCGAAGTTCGGGTCGGACTCCACCGAGAAGTAGACGTCGCCTTCGAGCTCGTACGCGGCGCCCGCGTCACGGAGCCGCTCGACCAGCGGCACGATGCCGGGTATGGCCTCGACGGCGCCGATGTAGTGCTGCGGCGGCAGCATGCGCAGGGCGGTCATGTCCTCGCGGAAGAGGGCCGTCTCGCGCTCGGCGAGCTCGGTCCAGTCGTGCCCGTCGCGCAGCGCCCGCTCCAGCAGAGGATCGTCCACGTCCGTGACGTTCTGGACGTAGTGGACCTGCCGCTTGTTGTCGAGCCACACGCGCTGCACGAGGTCGAACGCGTTGTAGGTCGCCGCGTGACCGATGTGGGTCGCGTCGTACGGGGTGATCCCGCAGACGTAGAGGCGGGCGACGGGACCGGGGGCGAGGGTGATCGTCCCTTGGGTCGCGGTGTCGTGGATCTGGAGGTCGCGGCCCTTGCCGGGCAGGGCGGGGACCTCAGAAGCGGGCCAGGCATGCATGGCTCGAGCCTAACCGGACGAGTGTTCCGCGAACGAATGGGACCAGCACTGTTGGCTTGATCGGCACTCTTGCGGTCCGGCCGGTTCTGTGCGTCCGGCCTCACCGGCGGGCCTGCTCAGACGGGTGGCCAGGGGATCGCCGGCCACTGCCCGGACGGCTGCGGGTGCTTGCCCTCGCGCAGCAGCTGGGCCACGCGGGCCCGTACGGCCGCCAGCTCGACCGGGGTGATCAGCTCGGCCAGCCGGGTGGCGAGCCCCGCCCCGTCGGCGAGCTGGGCCTCCAGGGAGGACAGTACCGACCGGGCCTCCGGGGTCAGCGGCTCCCCCGCCCAGCCCCACAGCAGGGTGCGCAGCTTGTCCTCGGTGTGGAAGGTCACTCCGTGGTCGATCCCGTAGAGCCGCCCGTCCGGCGCGGGCAGCAGGTGGCCGCCCTTGCGGTCACCGTTGTTGATCACCGCGTCGAGGATGGCGAGACGGCGCAGCCGGGGGTCGTCGGCGTGCACCAGGAGGGCGGTGCGGCCCTCCCCGACCTCGGCGAAGGCGACCGGCTTCCAGCCCTCCCCCGCCTCCTCCCCCTCGACGAGCGCGAGGAGCCCGGGCTCCGGCGGCTCTCCGGCGTCGATCCAGTGCTGGACCATGCCCTCTCCGTACGGGCCGTCGCGCAGCACGGTGGTGGGCACCAGCCCCCACCCGGTGGCCTCGGAGACCAGGTAGGCGGCGCGCTCCCGCCGGGCGAGGTTCCCGTCGGGGAAGTCCCACAGGGGCCGCTCGCCCTTGACGGGCTTGTAGACGCACTCGACGCTGCGCCCCTCGTGGGCGACGGTGCACAGCAGGACCGCGTTGGAGGCCTCGGCGATGCGGCCGCGGACGGTGAGCTCGCCGCGGGTCAGCAGCTCCTCTATCGGGATCACCTCGCTCACACCTGGCGCCGGTACCCGTTCTGGCGGGGGCACACGTGGCCCTCGGGGTCGAGGGGCAGGCTGCACAGGGGGCACGGCGGGCGGCCCGCGTTGACCACGTCGAGCGCCCGCTTGGCGAAGGCGCGGGCCTGGGCGCCGGAGAGCCGGACCCGCAGCATCGGCGGGCCGTTCTCCTCGTCCTGGAGCAGGCGCTCCTCGGCCTCGGCGAGGTCCTCCTCGGAGTCGGCGTCGAGTTCGACGAGCGCCTGGGCCTCGACGATCATCCGCTGCTCCTCGCCGTCCCAGGCGAGCGCCATGGTGCCGACGCGGAACTCCTCCTCGACGGGGACGTCCAGCGGTGCGGTGTCGGACGCCTCGGACGGGGCGACGGCCGGGACGGGCGCGTTGCCGCCGGTCCGCCGTACGACCTCGTCGAGCAGTTCGTCCATGCGCTCGGCCAGCGCCGCGACCTGGGTCTTCTCCAGGGAGACGCTGGTGACGCGGGCGCCCGCGGAGGCCTGGAGGAAGAAGGTGCGGCGTCCAGGCAGACCGACCGTGCCGGCCACGAAGCGGTCCGGGGGGTCGTAAAGGAACACCTGACGGGGCACGACCGGTCTCCAAGTCTGAGGCAGGGGCAGGGCTGCGCACGTGTTGCTGGCCCTGCCACCCTACTGCGCCGTTCGATCAGGCCGCGCCCGCGCCGCCGCCCACGACCGCGTCGCCACCGCCCTCGGCGTCGGACCCGTCGGAGGCGGCCGGCTGCGGGACCAGCGCGGCGAGGTCGCCGGTGTCGCCGAGGCGCAGCAGGAAGGGTCGGGTGGTGGTGTAGCGGATGGCGGTGACCGAGCAGGGGTCGACGTGGATCCGCTGGAAGAGGTCCAGGTGCATGCCGAGGGCGTCGGCGACGAGGGACTTGATGATGTCGCCGTGGGAGCACATGAGGAAGACGGCGCCGGCGCCGTGCTCCTCCTCGATCCGCGTGTTCCATTCGCGTACGGCGTCCACGGCGCGGGCCTGCATGGCGCGCATGGACTCGCCGCCGGGGAAGGAGGCGGCCGAGGGGTGCTGCTGGACGATCTTCATGAGGGGTTCGTCGACGAGTTCGGAGAGCTTGCGGCCCGACCAGTCGCCGTAGTGGCACTCGCCGATCCGCTCGTCGGTGTGCAGGGGCAGCCCGGGGCGGGCCGCGAGCAGCGGGGCCAGGGTCTCCCGGCAGCGCTGGAGCGGGCTGGAGACGGCGGCCGCGAGCGGGATCCCGTCCAGCCGGCCGGGCAGTGCGGCGGCCTGCCCGGCGCCGTGTTCGTCGAGGGCCACTCCCGGGGTCCATCCGGCGAGCAGTCCAGCGGTGTTGGCGGTGGACCGCCCGTGTCGTACGAGGATCAGCGTGGCCATGCATGCAGGGTATGCGGTGGCGTCGACGTGCGGGCGGGCGCGGGTGGGGGAAGAATGCCCGGCGTGATTGTCGACTGCGCGATGTACCGGGACGGCCGCCGCTCGGAGGCGGCCGGGGACTTCTCCGAGGTGCTGGAGGAGGCCCGGGCCTACGGTGACGCCTTCCTGTGGGTCGGCATGCACGAGCCGACGGCGGAGGAGTTCGACCGTGTGAGCCGGGAG
Organism: Streptomyces sp. NPDC029122; assembly: GCF_055569445.1. Taxonomy (NCBI): domain Bacteria; kingdom Bacillati; phylum Actinomycetota; class Actinomycetes; order Kitasatosporales; family Streptomycetaceae; genus Streptomyces; species Streptomyces sp. NPDC029122. Next base: position 10,965 of record NZ_JBVHWK010000046.1, on the reverse strand, counting down.
TTCGGCCTGCACGCGCTGGCGGTGGAGGACGCCCTGACCGCGCACCAGCGTCCGAAGCTGGAGGTGTACGACGACTCGTTGTTCGTGGTCCTCAAGCCGGTGATCTACGACGACGACGCGGACACGGTGACCACGGGCGAGCTGATGGTGTTCATCAGCGACTCCTTCGTGGTCACGGTCCGGCACGGCGAGGGGGCCGCGCTGGCGGCCGTGCGGCACCGGCTGGAGCAGGATCCGGACGTGCTGCGGCACGGCCCGACGGCGGTGCTGTACGCGGTGTCGGACGCGGTGGTGGACCACTACATCGAGGTGGCGGCGGAACTCCAGGCGGACCTGGAGGAGCTGGAGGCGGAGGTGTTCGCGCCGAGCCCCTCGGAGTCGAAGAACACCGCGGCCCGGATCTACGGCTTCAAGCGGCAGGTACTGGAGTTCCGCCGGGCGACGAGCCCGCTGCTCCAGCCGATGGACCGGCTGGCCTTCGGCGAGGTGCCGTTCGTGCACGAGCACGCCCGGCCCTTCTTCCGGGACGTCGCCGACCACCTGACGAAGGCCAGCGAGTACATCGAGGGGCTGGACCGGCTGCTGTCGGACGCGCTGGCCGCGCACCTGGCGCAGATGGGCGTCCGGCAGAACGACGACATGCGCAAGATCTCGGCGTGGGCGGCCATGGCGGCCGTTCCCACGATGGTGGCGGGGGTCTACGGGATGAACTTCGAGCACATGCCGGAGCTCGGGCAGTCCTGGGGCTATCCGGCGGTGGTGCTGCTGATGGTGGGCGTGTGCCTGGCCCTGCACCGGATGTTCAAGCGGCGCGGCTGGCTCTGAGGCGGCCCGGACACCCCCGGCTAGGCCCGGGCGAAGCCGTGGGAGGCGGCGCCCGGTACGCGGCCCAGCGGGTTCGTGCGCTCCGGGGGGCGGAGGCTGACCATGCGGTGCCAGCCGCAGAAGCGCTCGTACCCGTACACCGCGCGGATGCCGGCGGCGAGCGCGGCGGCCTTGGGCGCGGGCCAGCGCAGCAGCCGGCCCATGTGCTCCATGACGGCCAGGCTCACGTCCCGGTAGACGGCGATCTCGGCGAGGGCGCTCTCGCGCAGGACCCGCTGGATGGTCCGGCCGTGCCCTTCGCGGGCGAGGCGCAGCAGTTCCTCGTGGCAGTAGGCGAGGTGGTTGTCCTCGTCGCGGCTGATGGCGAGGACGGCCTTGCCGACCTCGGGGTGGTCGCCGAAGTGGCGCAGCAGCACGGCCATCTGGTCGGCGGCCCGCTGCTCGGTGACCCGGCTGTGGGCGAGGTAGACGACGATGTCCTCCTCGCGCAGGGCCTCGTCGCGGCGCAGCTTGTCGTGGGCGAGGCCGATGCCGCGGCGTTCCAGCAGCATCGTGTAGTCGGTCTCAGGGGGTACGGGGACAGGGGGCAGGCCGCGCTTGCGCAGCAGGGCCTGGAAGATCCGGCCGTGCTTGTCCTCGTCGGCGCCGTGCCGGGTGATCTTGGGGGCGAGGTCGCGCATGCCCTCGGGTACCAGGGCGGCGATCCGGGCGTTCTCCCAGCCGCCCTGCGACTCCCCGCCGGCGGCGATGGAGCAGAACAGCTGGAAGGAGTCGTCGTGGTCGACGATCTCCTGGAACAGGCTGCGGGCGGAGAGCATACGACGAGTCAAATGCGGATCGATCGGGCGGGCAACCGATGGGGCGCCGTAGTCGGCCGAATGAACGAAACCGGCGGACCCCCGGCGGGGCGTAACCCCGGGGGCGGGCCCGGCGTTGTTCGCTGTGTCGGCCGTGGCGGGGAAGACCCCCCGAGCCCCCACCACGGCCGCTGACCTTCTCCACCCCGCCACCCGCACCACCGCGCCGGGCTCCGTCCGGCGGCGCCCGGGTCCCGTGCGTCAGGCGAGACCGGCGATCTCCAGGGCCTCGGTACCGGCGCGCAGGGCGGCGATCCGCTCGTCGAGGGTGAAGCCGGCCGGGGCCAGGGTGAGCGTGGTGACCCCGGCCTCGGCGTAGGCGCGCATTCCGTCCGCGATCCGCTCCACGGAGCCGAGCAGCGTGGTGGAGTCGATCAGCGAGTGCGGGACAGCGGCGGCCGCCCCGTCCTTGTCGCCGCCCAGGTACTTGGCCTGGATCTCGGCGGCCTCCTTCTCGTAGCCCATGCGCTGGGCGAGCTGGTTGTAGAAGTTCTGCTTGGCGCTGCCCATGCCGCCGACGTACAGGGCGGTGTAGGGGCGGAACACGTCGGCGAGGGCCTTCACGTCATCGCCGAGGGCCAGCGGCACCGTCGGGCAGACGTCGAAGCCGTCCATCGTCAGACCGGCCTTCTCGCGGCCCGCGCGGATGTGCCGCAGGGCCGTCTCCTCCAGGTGCTCGGCGGCCGGGAAGATCAGCAGGGCGCCGTCGGCGATCTCGCCGGTCTGCTCCAGGTTCTTCGGGCCGATGGCGGCGATGTAGAGCGGGATGTGCGGGCGCTCGGGGTGCACGGTCAGCTTGAGCGGCTTGCCGGGACCGCCGGGCAGCGGGAGGGTCCAGTGCTCGCCGTCGTGGCTCAGCCGTTCGCGGGACATGGCCTTGCGGACGATCTCCACGTACTCGCGGGTCCGGGCGAGCGGCTTGTCGAACTTCACGCCGTACCAGCCCTCGGAGACCTGCGGGCCGGACACGCCGAGGCCGAGGCGGAAGCGGCCCTTGGTGAGCGAGTCCAGGGTGGCGGCGGTCATCGCCGTCATCGCCGGCTGGCGGGCGGGGATCTGGAAGATGGCCGAGCCGACGTCGATCCGCTCCGTCTGGGCGGCCACCCAGGCCAGTACGGTCGCCGCGTCGGAGCCGTAGGCCTCGGCGGCCCAGCAGACGTCGTATCCGAGGCGGTCGGCCTCCTGGGCGACGGCGAGGTTGTCGGCGTCCATGCCCGCACCCCAGTAGCCGAGATTGATGCCGAGCCGCATGTGTCGTCCCCTAACGAAGGTGCCGGTTTACCGATCAGTAACGTGGGTCTGCGGGGACTGTAGCGCGCCCCACGGCCCCGCGTCAGCGCCCCAGTAGTCTCAGCGCTCATGGAGCAGAGGCATCTCGGCCGCACCGGACTGCGCGTCTCCCGGATCGGCCTCGGCACCCTGACCTGGGGCCGTGACACCGGCGAGGAAGCCGCCGCCGAGCAGTTGAAGACGTTCTGGGAGGCGGGCGGCACGCTCGTCGACACGGCCGACGTGTACGGCGACGGGGAGGCGGAGTACCTCCTCGGGCAGCTGGTGGGCTCCCTCGTTCCGCGCCGGGACCTGGTCATCGCGACCAAGTCGGGCAGCGTCCCCGACCCCGACCGGCGGTTCGACGGCTCGCGACGGCACCTGCTGAGCGCCCTGGACGACTCCCTGGACCGGCTGGGCACCGATTACGTGGACCTGTGGCAGGTGCACGCCTTCGACCCGCGGACCCCGCTCGAGGAGACCCTCCAGGCGCTGGACCTGGCCGTAGCCAGCGGCCGGGCCCGGTACGCGGGGGTGTCCAACTTCAGCGGCTGGCAGCTGGCGAAGGCCGCCACGTGGCAGCTCGCCGCACCGGGAACGCGGACCCGGCTGGCCTCGACCCAGATGGAGTACTCGCTGCTCCAGCGGGGCGTCGAGCGCGAGGTGCTGCCGGCGGCCCGGGACCTGGACGTCGGCCTGCTCCCCTCCTCCCCGCTGGGCCGGGGGGTGCTGACGGGCAAGTACCGCGACGGCACCCCGGCCGACTCCCGGGGCGCGTCGCCGTCGCTGGCCGCGCTCGTGGAGCCGTACCTGGACGAGGCGGCGGGCCGCATCGTGGACGCCGTCGTCACGGCCGCGCAGGGCCTCGCGGTCACCCCGCTCCAGGTGGCGCTGGCCTGGATCCGCGACCGGCCGGGGGTCACCGCCCCCATCGTGGGCGCGCGGACGTCGGCACAGCTGGGGGCGGCGCTGTCGGTGGAGGCCCTTAGTCTTCCGGAGGAGATCCGCCGGGCGCTGGACGACGTGTCGGCGCCCGTGCACCGCTACCCGGATCAGGACTGGAGCACGCTGTGAGTACGGCCCCCGACCCCGCCACCCCCGCTGCCGCGGAGGACCCGTACGAAGCCGCCCCCGCCCACCCCCGGGACGGGGCCCCCGACACCGTGGACGCACCGGACGGGGCGGACGCCGAAACGCCGGAGGCCCCGGAGGGCACCGAGGGCGCGGACGGGCCGGACGGGGAGCCGGGGGCGGAGCCCGCGGACACCGGGCGGGACGCCGCGGCGGAAGACCCGGAGGG
>NZ_JBVHWK010000046.1:290-6616 GCF_055569445.1 Streptomyces sp. NPDC029122 | reverse complement strand
AGAAGACCCGGAGGGCACCGAGGGCGCGGACGGGCCGGACGGGGAGCCGGGGGCGGAGCCCGCGGACACCGGGCGGGACGCCGCGGCGGAAGACCCGGAGGGCACCGAGGGCGCGGACGGGCCGGACGGGGAGCCGGGGGCGGAGCCCGCGGACACCGGGCGGGACGCCGCGGCGGAAGACCCCGCGGGAACCGCCGGGGAGCCCGCGACGGAGCCGGCCACGGGGCACGACGCCGGCGGGACCGCGCCCGAGCTCACCGAGGCCCAGGCCGAGCTCGCCGCGCAGAAGGTCGAGCGCGAGCGCATCGCCCGCCGCAAGGCCGAGCGCGAGGGCCCCGTCGACGCCGGCGGCAAGCTCAGCGGCAAGGCCGCCGACCTGCTGGCCGCCGTACGGGCCGTGGAGAGCGGCGCCCAGGCGGCCCCCGTCTACTTCGACGAGGCCCCCGCCGCGCCCCGCAAGGCCGCTCCCGCTCCCCCGCAGCCGCGCCCGGCGGCCCCCGCGCCCGCGCCCGCCCCCACCGCCGGGGACATCGGCGCCGTCCGGGCCGTGCTCGCCCGCGGCGGCGCCCCCGAAACCCTGGCCGGACAGGCCGCGGAGGCTCTCGGCGAGGGAGCCGCCGAGCAGCTCGCCGAGGATCCCTGGCGGCTCCTCGCCGTCCCCGGGGTCCGCCCGACGCAGGCCGACGGCTTCGCGCAGGCCCTGCTCGGCCCCGCGGCGGGCCCCGCCGACGCACGACGCGGCGCCGCCCTGCTGGGCTGGCTGCTGGACCAGGCCGCCCTCAAGGGTCACACCGCCCTGGAGGCCCCGGTCCTGGAGAAGGCCCTGGCCCAGTACGGGGTGCCGGCCCCCGCCGACACCCTGGAGGCGGCCATCGGCGAGGGCACGGTGCTGGTGTTCCACGAGCCGCTGGGCCCGCCCGCCGGTGAGGACGAGGAGCAGCCGGTACGGATTCTCGTGGGCCTGGAGGAGTACGCCCTGGCCGAGGAGGCGCTCGCCGACGGCCTGGCCCGTCTCGCGGGCACCTTCGGCGGCCCCGCGGACTGGTCGGCGGCGGCGGTCGGCGCCGGCGCCGAGCTGGTCCGGGCCGTCGCGGGCCACGGCCTGGTCGCCCACACCGGCGGGGAGGCCTCCCGCGCCGAGGCGGCGGCGCTGCTCGGGGCCGCCCGGCAGCTGGGCCTGCGGGCCGTGCTGGCCTCGCACGCTCCGGCGCCCGGAACCGTCACCGTGGCCGGGCTGCTCGCGGGGACGGAGGGCCCGGGGCGGGACGCCGACGGCCGCTTCGACCTGGACCTGCTGATCGTCCTGGACGCACCCCAGCTGGACGTGGAGACGGCGGCCGCGCTGGTGGAGTCGGTGCCGGACGGGGCCCGGCTGGTGCTCTCCGGGGACCCGGGGGTCCTCGGATCCGCCGGACCGGGGCGGGTGTTCGCCGATGTACTGGCGGCCCGCGCCTTCCCGCAGGTGGTGTCGCGCACCCCGGACCCGGGCCCGGTCGGCGAGCTGGTGTCGGGCATCGGCATCGGGGAGCTGAACCGGGTCGACGCCCCCGGCAAGGAGGTCGTCATCGTCCCCGTGCGGGACGCCGGCGAGGCCGTGCACCGCACCGTCCAGCTGGTCGCCGAGTCGGTGCCGCGGGCCTTCGGGATCCCGGCGGAGGCCGTGCAGGTCATCACCCCGGGCCACGGCGGTCCCGCCGGGACCCGGGCACTGAACGCGGCCCTCAAGGAGCGGCTGAACCCCGGCCCCGGCCGGTTCGCCGGCTTCGACCCCGGCGACCGGGTGGTCCACGTGCCCTCCCCCGGGCGGGCGCTGCCGGCCCGGGTGGTGTCGGCCGACGCGCAGGGGCTGCACCTGGAGGCGCCGGGCGCGCGGGTCGTCGTACCGCAGGAGCGGGTGGAGGCGCAGGTCCGTCACGGCTGGGCGGTGACGGCGCACCAGGCGGTCGGCGCGCGCTGGCCGGCGGTGGTCGTCGTACTGCCCGGGGACGCGGCGCAGACCCTGACCCGGGACTGGGTGTACACGGCGTTCGGGCGTGCCGAGCGGCACCTGTCGGTGGTCCACGGGGTGGACGAGGCGCTGCCGCGCGCGGTGGCGCAGGGGCTGCCGAAGCCGCGTACGACCCGGCTGACGGGCCTGCTGCGGGCCCTCACGGCCGCGCAGGAGGAGCAGCCGTAGCGGGCCCCGTCCGTGCCCCGCCCGGCCGGAGGGCGGACGGGGCGCGGACGGCGGTGAGTCAGGCCGGGGCGAGCCCGGACGCGGCGGCGCTCTCCTCGTCGGCGTCGGTGCCGTCGGCGTCGTCGGCGTCGTTCTCGTCGGCGTCGTCGGGCTCCTCGTCGAAGACCGAGCTCACGTCGAAGCGGTGCAGTACGTCCTGCGGATCGGTCGATCCGAAGGGGGAATCGAGCCAGTCCCCCGGTTCCGCGACCTCCTCCAGGGCGGCGATCCAGAGGGTGGAGTCGCCCTCCTCCAGACCGAACTCCTTGTAGCGGGAGGCGATCTCGTCGGGCTCGTACTCCCCGAAGAGGACGCCCAGCGCTCCGGCGGTACCGCCGCCGTCGAGGAGTTCGGCGTCACGGTCGTGGGCGGCGACCCGTTCGGCCTGGGCGACCAGCCGCGCCGGTTCGACGACGGCGTAGTCGCGGCGGATGAGCACGCTGAAGGCGGCGGGCTCGGCGGGGCCGGTGTACGGGACACCGGTCTCGGGCGCGGGGATCTCGAAGGGGGTGACCTCGTCGTAGCGGTCGTAGAGGAGTTCGTCGTACTCCTCGGCCGCGGCGGCGAGTTCGTTGAAGGCGGCGTAGACGGCCGGGTCCTCGTCCCCGATCCTGCTCTCGACCGCGGCGAGGTGACGGTCGAGAGCGGCCTTGACCGCCTCGGCGGCGGCGCGTACCTCGGCAACAGTGGGCAGAGCGGCATCAGACATAGTGCAGACGCTATCCGTAGCGGGCCGGTGCCCGCACAATAGATGCGATGCCGGAATACGAATTCGTCGACGTGTACGTGCCTCGCGGGACCCCCCGCAAGGAGGCGACCCGACTGCTGACCGACCATGCGGAATACGGGAACTGGGAGCTGGACCGCCTGACCCTGTACCGGGACGGCAGCCGCCGCGCGCGGTTGCGCCGCCGGATCATCCGCCAGGTCCGCGCGACCTGGTGACGCGGGCCCCGGGAGCGGGGCCCGCGTCGTGAGGGGCCGTCAGGCGGCGTTGCGGGCGCGCCGGTAGAGCACGGCGCCGGCCAGCAGCAGGCCGCCCGCGAGCGGCACGCCGGCGGTCATGGCGTCACCCGCGCCCGTGGCGGCGAGGGCGGGTTCCGTCCCCTGGCCGGGGCGGGTGGCCGGGGCGCCGGGCTTGCCCGGGGCGACCGGGCCGGCACCGGGGTTGCCGGGGGTGTGCCCGCCCGGGGTGCCGGAGTTGCCCGGCGACTGGCCGCCGGGGTTGCCCGGGGTGTGACCGCCCGGAGTGCCGGGGTTCCCGGGGTGGCCGGGCTCGTCGTCGTCGCACGGCTCCTCGTGTCCACCGCCCGGGTGACCGGGCTGGCCGGGGTGTCCGGGCTGGCCGGGGTGTCCCGGCTGACCCGGATTGCCCGGCTGGCCGGGGTTGCCCGGATTACCGGGGTTGCCGGGCTGGCCCGGGTTGCCGGGCTGGCCGGGGTTGCCCGGCTGGCCCGGGTTGCCGGGGTGCTGCGGCTTGCCCGACTGGTTGGCGCAGCGGTTCCCGAAGGCCGGGTTCAGTCCCCCCACCACCGTCACCGTGTTGCCGCACGCGTTCACCGGCACGTCCACCGGCGCCTGCACGTTGTTCCCGGACAGCAGGCCCGGTGAGTTCGAGGCGTGCCCCGACGCACTCGAGTCCGCCTGGGCCTGACCGCCGGCGAACGCGAGGACACCGCCCGCGGCCGCCATCGTGATCAACGTCTTCCTCGTGACCTGAACCGGTCGTCGCATCTGTACTCGTCCCCTGGTGTGTACGTTCCGTTCGACGCGCAGGCCGTACAGTTCCCCCGCCTGCCGCGCCGAACAAGTGGGCTTCCGGGCCGGAAAAGCCCGGCGGCCCCGGAGCGCTGGATGCACTCCGGGGCCAGAACTTCAGAAGCGTCAGGCGTTGACGCAGGTGTTGCCGAAGGCCGGGTTCAGCAGGCCGATGACGTTCACGGTGTTGCCGCAGACGTTCACCGGGATGTGAACCGGAACCTGGACGACGTTGCCGGACAGGACACCGGGGGAGCCGATGGCCGCACCGTGGGCACCCGCGTCGGCGGCAGCCACGCCCGCACCCGCGAGAACCAGACCACCGGTGGCAGCCGCAGCGGCGACAACCTTCTTGAGCATTGTTCCTCCTAGTAGGCAAGTGCGGTCCCAGCCGCGGACCGCACCACCTGTAACGAGGAGGGATCACCGGGGCTACGAGCGTATGAGCGCATTCACTCTTCTCAGTGGAATCCGCACACCTTCCCGAATCTCCGGCGTTATGGGGGGCTCGGCGCCCGTCAGGCGTTGTCGATGAACCGGTCCAGGACCCGGACGCCGAACTTCAGCCCGTCCACCGGGACCCGCTCGTCCACGCCGTGGAACATGCCGGCGAAGTCCAGCTCCGGCGGCAGCTGGAGCGGAGCGAAGCCGAAGCAGCGGATGCCGAGGTCGTCGAAGGACTTGGCGTCCGTCCCGCCGGAGAGCATGTACGGGACCGCCCGCGCGATCGGGTCCTCGGCCTTCAGGGCGCCCTGCATGGCGTCCACGAGCCGCCCGTCGAAGTCCGTCTCCAGGGCCTTGTCCCCGTGCACGTCCTCGCGCTTCACGCGCGGGCCGAGGATCCGGTCGAGGTCGGCGAAGAACTCGTCCTCGTAGCCCGGCAGGAAGCGGCCGTCCACGTGCGCCGTGGCCTGCCCGGGGATGACGTTGACCTTGTAGCCGGCACCGAGCATCGTCGGGGCCGCGGAGTTGCGCAGCGTCGCGCCGACCATCTTGGCGATCCCGCCGAGCTTGGCGAGCGTCGCGTCCATGTCGTCGGGGTCGAGCGGGGTTCCGAGCGCGTCCGAGAGTTCGTCGAGGAAGTGCCGAACGGTCTTCGTGACCCGCACCGGCCACTGGTGGCGGCCGAGGCGCCCGACGGCCTCGCACAGCTCGGTGATCGCGTTGTCGTTGTTGGTCATGGAGCCGTGGCCCGCGGTGCCCTCGACCGTGAGCCGCATCCAGTGCATGCCCTTCTGGGCCGTCTCCACGAGGTACAGCCGCAGGTTCTCGTTCACGGTGAAGGAGAAGCCGCCGACCTCGCCGATGGCCTCGGTGACGCCCTCGAAGAGGCCGGGGTGCTTGTCGACGAGGTGCCGGGCCCCGTACGTGCCGCCCGCCTCCTCGTCCGCCAGGAAGGCCAGCACGATGTCGCGGGGCGGCTTGCGCCCGCTGCGCATGCGGTCGCGCACGACGGCCAGCGTCATCGCGTCCATGTCCTTCATGTCGACCGCCCCGCGCCCCCACACGCAGCCGTCGGCGATCTCCCCCGAGAACGGGTCGTAGGTCCAGTCGGCGGCGTTGGCCGGGACCACGTCGGTGTGCCCGTGGATCAGCAGGGCCGGCCGCGAGGGGTCCTCCCCCTCGATCCGGGCCACGGTCGACGCGCGCCCCTTGTGCGACTCGAAGACCTGCGGCTCCAGCCCGACCTCGGCCAGCTTCTCGGCGACCCACTCGGCCGCCTTGCGCTCACCGGGGCCCGAGTGGTCCCCGTAGTTGCTCGTGTCGATCCGGATGAGGTCCCGGCAGAGGTCGACGACCTCGTCCTGTCCGGAGACGGCCTTGCCCGCGCCCGATGCGCTCACGCTGTTCCTCCCACTGATCAGTACCGGATGCCGCCCCCATCCTCCCGCCCCGGGGGCGTCCGCCCAAGGGCGTTCCCCGCCCACCGGGGGTGTGATCGAGGACCCCCCGCCGTTTGGTAGTGTTTTCCACGTCGCACCGGCCCGTGAGGGACGTGAGGCGCACACCCGGTCCGGGTGGCGGAATGGCAGACGCGCTAGCTTGAGGTGCTAGTGCCCTTTATCGGGCGTGGGGGTTCAAGTCCCCCCTCGGACACATACAGAAGGACCCCGCTCCGGCGGGGTCCTTCTTCGTTCCCCGGCATGGCCGCAAACCGGCGTGCCGAGGGGACGGAGGGTGCGGGAGGCCGGGGACGAGCCACCCCGGAATGTTTGGTAATGTTTTCCACGTCGCAACGGCCGCGAGGAACGTACGGCGCACACCCGGTCCGGGTGGCGGAATGGCAGACGCGCTAGCTTGAGGTGCTAGTGCCCTTTATCGGGCGTGGGGGTTCAAGTCCCCCCTCGGACAC
>NZ_JBVHWK010000046.1:0-194 GCF_055569445.1 Streptomyces sp. NPDC029122 | reverse complement strand
ACACACACAGAAGGACCCCGCTCCGGCGGGGTCCTTCTTCGTTCCCCGGCATGGCCGCAAACCGGCAGGACGGAAGAGGCCCCCGGGCCGGGATCCCTGCTTGGGTTCTAGGAGTCGTCGCAACACCCCAGCTCAAGGGGTGCGATGGAGTTCGAGATCCGCAAGGTGCGGACGGTGGCCCAAGGCCGTAGGAA
>NZ_JBVHWK010000045.1:11183-36158 GCF_055569445.1 Streptomyces sp. NPDC029122 | reverse complement strand
CCCCCCCCCCCCCCCCCCCCCCCCCCCCCCCCCCCCCCCCCCCCCCCCCCCCCCCCCCCCCCCCCCCCCCCCCCCCCCCCCCCCCCCCGGGGTCAGCCGTGGACGTGCGGCGGCTTGCCCGCGAGGGCGCCTCGAGGCAGCATCCGGCTCCGCGCCATCGCGCGGCCGGATTCAGCCGTTCTTGAGTCCGCCTCCACCCGCTGTGAGCAGCATCTCTCCCGCATCACCTCGTGGCAGGACGGATGGGTGAGAAGAAGACGATGGCTGAAGACACGCGTGGTCCCCTCCCGGACGCTGCCGTGCCCGCCGACGACCGGATCGCCGTCGTCGGCCTGTCCTGCCGCCTCCCGCGGGCCCCGGAACCGGGCGCCGCGTGGCGGCCGCCGGACGGCGGTGCCGACGCCTTCGACCCCGCCTTCTTCGGGATCTCCCCGCGCGAGGCCGCGTCGATGGGTCCGCGCCGGCGGCTGGTGCTGGAGCTGTGCTGGGAGGCCCTCGAGCACGCGGGGATCGTGCCGGGGTCGCTGCGGGGCGAACGCGTCGGCGTGTTCGTCGGCGCCGTGCGCGACGAGCACACCGCCCCCTCGTACCAGCACGGCCCGGAGACCATCGGCCGTCGCACCGGCGACCTGCTGGGTCTGACCGGCCCGAGCGTCACCGTGTACACCGGCCGCTCCTCCTCGCTCGCGGCCGTGCACCTGGCCTGCGAGAGCCTGCGCGCCGGCGAGGCCGGCGTCGCCCTCGTCGGCGGGCTCGGTCCCGAACCGGTCGCCGGGAGCGCTCTCGCGGCGTCCGGGACCCGCGGGCCCGTACGCGGCGAGGGCGGTGGTGTCCTCGTCCTCAAGCCCCTCGCCCGGGCCCTGGCCGACGGCAACCGGGTGCTCGGCGTCATCGCGGGCAGCGCCGTCGACGACGCCGGGGGCGCGGCACCGGCCGCACCCGGCCCCCGGAGCCGCGAGGACCGCGAGAGCCGCGAGGACGCGCTGCGCCGGGCCTGCGAGGGGGCCGGCGTCGATCCGCGCGGGGTCCGGTGCGTGGAACCGTACGGCGCGCTGGGCATCACGGACCTGATCGGGACGCTGCTGGAACTCGGCCGGGACCGCGGCGCACCAACGCCGGGCGCGCACGCCGGGACGCCCGGCCCGGACGTCGTGCCGGACGGGCCGCGCCCGGGGCCGGGCCGGCGGCTCGTCGCGGGCTGCAACTGCCACGTCGTCCTGGAGGAGGCACCGCACACGGCCCCGGCCGACGAGCCCGACGAGGCCGACGAGGCCGCGCACCCGCTGCCGTACACCGTCTCCGGCGCCACCCCGGAGGACCTGCGCGCCCAGGCCCGGCGGCTGCGGAGCTGGCTCGCCGAGCATCCGGACGCGCCGCCGCGGGCCCTCAGCCGGGCGCTCGCCACCACCCGTACGGCGTTCGAGCACCGGGCGGTGGTCGTCGCCGCGGACCGGGAGGAGCTGGCGCGCGGGCTGGACGCCCTCGCCCGGGACCACCGGGCCGCGGGCCTGGTGCGGGGCACCGCGAAGGAGCGACGGGACCTGGCCGTCCTCTTCTCCGGCCAGGACGGCCAGCGGCCCGGGATGGGCCTCGGGCTGTACCGGGCCTTCCCCGTCTTCGCCGCCGCCTTCGACGAAGTGTGCGCCGCGCTCGGCGGCGGGGTCGGGCGGGCCGTCTTCGGCGACGACGCCGACGCCCTGAACCGGACCGGGACCGCGCAGCCCGCCCTGTTCGCCGTCGAGGTCGCGCTCTACCGGCTCGTCGAGTCGTGGGGGGTCGTACCGAAGTTCGTCGGCGGGCACTCCGTCGGCGAGATCGCCGCCGCGCACGTGTCCGGGGTGCTGTCCCTGAAGGACGCGGCCGCGCTCGTCACCGCGCGCGGGCGGCTGATGGAGGCCCTGCCCGGGGACGGGACCATGGTCTGCGTCCGGACGGGCGAGGACGAGGTGGCCCCGCTGCTGGTCCCGGGGACGGCCGTCGCGGCCGTCAACGGGCCCCGGGACGTCGTCGTCTCCGGCGCCCGCGAAGCGGTCCGCGCCGTCGTCGGGCGGCTCGCCGAACGGGACGTCAAGTCCAAGGCGCTGCGGGTCAGCCACGCCTTCCACTCGCCGCTGATGGACCCGGTGCTGGAGGAGTTCCGGCGGGCCATCGCCGGCCTGGACTTCCGGCGGCCCCGGACCGCCTTCGTGTCCGCGCTCACCGGCGGCATCGTCACCGAGGAGGTCGCGCACCCGGACTACTGGGTCCGCCACGCCCGCGAAACCGTCCGCTTCCACGACGCCGTCCGCGCCCTGGAGGCCGAGGGCGCCGGCGCCGTACTGGAGCTGGGGCCCGACGGCGCCCTCACCGCCATGGCCCGGTCCTGCCTCACCGGCCGGGGCACCGCCGTCGTGGTGCCGGCCCTCTGCCGCCGGGGCGACGAGCCCCGGGCCCTGCTCACGGCGACCGCGAGCCTGTACGCCCACGGCGTCCTCGGCCGGCTGCCGCTCGGACTGCCGGCCGGAACACCGCTGTACGGCCTGCCCACGTACGCCTTCCCGCGCGGGCGCCGCCGGCCGGGCGACGGCCCCGCCGCCCGGGCGGCGCAGACCCCCGCCGCGGGGTCCGCCGGGACGCGGCCGGCCCCGCCCGGCGCGGGCGTGGCCGCCGCCTGCGGGATGACGGCGACGGGGCATCCGCTGGCCGCGTTCCGCCTGGACCTGCCCGGGGCGGGGGCCGTCCTGTTCGCGGGCTGCGTCCGCGCGGACAGCCACCCCGAGTTCGCCGCGTCCGGGGGTGTCCCGGCGGAGGCGCTCGTGGAGGCCGCGCTGGCGGTGGGCGGCGCGGTCGGTGCCCCGGAGGTCGAGGAGGCCGCCGCGGAGGCGGCCCTGACCCTGCCCGAGCGGGGCGGAGTCCGGCTCCAGCTGCTGGCGGAGGCCCCCGACGGGGCGGGCCGGCGGCGGCTGACGGTGACCTCGCGGGCCGAGGACGCCGACGCGGAGGAGCCGTGGGTACGGCACCTGACGGCCGTGCTGGCCCCGGGGCGGGCGCCGTCCTTCGGCCCGGCCCCGTGGCCGCCGCAGGACGCCGAGCCCCTGGAGGAGGCCGAGGAGCACCCGGGGGTGGAGCGGGCCTGGCGGCGGGGCGAGGAGTTCCTCGCGGAGGTCGTACTGCCGGCCGGGCTGCGCGGGCGGCCGTACGCCCTGCACCCCGCGCTGCTGGAGGCGGCGCTGCACCCCGTGGCGGCCGCGGCGGGGAACCCGCTGACGGCGGGGGCCTGGAGCGGTACGGCCCTGTACGCGACCGGGGCCGCCTCCCTGCGGGTGCGTGCGGTGCGCGGCGCGTCCGGGGTGGTGGCGCTGGAACTGGCCGACGCGGAGGGCGGGCCGGTGGCCGCGGCGACCGTGACCCTGTCCGAGGCGCCGGGCGGGCGGCCCGGACGGCCCGTCACCCCGCTGGCGGTGGTGTGGGAGCGGGCGGCCGGGGCCCCCGAGCCGGTCCCGGGGCCGCGCCTGGCGCTGCTCGGTGTGCCGGACGGCGACGGGGCACCCGCGTACTCCGGCCTGCCCGGCCTGCTGGCCGCGGCGGCGGACGGGAGCCCGCTGCCGGAGCTGGTCCTGGCCCGCCGCGCGCGGCCCGCCGCCGGCGCGGAGTGCCGTGGCGGGGGTGTGGCGGCGGCGGTGAACGAGGTGCGGGAGCTGGTCGGTGCCTGGCTCGCGGAGGAGCGGCTGGCCGGTTCGGTGCTGGCCGTGGTCACGGGCGGCGCCGAGGAGGTGCTGCCCGGGGAGGGCGTCGCCGATCTCGCCGGGGCGGCCGTACGCGGCTTCGTGCGCTCGGTGCAGGCATGGCTCGGCGGTGCGGGAGCGGGCCGCATCGTGCTGGTGGACGTGGACGACGGCGACGCGAGCCGCAAGGCCATGGTGCGGGCGCTGGGCGGCGGCGAGCCGGACCTGGCCCTGCGCGACGGTGTCGCGTACGCGCGGCGCCTGGTACGGGCCGGGGCGGTGGTGCCCGGGGCGGGCGCCGGCGTGCCGGCGACGGCCCGGCTCAGCGGCGCCGTCGAGGGGCCGCGCGCCGAGGAGAGCGCCCGGCACCTGGTGGAGGCGCACGGCGTGCGGCTGGCCGGGCCCGGCGAGGAGGCGGCCGCGGTCGTGCACCTGACGGGTCCGGACGGGCCCTCGCTGGAGGCTTCGGTCGATGCCGCGCTCGCCCTGGAGGGGCACCCGGCCGCGCTGGCGTTCGTCACCACCGTGGGGGCGGCGCTGGGCGCGGGCGGTTCGGAGGACGCCGCGGCACTGGGCTCGTTCCTCACCGCCCTGGCCGCCCGCCGCCGCGCGGCCGGACTGCCCGCCGCCGTACTGGGCTGGGGCGCGGACGCCGAGGGCTTCCCGGCGGGGCTCGCGGCCCCGCCCGGGGACGGCCCCGGCCTGCTGGGGCACGTGCTCGCGCGGAGCCTGACCCTGGTCGCCGCCCGCGCGGGGGCGGGCCCGCGGGGCGCCGCCGCGGGCCCGGTACCGGCGCTGCTGCGGGACCTGGTCGCCGAGCGGCCGCGCCGGGCCGCCAACCGGCGTGCGAGCGGCGGGCCTTCGCCGCGCGAGCGGCTCGCGGCGCTGCTCGCGGAGCAGGGCCCGGCGGCGGGCGGGCCCGAGCCGTCCGCCGGAGCCGACACCGGAGCCGACACCGCCGCCGGGGGCACGCTCGCGGGGCTGCTGCGGGGGGCGCACGCGCAGGGCCGTACCGCCGAGGGCGCGGCGCTGCTGATGGCGGCGGCCGAGCTGCTGCCCGGCTACGACTCGCGGTCCGGGGTGGAACGCTGGCCGGCTCCGGCGCGGCTGGCGTCCGGGCGGGACGGGGCGGCGGGGCTGTTCGCGTTCCCCTCGCTGGGCGCGGGCTCGGGCCCGCAGGAGTTCCTCGCGCTGGCGGCGGCCCTGGACGGGCGGCGGGGTCTGACGGTGCTCGCGCACCCGGGCTTCGCGGGTGACGCGGTGCTGCCGCGCGGCCGGCAGGCGCTGGTGCGGGCCCAGGCGGAGGCGGTGGCCGAGGCGGCGGGCACCGCGCGGCCGGTGCTGCTGGGGCACTCCTCCGGCGGGTGGGTCGCGCACGCGGTGGCCCGGGAGCTGTTGGAGATCGGCCGTGAGGCGGCGGCGGTGGTGCTCCTCGACACGTACGCGCGGGGCGAGAACCGGCACGGCCTGGCGGCGCTGACGGGGCGTCTGCTGGACCCGGACGGCCCGCTGGGGCTGTCCGACGACGCGCGCCTGCTCGCGATGGGCGGTCACCTGCGGGTGTTCGCCGACTGGACGCCCGAGCCGGCGGCGGCGCCCACGCTGCTGGTGCGCGCCTCGGCGTCCGCGGCCTCGGCCGCGGCCGGCTGGGAGTACGCGGACCACCTCGCGGAGGTGGACGGCGACCACTTCTCGCTGCTGGGCGCGGACGCGGCCGCCGTCGCGGACACCGTGGACGGCTGGCTGCGGGAGGTGACCGGCTGAGGGCGGGGGCCCCGGCGGGCCGGCGGAGGGCGGCGGCGGCCCCGGCGGACCGGCTGCCGGCCGTGCCCGGTCCGCACGTGGTGCCCGCGCGGAACCGCCGGCCGCCGGAGGAGCGCACCGCGCCCGGCTCGCCCGGGGGGCCGGCTGGACGGGGTGCCTGCGGGCCCGCGAGGGCGGGGCCTGGGCGCCGTTCGCGCGGCCGGGGGCGCGACGCGGTCGTACGCCGGTCGAGCGGATCTCCAGCGGTACCGGGGACCGTGGGACACCCATGCCGCCGAGCCGCCGTGCGGGGGCATCCGCGGCGGCGTTCGCCCCTGTGAGGAAGCGTCCCGATGAGCACCGAACCCATGACCCGGCCACCCGCCGGAGAGGACTACGTCTCCGCGGAGCTGTACGCGCGGATCCAGCAGTTCTACGCCGACCAGATGGCGATGATGGACGACGGGCGCGCCGAGGAGTGGGCCGCCACGTTCACCGAGGACGCGGTCTTCCCGCCCTCGGTCACCAGCCGGGCGGGGCGTGCCGACTCGGCCAGGGCGCACGCCGAGAAGCTCCTCCGGGAGAAGGCCGACCTGCGCCACTGGCTCGGCATGCTCGACGTGCGCCCGCAGCCGGACGGCAGCCTGCACGCGCGCGCGTACGTGCTGACCGCGCGCACGGTGCGCGGCGAGGAGCTGCGGATCACGGCGAGCGTGGTGTGCCGTGACCGCCTGGTCGAGGAGGACGGCCGGTGGCGGGTCAGCGAGCGGACCCTGCGGCGTGACGGGGCTGCCTGACCGCTCCTCGCGGCAACGGGCTTGACCTCGACCCGGCTTGAGGTTCTACGTTCTGACGCGGGGCCCGGGCCGCGGCGCACCGCACCACCCTTTCCGACGTATTCCCTGTTGAAATGAGGTACCACGATGTCCGGCAACCCGCTCAAGGTGGGCGTTCTGGTCGGCAGCGTCCGCACCGGCCGCTTCGCCGACAAGGTCACGGACTGGTTCGTCTCCGAGGCCGGCCGCCGCGATGACATGGAGATCCACGTCATCGACCTGTCGGAGCCGGCGCTCGTCGAGGAGCTGAAGCTGAACCTCGACCCGCTGGGCACCCCCGGGGAGGCCCCCGCCCTGGCCTCCCGGATCGAGGGGCTCGACGCGTACGTCGTCATCACGCCGGAGTACAACCACGGTTACCCGGCCTCGCTGAAGCTGGCCGTCGACTACGTGTACAGCGGCTGGCGCGCCAAGCCGGTCGGCTTCGTCTCGTACGGCGGCATGGCGGGCGGCCTGCGTGCCGTGGAGCAGCTGCGGCAGGTCTTCGCCGAGCTGCACGCCGTCACCATGCGGGACACCGTGAGCTTCCACAACGCGTGGGAGCGGTTCGGCGAGGACGGCCGGCCGCACGACGAGGACGGCAGCTCGAAGGCCGCCACCGTGCTCCTGGACCAGCTGGCCTGGTGGGGCGTCACCCTGCGGGACGGCCGCGAGGCGCGCCCGTACGAGGGCTGACCGCTCCGCGCGGACGGCCGGGGCCCGGGGGACGATGACCGTCCGCCGGGCCCCGGCCGTCTCAGGCCCGCGCCAGTGAGCCGGAGCGCCTCTCGGGCGGTGTGTCGCGCAGCGAGTCGGCGACCTCCATGACGTAGCGCCCGTACCCGGACTTCCCGAGGAGGGTCCCGAGCCGGTGGCACTGCTCGGGGTCGATGAAGCCCATGCGCAGGGCGACTTCCTCGACGCAGGCGATGCGCATGCCCTGGCGGCGTTCCAGGGTCTGGATGTACTGACCCGCGTCGAGCAGTGAGTCGTGGGTTCCGGTGTCCAGCCAGGTGAAGCCGCGGCCGAGGTCCACCAGGCCCGCCTTGCCCCGGGCCAGGTACTCCAGGTTGACGTCGGTGATCTCCAGCTCACCGCGGGGCGAGGGCTTCAGGGCGCGCGCGATGGAGACCACGTCGTTGTCGTAGAAGTACAGGCCCGTGATGGCGCGGTTGGAGCGGGGCTCGGCCGGTTTCTCCTCCAGGGAGATCAGGCGTCCTTCCTCGTCGGCCTCGCCGACTCCGTACCGCTCCGGGTCGCGCACCGGGTAGCCGAACAGCAGGGCGCCTTCGGTGTGCGGCATGTACTGCTGGAGCAGCCGGGCGAAACCGGGGCCGTGGAAGATGTTGTCGCCGAGGACCAGGGCGACGGAGTCGTCCCCGATGTGGTCCGCGCCGATGGTGAAGGCCTCCGCGAGGCCGCGCGGCTGCTCCTGCTCGGCGTAGGAGAGCGTGAGGCCGAGCGCGCTGCCGTCGCCGAGGACCGTGCGGAACTGCGGCAGGTCGCGGGGGGACGAGATGATCAGGATGTCGCGGATGCCGGCGAGCATCAGCACCGACAGCGGGTAGTAGATCATCGGCTTGTCGTAGACGGGCAGCAGCTGCTTGGACACCCCCAGGGTGATGGGGTGCAGCCGGGTTCCGCTGCCTCCGGCCAGGATGATTCCCTTCACTGCTCGCCACCTCATGTCGTCTCGGCTTCGTGGCCGCACGGGCCCGCGGCCGCCCAAGGCTGCCGGGAGCCGGTCGAGGACGGGTCGAGGCGGACGGGACGGTGTCCGCCGCCTCCGCCGTCGAGCGCCTTTCCAGCGGCGCTGGATCCGCCGCCGCCAGGGTGAATCCGTTGCCAGGGTGACTCCGTTGCCACCGGATGGCGCGCCGCCACGAACGAGCGAGGAAAGTGGTACTGATGCCGAGCTTCCCGTCATCGGACACGGATCTGCATGTCAGAGCACAGGAGTTGGCTTCCGTGGCCGTCCGGTACGCGGAGCGGGCCGACGCCGACCGCGCGCTGTCGCGCACCGTGTCCGACGGGATCGTCGACGCCGGATTCGCCGGGCATTTCGTGCCCGCCCGCTGGGGCGGGCGGGACGGCACCGCGACCGATCTGCTGCACGCCGTCTCCGCCCTCGCGCAGGGCTGCACCTCGGCCGCCTGGTGCGCCTCGGTCATCGCCGGTGCCGGCCGGATGGGCGCCTTCCTCCCGGAGGAGGGGCAGCAGGAGCTGTGGGCCAAGGGCGCGGACACCGCCGTGGTGGGCGCGCTGATGCCGCGCGGCACCGCCACCGCGGTCACCGGCGGTTGGCGGGTGTCCGGGGAGTGGGACTTCACGAGCGGGGTGGGCTTCTCCGACTGGGCCCTGGTGTGCGCGCTGGTGCCGCAGGACGGCGCGCAGGTTCCGTGGTTCTTCGCGCTGCCCCGCCAGGAGTACCGGGTGGCCGACACCTGGTCCTCGATCGGCATGCGCGGCACCGGCAGCAACACCCTGGTGGCCGACAACGTGTTCGTGCCGGCCCATCGGGGCTTCACCCGGCAGGACATGATCGAGGGCCGGAGCGTCGGTTCGGACGCCCGCTGCCACACCGCCCCGCTGCGCCTGCTGAGCGGGCTGCTCTTCGGCGCCCCCGCGCTCGGCGCGGCCCGCGCCGCCCTGCGCGTATGGGCCGAGGACTGCCGGACGGGTGCGGAGGAGGAGGCCCTCGGGCTCCGTACGGCCGCTTCCCGCGCGGTGATCGCCGTCGATGCCGCCGAGTTGCTGCTGGAGCGTGCCGCCCGCGTCGCCGACGCTCCCACGGCGACGGCGCTCGAGCTGGTGCGCAACCCGGCCGACTGCGCGTACGCCGTCGAGCAGTCGGTGGAGGTCGTCGAGCGGCTGCTGCGCGCGTCCGGCAGCTCCGGCCAGCTCGCCGCCCACCCGATGCAGCGGATCTGGCGCGACGTGCACAGCCTCGCGAGCCATGTGGCGCTGCGGTTCGATCCGGCCGCCGGCGCCTACGGGTCGCGGCTGCTTTCCTCCACCGCCGGGCTCGGCGCCCCATGACCCAGACGACGACGCAAGCGATGCCGGTACGCCGGCTGATCCAGGAAAGGCAGCTCGTATGAGCGACTCCACCCCCAGCACCCCGCGCACCGCGGCGGAGCCCTTCGTCTCCGCCGAGCTCTACACGCAGGTGCAGCAGTTCTACGCCCGGCAAATGGGTCTCCTCGACGACGGCTTCCCCGACGCGTGGGCGGAGACGTTCACCGAGGACGCCGTCTTCCAGGAGGCGAGCCGTCTGGACGAGCCCCTGCGCGGCCGCGTCGCCATCCGGGACTCCTCTCGGGCCCGCAAGAAGCGGCTCGAGGCCGACAAGATCGACTTCCGGCACTGGCTGGGGATGCTCGACGTGCGCCCGCAGGCGGACGGCTCTCTGCACGCCCGCAGTTACGCGCTGGCGATGCGCACGAGGACCGGGGGCGAGCTCGACATCTTCGCCAGCGTCGTGTGCCACGACCGCCTGGTCCTCGTCGACGGCACCTGGAAGGTCGCCGAGCGGGACCTCCACCACGACGGCTCCGGCCGCGACTGACGAGGCTGAGGAGCTTTCGTGAAATTCGGGATCGTCTTCTTCCCCACTGTCGGCCCCGCCGACAAGTCCGCCCAGCAGTACTTCGACGAGGCGCTGCGCCTCGTCGACCTCGCGGAGGAGCTGGGCTTCGACCACGTGAAGATGGTGGAGCACTACTTCTTCTCGTACGGGGGCTACAGCCCCGACCCGGTCACCTTCCTCGCCGCCGCGGCGGGCCGTACCAAGCGCGTGCGGCTGGGGACCAGTGCCACCATTCCCGCCTTCCAGCACCCGGTGAAGCTGGCCGGCAAGCTGGCGATGCTGGACAACATCTCGAACGGCCGGGTCGACGCCGCGTTCGGGCGGGCGTTCCTGCCGGACGAGTTCAAGGCGTTCGGCATCGACATCGACGAGTCGAAGGACCGTTTCGTCGAGGGCGTCGAGGCCATCAAGCGGCTGTGGACCGAGGAGGACGTGGTCTTCGACGGCCGGTTCCACCAGTTCGGCCCGGTCACGCTGCTGCCGCGGCCGGTGCAGGCCCCGCACCCGCCGGTGTTCGTGACCACCGCGCGCAGCGCCGAGTCCTGTGCCGAGGCGGGCCGCAACGGCCACAACCTCCAGACCGTGCCGAACGTCATGTCCACCGAGGAGCTGCAGAGCCGGCTGGCGCTGTACCGGGCGGAATGGGCCGCCTCCGGCCGTGCGGCGGGCACCGAGCAGATCCACTTCAGCTACCCCTGCGTGGTCTCCGAGGACGGCGAGGAGGCCCGCGTCAAGGGCCGTCTCGACGACGACCGCAACTCGGCGGCCATCCGGGACGCCGTCGCGTCGTGGGGCACCACCCGTTCCGAGGCCTATCCGGGCTACGAGAAGCTGGTGGAGGCCACCAGGACCTCCCACTTCGAGAGCAAGATGGAGCAGCAGAAGCTGCTCATCGGCGCCCCCGACCAGGTACGGGCGCAGCTCGAGCAGATCTCCGAGTGGTTCGGTGACGACATCACCATCAGCCTCGGCGTGCACTCGGGCCACCTGTCCTTCGAGGACGCGGCCACCACGATGCGGCTGATGGCCGAGCAGGTCATCCCGAAGCTGGGGGCGGGCGCGTGAGCCAGGACAAGCGCGTCGTCACGGTCATCGGCGCGGGAACGATCGGACTGGGCTGGATCGCCCTGTTCCTGGGCCACGGGCTCGACGTACGGGTCAACAGCCGGCGCGAGGACGCGCCGCGGATCGTGGCCGAGGGCCTGGAGCTGTTCGGTCCGTACCTGCCGGAGGGCAGCGCGGACCCGGCCGGCTTCGCCGAGCGGCTCAGCTTCGAGCCGGACCTGGAACGGGCGGTGGCGGACGCCGACGTCATCGTCGAGAACGCTCCGGAGAACCTGGAGCTGAAGCAGGAGCTGTACGAGCGGATCGGCAAGGCGGCCCCGGCCTCCGCGCTGCTCCTGTCGTCCACCTCCACCCTGAACCCGGACGACATGGGCGCCCGGATGGCCGACTCCAGCCGGCTGGTCGTGGGGCACCCCTTCAACCCGCCGCACGTGGTGCCGCTGGTGGAGGTCGTGGCCGGCGAGCGCACGTCCGCGCAGGCGGTGGAGGAGGCCGTCGCCTTCTTCACGTCGGTCAGCCGCAAGCCGGTCGTCCTGCACAAGCCGATCATGGCGTTCGCGGCGAACCGGCTCCAGTCGGCGCTGCTGCGCGAGTCGGTGCACCTGGTGCGCGAGGGCGTCGTCACGCTGGAGGAGCTCGACCAGGTGGTCACCCACTCCATCGGGCTGCGCTGGGCCACCGTGGGGCCGTTCCTCGCCTTCCACCTGGGCGGCGGCCAGGGCGGCCTGCGCAAGTGGCTGGGCACGCTCGGCTCCAACCTGGAGCGCGGCTGGGAGGGGCTCGGCCGTCCCCCGATGGACGACGAGACCATACGCTCGCTCATCGAGCAGGCGGAGGCCGCGTACGGTTCGAAGACGTACGAGGAGCACGTGCGGGAGCGGGACGCCAAGCAGACGGCGATCCTGCGCTCCCTCGCCGAGGTGAACGACCGGGCGTGACCCGCGCGGCACGGAAAGAGTCCCGGTACGGCCCACAGGCCGTACCGGGACTCTTTCCGTGTCCGGGGGAATCAGGCGCCCGACGGGGCGGCCGTGCGCGGCCGGCCGGCGGCGCCGTCCTCGGCGGGGACCCGGGTGACGGGGGGCGAGGCCTGCGGGACGGGGCTGAGGAGGCGGGCCTGGAGCTGCTTGAGCTCCAGGGAGGGCTCCAGGCCCAGTTCGTCCGCCAGCAGCCGGCGTACGTCCTGGTAGGCCTGGAGGGCTTCGGCGCGCCGGCCCGCGGCGCCGAGGGCGCCGATGAGCTGGCTGTGGAACCACTCGTTGAGCGGGTACTGGTTGATCAGCTTCCGCAGCTCCGGGATGGACTCGCGGTGCCAGCCGAGCTGCTCCTCGCAGGCGATGCGGATCTCGAAGGCCCGGATGCGCAGCTCCTCCAGGTGCACGATGTGCCCGGCGAGCAGGTCGCCCGCGGGGAAGTTCGACAGGGCGGGCCCGCGCCAGAGGTCGAGCGCCTCGCGCACGGTCCGCAGGGCGGTGAGCGGGTCGCCCTGGCTCAGCTCGCCGCGCGCCTGGGAGACGAGCCCCTCGAATATCCGGATGTCCGTCTCGGAATCGTCGACACGGATCGCATAACCGGGCGGGCTGGTGATGATCAGTGGGCGGTCCGCCGGTACCAGCCGTTCGTTCGCGAACATCCGGCGTGCGTGGTAGATGTACGTCTGCAGCGTCGTCACGGCGCTGCGCGGCGGTTTTTCGCCCCACAGTTCCCGGATGAGCGCGTCGGCCGTCACGATTTCGTTGGGTCTCGTGAGCAGCAGGGCCAACGTCTGGCAGACCTTGGGGGTTCCCGGGCGGTAGGCCCTGCCGTCGTCCGTGACGATCTCAAAGGGTCCAATGAGATTGAAACGCATGGATGGTAGCTCCTCGTCAGCAAGACAGCGGCAATTTCCGAACGGTCATCGACGGAGTTTGGAATGCGATAGGCAGTCCGCCTGAGTTATAAGAAGTCTCTTCCAGGTCTCCGACGCACGTCAACCAACCGAATGTCAGGGCGCCGTCAACTTGCGTCAGAATTGCGCTCCCATTCCCCGGATTCGCGGAACCTGAGCCAGGAAAGCAAAAATGCGGCCGCCCTGCCGGAGAAATCCGGCAGGGCGGCCGCCTCTGTGCGAACTATCTGTTTTCCGGAATTACCTGTTCCTACTCACCGAGCAGGTACCGGATGTGCTTGACCAGCTCGCCGATGTCCTCGCGCAGCAGGCTGTAGTGGTCGGCGTCGAGGTCGATGACCGTCGGCGGCTCGGCCGAGTAACCGCTGCTGTTCTCGAGGAACGAGTAGTCGTCGCCCTCGGCCTTGAAGATGCTGATCGGCGCCTGGAGGGTGCGCTCGGCCAGCTCGCGGAACGAGTACTCGAATTCGTAGGTCTGGCCCACGACCGAGATGATCCGCTTGGCGAGGTCGACGTCGATGCCCTTGAGCTCGCTGATGAACTCGGCGAAGGACGCCTCGTCCGTCACGGTCTCCAGGCACTTCTCCAGGTCCGGGCCGGAGATGGTGCCGGTGAACACCGAGAAGAGGATCGTCGTGTAGGCGCGGTTGGCGAAGGACGCCTCGCGGCCCCACACCTTGCCGTTCTCGGCGCGCACCTTCGGCGACCCCGGGGCGATCAGGAAGAGGTTGTCGACCTTCTCGCCCGCCTGCTCCAGCTGGTAGGCCGTCTCGAAGGCCACGCGGGCACCGAAGGAGTAGCCCCACAGGGTGTAGGGGCCGGTCGGCTGGAGCTCCTTGATGGCCTCGATGTCCGCCTTGGCCATCTCGACGATGGTCTCGTACGGGGTCTCGCCCTCGTTGATGCCGTACGACTGGACGCCGTAGAACGAGCGGCCGAGACCGATCTCGCCGGCCAGGGTGCGCAGGTTCATCGGGTAGCCGCCCAGGCCCGGCCAGCACAGCACCGGCTTCTGCTTGCCGGTCTCCGCGTGCAGGCGCACCAGGCGCGAGGACTCCTGGGCGACCTCGCGCTCCAGGCGGCGGGCGAGCTTCTCGACCGTCGGGGACTCCAGGACGGTCTGCAGCGGCAGGGAGACGCCCAGGCGCGAGTTGAGCTCGCGGACCAGGCCGACGGCGATCAGCGAGTTGCCGCCCGACTCGAAGAAGTCGTCCTGGACCGAGACGCTCTCGCGGCGCAGGGCCTTGCCCCAGATCTCCGCGATCTCCTTCTCGGTCTCGGTGCGCGGGGCGACGAAGGGACGCTCCACCAGCTCGGCGTTGACCTGGTCGGAGACGGCCAGCGCCTTCACGTCGATCTTGCCGTTGGCCGACAGCGGCAGCCGCTCGAAGACCACGACCCGGTTGGGGATCATGTAGTCGGGGAGGAAGCTGACGAGGTCGTCGCGGATCAGCTCCGCCGGACCGCGCATGTGGACGCTGTCCTCGCGCATGCCCTCGTGGCCGAGCTGCTCGTCGCTGACGCGGCCGCCGACGAAGAAGTACATCGGACCGCCCTCGACGCCGTTCTCGGCGAGGACGGCGTCCATGCGGCGGGAGGCCGGCAGCGGGTTGCCCGTCTTGGAGCTGTAACCGGAGGACATGAAGCCCAGGTTCAGCCCGTTCATCATCAGGTGCTGGAGCTTCTTGCCGAGGGTGATGTAGTGCAGCCACTCCTCGGGCGCCCGGCTGTAGACGCTGATGCCGAAGCTGGCGGCCTGGTACACCGACTGGTTGATCGCGATGACGTGCTTCTTGAGGACGATGTCGTCGGAGAAACGGTTCAGCGCGCCGTTCTCGTAGCGGTACTGGCCCTCCGGCAGGCCGGCGATCCTGCCGCCGTGCGTCTGGACGTAGACCTCGGCGTGGTCCTCGCGCTCGCCCGCGTTCGGGACGAGCTCGAAGGTACCCAGGTAGTAGTCCTCGTCGGCGACGTCGAGCAGCTCGCGGACGGCCGGCTCGTAGGCGCGGTCCTGGATGTCCAGGCCGTAGGCCGGCAGGACCTGCTCGAAGAGGCCGACGATGTGGCCGGTCTCGATCTCCAGGACTTCCTGGATGTTGTTCTTGTAGACCGGCTCGATGCCGCTCTTCTTGCCGATGAAGTGGATGTGCGCGGTCGGCTTGCCGGTGGCGGCCTTCTCGCTGATCAGCACGAGCTGGTGACGGACCGGCTGGTAGTAGTAGTAGCCCGGCCGCAGCCCGCCGACGCCCTCCAGCTCGAAGTACATCTGCGTCGCGTACAGCGCGCCCGGGGAGGCGTAGCCGTACTTCGGGAGCAGCCGCTCCTCGCTGACGTACTGGCCGAACCAGCGCAGGATCTGGCCCAGTTCGGCCGGCGCCAGGTCGGCCGCCTTGCGGGAGTAGGCCGCGGTGACCTTGGCACCGAGCAGCTTCAGCAGGTCGTCCTGGGTGACGGCGCCGCCCTCGTAGAAGCGGTACGTCTTGCGGGCGAAGACCCGGGCGCGCTGCTCGGGGGTGGGCGCGGAGCCCTCGAGGTCGAAGGCCGGGCGGGCGGCCAGCTCGGCGTCGTCGCGCAGACCCGGGTTGGACAGCTGCGCCTTGACCTGGAGCTTGCTCTTCTTCGACGCGTGGTGGGAGCCGTGGTTGCCCTGGTCCATCAGGGCGGCTTCCTTCTCGCTCAGCTCGACGCAGGCGATCAGGTTCTGGAAGCCGGTGCGGCCGTCGTTCTTGACGATGACGGCGGCGTTGCGCACCCAGTCGTGGTTCTCGATCGCCAGGGATATCTCGTCCAGCTCGACGCGGTAGCCGCGCAGCTTGACCTGGTTGTCGGCGCGGCCGGCGAACTGCACGGTGCCGTCCGGGTTCCACTGGCCCAGGTCGCCCGTCTTGTACAGGCGGGTGGGCGCGGCGCCCTCCTCGAGCTGGATCTCGAGGAAGCGCTCGGCGGTCAGGTCGGGGCGGTGCAGGTAGCCGCGCGCCAGCTGGATGCCGCCGATGTACAGCTCGCCGATCTCCCCGACGCCGACCGGCTTCAGGGTCTCCTTGTCGAGGATGTGGTACGTGGTGCCGTGCACCGGGCGGCCGATGGAGATGGACTGCGGTCCCTCTTCCAGGTCGGCGGGGTCCACCACGAAGGAGGAGGAGTTGATGGTGGTCTCGGTCGGGCCGTAGACGTTGATCAGCGCCCGGCCCGGCATCTCCTGCGTGGTCTGGATCGCCAGCAGGCGGGAGAGGGCCTCGCCGCCGCTGAAGATCTGCTGGAGGGAGACGCACTCGGGGAACTTCTCGGTGTCGAGCAGGCCCTGGAGCAGCGTCGGGACGCACTGGAGGGTGGTCACGCCGTGCTTGACGATGGTCTCGATGAGGCCCTCGGGGTCGGCGTAGACGCCCGGGGCGCCCATGACGACGGTGGCGCCGTTGGCCGGGGAGAGGATCTCCCACTGGGCGGCGTCGAAGCTCATCGGGGTCTTCTGCAGCACGACCTTGCTGCGGTCGATCGCGTAGGTCTCGCGCAGCCAGCCGAGCTGGCTGACGATGCTGCCGTGCTCGATCATCACGCCCTTCGGCTTGCCCGTGCTGCCGGAGGTGTAGATGACGTACGCGAGGGAGTCCGGCCGGGCGCCCTCGGCGGCCGGGAGCTCGTGGCCCTCCGGGAGGACGAACGCCTCGGACTCGCGCAGGGTGACGACCCGGACGTCCTGCGGGGCCAGCTCGCGCAGGCGGGACACCAGGCGCTGCTGCGCCAGGATGATCTTCGCCTGGCTGTTCTCGATCATGTAGCGGAGCCGGTCCTCGGGGTACTCCGGGGACAGCGGCAGGTAGGCGGCTCCGGCGCCGAGGATGCCCCACGCACCCACCATCAGGTCGATGGAAGGCTCGACGAAGAGGCCGACGCAGTCGTCCGTGGAAACACCGAGGTGTCTCAGGTACTGGGCCAGGGCCGAGCTCCGGGAGGCCAGCTCACGGAAGGTGAGCTTCTCCTCCCGGTAGGCGACGGCGACCGCCTCGGGGTGCTCGGCCACGCGCTCCGCGAGCAGGCCGGGCAAGGTGTTGGTGCCGCGCAGGGTGGGCTCGAGCACGCTGGTCTCCTGAAGAGTCATTTCCCGCTTCCTTAAGTTCCGTTTGTGGAGCAGCGGGCGCGTCGGCCGCCCCCGCAGACCGGGCTCCGCGAGGCAGCGAGCCCGGTGGGCGACGCCTCACCGCCGGCGTGGGGGCGGTGTCCGCACGGGGCGGACACCGCGGAAGCGGTGCGGCGTCAGTGGCCGAGACGACTGCTCGGCCGGATGAAACCGAAGAACTGAGGGGCGCAAGGGCAAAGCCTCACCACCCGGAAAGACCGGAACGGCGCGGTGCGTGCGGCCGCCTCCCCCTACGGACGGACGGGCCCTCCCCGGGCCGCCCGTCCGGGCGATCACCGGCTCCGCAGGAGCCGGGTTACTGACCCGTTGTCGAACACCTCCCTCGTGGCGCCCGCGATGAGCGGGGCGATCGAAAGGACGGTCACCTTGTCGATGCCGAGTGCTGCGGGCACCGGAAGGGTGTCGGTGAAGACGAACTCGCTGACGCGCGAGTTCTTCAGGCGGTCCGCGGCGGGGCCCGAGAGCACCCCGTGCGTGGCCGCCACGATGACGTCCCGGGCACCCTGCGCGAACAGGGCGTCGGCGGCGGCGCAGATCGTGCCGCCGGTGTCGATCATGTCGTCGACCAGGACGCAGACGCGGTCGCGGACCTCGCCGACCACCTCGTGGGCCGTGACCTGGTGGGCCACGTCCTTGTCGCGCCGCTTGTGGACGATGGCCAGCGGAGCGCCGAGGCGGTCGCACCAGCCGTCGGCCACGCGCACGCGGCCGGCGTCGGGCGAGACGACGGTGAGGTCGTCCCGGTCCACCTTGGAGCCGATGTGGTCGGCGAGGACCGGCATGGCGAACAGGTGGTCCACCGGACCGTCGAAGAAGCCCTGGATCTGGTCGGCGTGCAGGTCGACCGTCAGGACCCGGTCCGCGCCGGCGGTCTTGAGCAGGTCCGCCACCAGGCGGGCCGAGATGGGTTCCCGGCCGCTGTGCTTGCGGTCCTGGCGCGCGTACCCGTAGAACGGCAGGATCACCGTGATGCTGCGGGCCGAGGCCCGCTTCAACGCGTCCACCATGATGAGCTGTTCCATGATGGACTTGTTGATCGGGGCCGTGTGGCTCTGGATCACGAAACAGTCCGCGCCGCGCACGGAGGCGTGGTAGCGGATGTAGATCTCGCCGTTGGCGAAGTCGACCGCCTTCGTCGGGACCAGGGTCGTGCCCAGCTCGGCCGCGACGGCCTCGGCCAGCTCGGGGTGTGCGCGCCCCGAGAAGAGCAGCATCTGTCGGGAGCTCACGCGGCGCCGGCCCCTTCGAGCGTCGGGTAGTCGGTGTAGCCGGTGTGGTCGCCGCCGTAGAACGTGCTCTGGTCGGCCTCGGCCAGCGGGGCGCCCGTGCGGATGCGCTCGGGCAGGTCCGGGTTGGCGATGAAGGACGCGCCGAAGGCGACGGCGTCGGCCAGGCCGGCCTCCACGGCCTCGGTGGCGGTCCGGGCGTTGACGACGACGCCGTTCTCCGGGTGGGGGCACAGGATGACCGCGCCGCTCCACCGCGCGCGCAGGGCCGCGACGTGGTCGCGGTTGCCGCCCTCGAGGACGTGCAGGAAGGCGAGGGGCGGCAGGGCCGCGAGGAGCGCCTCGTAGACGGCGTGGGTGTCGCCCTCCACGATGTCGTTGTACGGGTTCGAGGGCGAGATGCGCACGCCGACGCGGTCGGCGCCGATGCGCTCGCAGACCGCCTCGATCACCTCGACCGGGAAGCGGACGCGGTTCTCGACGGAGCCGCCGTACTCGTCGGTGCGCCGGTTGGTGTTCTCCGCCAGGAACTGGTGGAGCAGGAAGCCGTTGCCCGCGTGGATCTCCACCCCGTCGAAGCCCGCCTCGATCGCGAGCTCGGCGGAGTCCGCGAACTCCTCGACGATCCCGGCGATCTCCCCGGCCGTCAGGGCGCGCGGCTCCGGGTAGTCCAGCGGACCCTCGGGGCCGTAGGCCTGGCCGGCCGCGGCGACGGCGGACGGGGCGACCGACCGGTGGCCGCTCGGGTACAGCGACGGGTGGCCGATGCGGCCGCAGTGCATGAGCTGCGCGACGATCAGACCGCCGCGGGCGTGCACGGCCCCGGTGACCGGCTTCCAGGAAGCGGCCTGCTCACGGGTGTGCAGACCCGGGCTGTTGCCGAAGCCCTGACCGGTGACCGACGGCTGGATGCCCTCGGTGATGATCAGTCCGGCCCCCGCACGCTGACCGTAGTAGGTGGCCATCAGTTCGGTGGCCAGACCCTCGCCGGTGGCCCGGTTGCGGGACATGGGCGCCATGACCACTCGGTTGCTCGGGGCCAGCTTCCCCAGAGTGACCGGCTCGAACAGCTTCTCGGACATGTGTGTGTCTCTCCAGACTGAGGTCAACGCGTGGTGCGGGGGCGGTTCGTGTGCGCTCAGCGGCCCGCGAGCTCCGCGAGGTGTGCGGAGTGCGCGACGGCCAGGCGGCCGGCGGCCTCGGCGCAGGAGGCGAGGACGGCCATGTTGGCCCTGGCGGAGCGGCCGTCCGTGGCGGCGTCGACCGCCCGCATCAGGTACTTGGTGATGGCCTGGCCCGAGACGCCGTCCCGGGTGGCCTCGGCGACGGCGGCGCGGATGGCCGTGTCCACCTCGGCGGAGTCGATGGCGTCCTCCTCCCTGACCGGGGTGGTGATCAGGAAGGAGCTGTTGTTGCCGAGGGCCCAGTGGGCCTCGATCGCACGGGCGATGACCTGCTCGTCGTCCAGGCGGTGGGGGGCCTTGTGGCCGCTCGTACGGCAGTAGAACGCGGGGAAGTCGTCCGAGCGGTAGGCGACGACGGGGACGCACTGCGTCTCCAGGTACTCCAGGGTCAGGCCCAGGTCCAGGATCATCTTGGCGCCCGCGCAGACGACGGCGACCTTGGAGCGGGTGAACTGGATCAGGTCCGAGGACACGTCCCAGGTCTCCTGGGCGCCGCGGTGCACGCCGCCGATGCCGGCGGACGAGAAGAAGGGGATCCCCGCGAGCTCGGCCGCCACCACCGAGGAGGCCACGGTGGTGGCTCCCGGGCCGCCCTGCGCCAGGACGACGGGCAGGTCCCGGCTGGACACCTTGGGGATGCCCGGCAGGGAGGCGAAGCGCTCGATGTCGGCGTCCGACATGCCGACGCGGATCTCGCCGGCCTCGATGCAGATCGTCGCCGGCACGGCGCCGCCGGACCGTACGGCGTCCTCCACCTTGCGGGCGGTGGCGGCGTTGTCCGGGTAGGGCAGGCCGTGGGTGATGACGTTGCTCTCGAGGGCGACGACGGCCTTGCCCTCGTGGAGGGCCTCTCGGACCTCCTCGGTGTAGACGACGGGGACGCCGCTGCTCGCGCTCATCGGGATGTCTCTCAACTCTCGTTCCAGTAGCCGGGCCGCTTGACCAGGAGGTCGCGGCGGGCCGCTATCTCGGTGAGGACCTGGGCGTCCCAGTCCTCGGGTGCAACCGGCTCCAGGGAGATCGAGACGGTGTCCTCGCCGGTGGCGAAGGTCCGTGTCACGGCGGCGGTCACCGCCTCGTCGATCGCCCTCAGCTGTTCGGCCGTGAAGTCCCTCGGGTAGTGCCTGATGTGGATGTGGGGCACGGACTCGGTCCTTCCACGGTCTGGGTGTCTGGGGGGTGGGTGGCACACCGCGGACGGGGGAGGCCGCGGTGTGCCACCACCGCTCCCCGTCCTGCTCCCGGGGGAAGGGCCGGGCGGGGAGTCGTGGGCGGGGATCCGTCGCGTTACGTGCTGACGGATTCCCGCGAGGTCTCGCGGGCCGGCTCGGGCACCGGCTCCTTCTTGCCCGTCTTCGGCTGGGCCAGGACCACCGACGCGACCACCGTCAGCGCTCCGACGATCTGGAGCGGTGAGAGCGCCTGGTCGAGGACGAAGTAGCCGAGGAGGGTGGCCGTCAGGGGCGAGGCGAAGCTCAGGAAGGACACCGCCAGCGCGGGCAGCCGCTGCACGCCGCGGAACCAGATCGCGTAGGCGACCAGGGCCCCGATGATGCCCAGGTAGGCGAAGCCCCAGAGGTTCTCGGCAGTGATCTCGCCGGGCAGGCCCTCGCCGATCAGCGCGACCGGCAGCAGGACCAGGCCGCCGACGGTGAGCTGCCACCCCGTGAAGGGCAGCAGGCCCACCCCTTCGGGGCGTCCCCAGCGCTTGGTCAGCACGATGCCGGAGGCCATGCTGAGCGCGCCCAGCAGACCCGCGACGACACCGGTGGCGTTGAGCCCGGCGTTCGGCTGGATGACGAGCAGCGCCACACCGGCCGTGCCCAGGGCGCAGGCGGCCAGGTGGATCCGCCTGATCTTCTCCTTGAGCAGTACGGCGCCGAGCAACAGCACGATCATCGGCTGGATGGCCATCACCAGCGCCGCGACCCCGCCCGGCAGGTTGTAGGCGGCCACGAAGAGCAGGTAGAAGAAGGCGCCGATGTTCAGCACGCCGAGCACCAGGGCGCGCCACCACCAGATGCCCTTCGGCAGCGTCCGGCCGATGGCCACCAGGATGAGGCCGGCGGGCAGGGCACGGAGCAGCGAGGCCAGCAGCGGCCTGCCCTCGGGCAGTAACTCCGTGGTCACGAGGTACGTGGACCCCCAGACCGCCGGGGCGAGCGCGGTGAGCGCGGAGTCCGCGAGCGTTCGGCTGCTCCTCATCAGGCCGCTGCCGAGTCGGTCGTGCCGAAGTAGCGGTCGCCGAAGTCGCCGATGCCCGGGATCATGAACGCGTTCTCGTTGAGGCGTTCCTCGATCGACGAGGTGACGATCGTGACGGCCGGGTGCTTGGCGTGGACCGCCGCGATGCCCTCGGGCGCCGCGAGGAGGTTGACGAAGACGATGTGCTCCTCGCGCACGCCGGCCTCCAGGAGGACGTCGATGGCCGCGTTGGCGCTGCCGCCGGTGGCGAGCATCGGCTCCAGGGCGAGGATGTGCCGGTCGGCGATGTCGTCGGGGAAGTTCTTGTAGTACAGGTGCGGGAGCTTGGTGACCTTGTTCCGCTGGATGAGCACCTTGCCGACGGTGATGTCGGGGATGACCTGGCGCAGCTCGTCGAGCATCGAGTCACCGGCCCGGATCACGGGTACGGCACACAGTTTGGTGCCGAACTTGAGTCCGTCGTACGTCTCCCCGACCGGCGTGACGGCATCGTGCTGGTCGAACGGCAGCCGGTCGAGCGCCGATTCGATCAGGAGGCGGATGATGCGCCGGGAGTAGAACACGAAGTCCGCGCGGGACGCACTGCGGTCACGGATGATCGTGTGCATGGCCCGGAGCTGGTTGGTCTGCGGCAGCGGGTGGACGTTGTGGTGGCCGGTCGCCATGAGAAACCTGTTCCTCGTCGGTCGTGGAGACGGGCTGCGGCCGAGCCGGGGCCCAGGGGGCCCGGGTACCGCAACCGTGTGGTCGGGTGCCGAGGTCAGGAGCCTGCGATCTCGGCGAAGGCCTTGCGCGACTCCGCCACGAACTTCGCCACCTTCGCGCGGTCCTTGCGCCCGTCGGGACCTTCGAGGCCGGTGTGGGCGTCGACGGCGGCGGGCTTGACGAAGCGGATCGCGTCGGCGACGTTGTCCGCGTTCAGGCCGCCGGCCATCATGAGGGGCTTCGGCGAACGGCGCACGAGTTCGGCGCTGACGTTCCAGTCGTGGGTCAGACCGGTGGCGCCCTTGGCGCCGGTCGCCGGGTTGAAGGTGTCGGTGATGAACATGTCCACCACGTCCGCGACCTCGTCGACGAGCTGGAGGAGCTCCTCGGCGTTGTCCTCCTTCACGACCAGGCTCTTGAGGACGTACAGGTCCGGGCGGTCGGCCTTCAGCTTGCGCAGCTGCTCCGGCTCGACGTCGCCGTGGAGCTGGACGGCCTTGACGCCGAGCTGCGTGGTGAACGCGCTGATCTCGTCGGCGTCCGTCATGTAGCTGATGAGGACGCCTTCCTGAGGAGCGGTCAGGCCCGCGATGATCTCCGTGGCCGCGGCCTCGGAGATGTCGTCCTTGCCCGACGGAAGGCGGAGCGGGAAGCCGAACCAGTCGCAGCCTTCCTCGGCCAGGAGCTTGGCCTCCTCGGCGTCGATGATGCCGGCGACCTGCACCAGGTCCTTCACGTCACTCATGCGCGTTCCTTTTTTCGGGATGAGGCAGATGGATCGAAACCCGCCGGGGACCGTGCGGAGGTGTCCCGTATGAAAGGTTTCGCCGGTCATCTCTGGATGCTCATCAAAAGGCTCGTAGGTCGCGGTCCGTGGGTCAATGGGCCTTATGTCACGTATGCGTCAACCTTCTTCAGATCCCGGTCAGGCGGCGTCACGGCCCGGCCAATCGTCACGCCACGGGCGAGCAGACATTCCTCCAGGTGGGACAGGACCCTCAGGTGGTAGGAGCGGGCGGCCCAGCCCAGACTTATGTTGTGCCCAGCATGGGCCTGCCGGGCCACCTCTGGGGAGGCCGCCACCAGCGGAGTCAGCAGTTCCTCCAGTGCCTCCCCGTCATGTCTCCACCACAGTTCCTGTTCGGCGAACGTGAAGCGCACGGGCACCCGTACTCCGGCCGCCACGGCGGGGTACATTTCCGGCCAGTCCAGGGTCTCCCGCGCCTCCCGGGCGGGCACCGGCCGCAGCAGCCCCTGCCCGAGCCGGAAGGCGTCCGGCGGGTAGAACCGCAGCGCCCCCCAGTGCCGGCGCCATTCGCCCGGCAGGTCCGCTCCCGGCAGGCGCCAGGGCTCGACGGCGAAGCGCCGGCCGATGCCGGAGACGTCCACGCCGAACGGGGCGATGTCGCCCGCCGCGGCGGCCGCGGCCGACAGCGCGAGCCGACCGCCGTTCGAGTGGGCCACCAGGAAGCAGCCCGCGCCCAGCTCGTGCCGGCGGGCGAAGCCCTCCAGAGCGGCGAGCAGGGTCGCGGTCTGCCCGGCGAGGTCCTGTCCCTCGGGCAGGACGGCGGCCGAGGCCCCGTACCCGGGCCGGTCCAGGGCGAGTACGGCGTAGCCCAGCGCGGCGCCCAGCTCCAGCAGCGAGAGCCCGGGCCGGGCCCGGCTGTCGAAGTAGCCGGCGCTCATCCCCGCGCCGTGCAGGGCCACCACGAGGGCCCGGGGCACCGGCCGCGCGGGCAGGGCGAGCAGCCCGGAGAGCGGAATCCCGTCCGCCTCGAGGATGACGGGGCGGACGGGAGGCGGGCCGGGGGACGGCGAGGGGAGCATGCGGGTTCTCTCCTGGGTAGGGACGGGCTCAGCGGCCGTGGCGCGCGGCCCGTCTCCGGGCGACGGCGAGGGCCCAGACGGCCCGGCGGCGCAGCAGCGTGGCCAGGGCCGGGGCGGGGAGCCGCAGCGACTCGTGTGCGTGTTCGCGTACGGGGTCCCGCGCGGGGACCCAGTAGCCGGCGATCTGCACCGCGTTCACCGGGTGCTCACAGCTGGACTCCGGTGAGCTCGGGCAGGCG
Source organism: Streptomyces sp. NPDC029122 (assembly GCF_055569445.1). NCBI lineage: Bacteria > Bacillati > Actinomycetota > Actinomycetes > Kitasatosporales > Streptomycetaceae > Streptomyces > Streptomyces sp. NPDC029122. Next base: position 11,830 of record NZ_JBVHWK010000045.1, on the reverse strand, counting down.
GACCCCTGAGTCCCATGCGACGTGGAACGCGACGTGGTTCAGCCGCCAGCCGGCCTCCGTGCGTACGGCACCGGCCTCCGAGTAGCCGCCGACGTCGAAACGGGCCTCGGGACCGTCCGCCCCGTGGTGGACGTGGGTGGTGAGCTGCTGGGCCCGCAGGGTGGCCCGGTCGCCGTCGAGGACCACGGAGTGGTTGGTGCTCAGGTGGTGCGTACGCGCCCACCGCTGCCGGGCCTCGCGCTGGAAGGCGGCGAAGGCCTCGATGCCCGCGCAGACGCCGATCGGGAAGGCGAAGGTCGCGTCCTCGGTGAAGAGCGCGGCGAAGGCGGTCTCGTCCTCGCCGGTTCCCCCGTGGGTGTCGAGGGCCGTGATGTAGCGGTCGAACAGTTCGCGTAGTTCGGCACGGTCGCGCAGGACCTGGATCTGGTCGCGCAGGGCCGCGATGTCGTCGTGGGTCGAAGGCATGGCCTCTCCAGATGGCGGACTTCATGGGCGTGGGGGGGGGGGGGGGGGGGGGGGGGGGGGGGGGGGGGGGGGGGGGGGGGGGGGGGGGGGGGGGGGGGAGGGGGGGTTGGAGCGACAAAACTCCGGTTCTTTTCCGTAAAGGAAAAAGATCACCTTTTGTTCCTCTTCACGACCACCACCGA
>NZ_JBVHWK010000045.1:0-11173 GCF_055569445.1 Streptomyces sp. NPDC029122 | reverse complement strand
TCACGAGGCCCTGGACTTTGGGCTGAAGGTCCCGTGGTTTTTGGGGGTTTAGAGGGCTGCCCTTCCCCGGGGGGGGGGTGGGGGGGGGGGGGCCCCCCCCCCCCCCCCCCCCCCCCACCGCTGGTGCGTTCAGAGCACGCGGGCGCCGCCGCGGACGGCCTCCACCAGCTCCGCCTGGCGCAGGGCCGGGCCGTCCGGGGCTGCCGTGCCCGTGCGGACGGCGGCGGTGAACGCGGTGACGGCGGCCAGTACCTGGTCGTCGGGGGCGAGGACGATGTCCTCGGCGCCGGTGCGGCGTTCGAGCCGGACCAGGGGCGGGTGGCCGGCGGGCGGGGTGAAGGCCCGGTCGACGGTGATGCGCCCTTCGCTCCCGGTGATCTCGTAGACGGACCGGTAGCCGTGGTCCAGGCCGAAGGCGAGCTGCGCGCAGACCCCTTCCGGGGTGCGCAGCAGCGCCGTCCCGCCGGTGTCGACGCCACGGCCGGGGCCGCCCCGGACCAGTACGGCGGCCTCGGCCTCGAGGCGGTCCCCGAGGAAGTGCAGGGCCGCGCGGACGGGGTAGACGCCGGTGTCCCACAGGGCGCCGCCGCCGAGCGCGGCGTCGTAGCGGATGTCGGAGTCGGGCAGCCGGGGGATGGAGAACTCCGCCCGGAAGAAGCGCAGTTCACCGATCGCCCCGTCGGCCACGAGCGCCCGTACCGCGGCGTGCTGGGGGTGGTGGACGAACATGACGTTCTCCCTCAGCACCCGCCCGGTCCCCTCGGCGAGGGCCGCGAGCCGCCGTGTGGAGGCGAGGTCGGTGGTGAGGGGCTTCTCCGCGAGGACGTGCTTGCCCGCGCGCAGCGCCGCCTCCACCCACACGGCGTGCAGGGCGGCCGGGAGCGGGACGTACACGGCGTCGATGTCGTCCCGCTCCAGCAGGGCCGCGTAGCCGGTGACGGCCTCGCAGCCGGCCTCCGCGGCCGTGGCGCGGGCCTTGGCGGCGTCGCGGCTGGCGACCGCGACGAGCCGGGCGCCCGGGGCCGCGCGCAGAGCGGGCAGCATCCGGCGGCGGGCGATGTCGGCACAGCCGAGCACGCCGATACGGACGGGGTCCATCAGAGGCGCACCGCTCCCGAGGTCAGGCAGGAGAGCAGAGTGCGCGCCTGCACGTTGAGGTAGTGGTTGTGGCGCAGCAGGGCGGTGAGCTGGCCGGTGGTGGCCCACAGGTAACCCGGCGGCGCCTCGAGCGGGACCTGGTCCTCGTCGGTGTCGACGAACAGGTAGCGGCTCTCGGCGTTCAGGAACCGGCCGCCCTCCTCGGAGTGCAGTGCCTCGTAGCGGATCCGTGCCGGGTCGGCGCCGAGGACCAGGTCGAGGAAGCGGGGCCGCTCGGCCGGCGGCAGGTGCGCGTAGTTCGAGGGGGTGTACTGCACCGTGGGCCCGAGCTCCACCGTGTCGAGGAAGCCGCCCTCGACGCGGGCGTGGACGAGCAGGTGCGGAACTCCGCCGATCCTGCGGGTCAGGAACGCGGTGACGCCCTCGCCCTTGGGTTCGAACAGGGGCTGCGTCCAGCTGGCGACCTCACGGCTGCCCGCGTGCACGCCGACCGCGACGACGCCGAAGTAGCGTCCCTCCTCGTGGTCGATGGAGTGCTCGCCCCGCACCCAGTCGGGCAGGCCGGCGAGCGGGACGCGTTCGGCGCTGACGTCGTGCCGGGCGCGCTCGGCGGTGAACCAGGACCGCAGCGCGGTGTCGGAGTGGAGGCTGACGCCCTCGGGGTCGGGGAAGGGGGCGCAGGCCAGCACGGTCCGCGCGTCCATGTTGATGACGTTGCCCTGGAGCAGCAGCTCGCCGATCTGGCCGAGGGTGAGCCAGCGGAAGTCGTCGTGCTCCGGTACGTCTCCGATGGCCTCGACCAGCATGTTGCGGTTGCTCTTTCGGAAGAACCACGAGCCGTGCTCGGACTGGAGGACGTCGGTGAGGACCCGGCCGCGGCGGGGATCGGTGAAGTACTCGATGTAGCGCACGTCGGCGCCCTTGTGGGCCTTGGTGTAGTTGCTGCGGGTGGCCTGCACGGTCGGCGACACCTGGAGCAGGTTGCGGTTGCCCGGCTCCATCTTGGCCTGCATCAGGAAGTGCAGGACGCCGTCGAACTCCTTGACCAGGATGCCGAGGATGCCGACCTCGGGCTGGCGGATGATCGGCTGGTGCCACCGCTGCTCGCGGCCGTCGGTGGAGGCGGCCACCCGCAGGCCCTCGACGGTGAAGAACTTCCCGCTGCGGTGCCCCAGGTTGCCCGTCCGCGGGTCGAAGGACCAGCCGTCCAGCTCCGCGAAGGGGATGCGGTCCACCCGGAAGCGGTGTGCCCGGCGGCGTTCCTCCAGCCAGGAGTGGACGTCGGCGGTGGTGCGCACCAGGCCGGTGCGGGCGGCGGCCGACCGGGCGAAGCGGGAGGGGAGTTCCGCGTCGCGGCGGGGCCGGAGCGCGGGTGCGAGGGGGGCGGGGGAGACGGTGGGAGCCGTCACGAGCGGCCTCCCACGAACTCCTTGACGGACGCGATGACGTAGTCGAGCATCTCGTCGGTCAGCGCCGGGTACACCCCGATCCAGAAGGTCTGGTCGGTGATGATGTCGCTGTTGGTGAGGTCGCCGACGATGCGGTGCGGCTGGTCGATGTACGCCGGGTGGCGGGTCAGGTTCCCGGCGAACAGGCGCCGCGTGCCGATCTTGCGGTCCTCCAGGAAGTCCACGAGGGCGGCCCGGGTGTAGGGCGCCTCGGGGTCCACGGTGATCGCGAACCCGAACCAGCTCGGGTCGCTGCGGGGCGTGGCCTCCGGCAGGATCAGGTGCGGTACGCCCTCGAGGCCGTCGCGCAGCCGGCGCCAGTTGCGGCGGCGGGCGTCGCAGAAGTCGTCGAGCTTGTCGAGCTGGGTGAGGCCGAGGGCCGCCTGGATGTCGGTCGCCTTCAGGTTGTAGCCCACGTGGGAGAAGATGTACTTGTGGTCGTAGCCCTCGGGGAGGGTGCCCATCTGGTACTTGAAGCGCTTGAGGCACTTGTTGGTCTCGCCCGGCTCGCACCAGCAGTCCCGGCCCCAGTCGCGCAGCGATTCCACGATCCGCGCGAGCGCCAGGTTGGAGGTCAGGACGCAGCCGCCCTCGCCCATGGTGAGGTGGTGGGCCGGGTAGAAGCTGACCGTGGTGATGTCGCCGAAGGTGCCCGTGAGCTGCCCGTCGTAGGTGGAGCCGACGGCGTCGCAGTTGTCCTCGATCAGGAACAGGTCGTGCTCCTGCGCGAGCTGCGCGATCTCGGCGACCTCGAAGGGGTTGCCGAGGGCGTGGGCGATCATGATGGCGCGGGTCTTGGGGCCGATGGCGGCCGCCACCCGGTCGGCGGTGGTGTTGTAGGTGCCCAGCTCGACGTCGACGAAGACGGGCACCAGGCCGTTCTGGATGATCGGGTTGACGGTGGTGGGGAAGCCCGCCGCGACCGTGATGACCTCGTCGCCGCGCCGGAGGCGCCGGTCCTCCAGCAGGTGCGAGGTGAAGGCCGTCATGGCCAGCAGGTTCGCGGAGGAACCGGAGTTGGTCAGATGGGCCTTGCGGTGCCCCAGCTTGCGGGCGAACCGCGATTCGAACCTGCGCGAGCTGGGTCCGGCGGCGATCCGCATCTCCAGGGCCGCCTCGACCAGGGCGGCGCGGTCGCGCTCGTCGAGGACCGCGCCGGCCGGCCAGATCTCCGTGGTGCCGGGGACGAAGGGCCCGTCGTTCTGGGTGTCCTGGTGGAACTTCGCGGTCTCATCGAGGATGAGTCCCTTGTGGACGTTCATGACGGGATCCCTTCACGGCCCTCGGGGCCGGAGTTGTCGGTGCGGTGCTTGACGGACTTCCACCAGCCGGGGTTGTCGCGGTACCAGGCGACGGTGTCGGCGAGGCCCTGCTCGAACGGGACGCGCGGCGCGTACCCCAGCTCTTCGCGGATCTTGGTCTCGTCGAGGGCGTAGCGCAGGTCGTGGCCCTTGCGGTCGGCCACCCGGCGCACCGCGGAGGCGTCGGCGCCGCACAGGGCGAGCAGCCGCTCGGTGATGTGCAGGTTGGTCTGCTCGTTGCCGCCGCCGATGTTGTAGACCTCGCCGGCCCGGCCCCGGTCCAGGACCAGGGCGATGGCCCGGCAGTGGTCGTCGACGTGCAGCCACTCCCGGATGTTGCGCCCGTCGCCGTACAGCGGGACCTGCCGGCCCTCCAGCAGGTTGGTGACGAAGAGCGGGATCAGCTTCTCGGGGTGCTGGTAGGGCCCGTAGTTGTTGGAGCAGCGGGTGATGGAGACGTCGAGCCCGTGCGTGCGCCAGTAGGAGCGCGCGATGAGGTCGGAGGAGGCCTTGGACGCGGCGTACGGGGAGTTCGGCTGGAGCGGCCATTCCTCGGTCCAGGCGCCCTCGGCTATGGAGCCGTAGACCTCGTCGGTGGAGACGTGGACCACGCGCCCGACCCCGGTGGCCAGAGCGGCGTCCAGCAGGGTCTGGGTCCCGCCGACGTTGGTGCGGACGAACTCGGCCGCCGAGTGCACGGAGCGGTCGACGTGCGACTCGGCCGCGAAGTGCACCACCGCGTCGTGGCCGGGCAGCAGCTCGCGCAGCAGTGCCTCGTCGCAGATGTCGCCGTGGACGAAGTCCAGCCGGGGGTGGGCGGCCGGGAGGTTCTCCCGGTTGCCCGCGTAGGTGAGCTTGTCGAGGACGGTGACCCGGTCCTCCTCGTGGCCCGGGTATCCGCCGTCGAGGACGGTCCGGACGAAGTGCGAGCCGATGAAACCGGCGCCGCCGGTGACCAGCAGCCTCATACCGCCTCCTCGAAGAGCGTCCGTCCGAGGACGAGGTCCGACATGTCGTTTCTCCTTGGAAAGAAGGAAAGAGGGTGGGAGGAAGCGGACGCCGTCAGGCGGACCGCGCCTCGGCGGAGTTGTCGCGCCAGGTGCGCGGACCGAGGAAGCCGCGCATCCGCTCGGGACGGCGCCAGCCCGCGAGGACGGGCCCGCCCCCGGCCGTGCCGCCGTGCTCGCCCTCGTACGCCGCCGCCCGGGCGAGTACGACGGCGGTCAGCGCCGCCAGTTCCTCGGCGTCGGGCTTTCCCTTCACCACACGGATGAGGTGGCCGGGTTCCGAAGTCTCCACAGGACTCTCCTCGTCTCGCGGGGCGCCGCCGGTGCTCACTGCGGCGGGTTCCCGTGCTTGCGGGCGGGCAGGTCGGCGTGCTTGGCGCGGAGCATGTCCAGGGAGCGGATCAGCACCGAGCGGGTGTCGCGGGGATCGATCACGTCGTCGATCAGGCCGCGCTCGGCCGCGTAGTAGGGGTGCATCAGCTCCTCCTTGTACTCCGCGATCCGCTGCGCCCGTACGGCCTCGGGGTCCTCGGCGGCGGCGATCTCGCGCCGGAAGACCACGTTGGCCGCGCCCTCGGCGCCCATGACGGCGATCTCGTTGGTGGGCCAGGCCAGCGCCAGGTCGGCGCCGATCGAACGGGAGTCCATGACGATGTACGCGCCGCCGTAGGCCTTGCGCAGCACCAGCGAGATGCGCGGCACGGTCGCGTTGCAGTACGCGTACAGCAGCTTGGCCCCGCGCCGGATGATGCCGTTGTGCTCCTGGTCCACGCCCGGCAGGAAGCCGGGTACGTCGACCAGCGTGACCAGCGGGATGTTGAAGGCGTCGCAGAACTGGACGAACCGCGCGCCCTTCTCGGAGGCCTCGATGTCCAGGACGCCCGCCATGGCCGCCGGGTTGTTCGCGACGATGCCCACCACGTGCCCGTCGAGGCGGGCCAGGGAGCAGACGAGGTTGGGCGCCCAGGCCGGGTGCACCTCGAAGTGGTCCCCGTCGTCCACGACCTCCTCGATGACCCTGCGGATGTCGTACGCCTGCCCGGGCTGGAGGGGCACCAGGTCGAGCAGTGCCTCGTTGAGCCGGTCGGCCGGGTCGCCGGAGCGCTCCACGGGGGCCAGTTCCCGGTTGTTGGAGGGCAGCAGCGCCAGCAGGTAGCGGACCTCGGCGATGCAGGTCTCCTCGTCGTCGTACGCGAAGTGCGCGACGCCCGAGGTGGCGGAGTGGACGTCCGCGCCGCCCAGCCCGTTCTGGCTGATCTCCTCACCGGTGACGGCCTTGACGACGTCGGGGCCGGTGATGAACATCTGCGAGGTCTCGCGGACCATGAAGACGAAGTCCGTCAGGGCCGGGGAGTAGGCGGCTCCGCCGGCGCACGGGCCGAGCATCACCGAGATCTGCGGGATGACCCCGGAGGCCCTGGTGTTGCGCTGGAAGATGCCGCCGTAGCCGGCGAGGGCGGAGACGCCCTCCTGGATCCGGGCGCCCGCGCCGTCGTTGAGGGAGACCAGCGGGGCGCCGGCCGCCTCGGCCATGTCCATCACCTTGTGGATCTTGCTGGCGTGGGCCTCGCCGAGCGCGCCGCCGAAGATGCGGAAGTCGTGCGCGTAGACGAAGACGGTCCGGCCCTCGACCGTGCCCCAGCCGGTGACGACACCGTCGCTGTAGGGCTTCTTCGCCTCCAGCCCGAAACCGGTCGCCCGGTGTCGGCGCAGGGGCTCCACCTCGGTGAAGGACCCCTTGTCCAGCAGGAGCGCGATCCGCTCGTGGGCGGTCAGTTTGCCCTTGGCGTGCTGGCGTTCGGTCGCGCCCTGGTCACCGGTGCGCGCGGACTCCTTGATCCCGTTGAGTTCGTCGATCCGGGACCGGATCGTGTCCTCCGCTCGGGGCATGTCGTGCACCCTTTCTGTGGGGGTCGATGGTCAGACTGCGGTGCCGGTGAAGGCGTTCACGGCCCCGGCCAGCCGGTCCGCGGTGTCCGTGGAGTGGACCCGGACGTCCGGCAGGATCCGCCGGACCAGCCCGCCGAGCACCCGGCCCGGTCCCACCTCCACGAACCGGTCGGCGCCGGAGGCCGCGAGCGTCCCGACCGCCTCGGTCCACCGCACCGGGCTGGTGAGCTGGCCGCGCAGGGCGACGACGGCGTCGGCGGCCGTCGTCACCCACCCGCCGGTGACGCCGGAGACCAGCGGCACGGCCGGATCGCGGAACTCCGTCGCGATCAGCGTCTCGGTGAACTCCGCCTCGGCCTCGCCCAGCAGGCTGGAGTGGAACGGGCCTCCGGTGCGCAGCCACTCCACCCGGGCCCCGGCCGCCCGGGCGGCGTCGGCGGCGTGGGCCACCGCCCGCGCCTGGCCGGACACCACGGTCTGGCGGGGCTCGTTGTCCCCCGCCACCTCGACCACCTGGCCGGTGGCCGCCCGGGCCTCGGCGCACATCCGCGCCAGGTCCGTACGGGCCAGGCCGATGACCGCCGCCGTGGCGCTGCCGATGCGGTCCCCGACCGTCGCGACGAGCTCGCTGCGGAGCCGGACCAGCCACAGCGCCTCGGTCCACTCCAGGACGCCGGCGGCCACCAGCGCCGCGTACTCGCCCAGGCTGTGCCCGGCCACGGCGTCCGGCCGCAGGCCCTCGCCGCGCAGCACCTCCAGTACGGCCAGGCTCGTCAGGAAGATCGCCGGCTGCGCCACCGCCGGGTCTTCCAGGTCCCGCGGGGACCCGTCCAGGCAGAGCCGGGTCAGCGGGAACCCGAGCAGGTCGTCGGCGGTGCGGTAGTAGGTGTCGGCGAGGTCGGGCCGCAGGGCGAGCAGCTCCCTGCCCATGCCGGCGCATTCGGAGCCCTGGCCGGGGAAGACGAAGGCGGTGGTCATCCGGTCACGTCCTTACTTGCGGTTCAACTGGCGAGGACCGTGTGGTGCGGTCCGGGGGCGGCGGCGCCGCACACGGTGTTGCCCGCGGCCAGCCAGGTGTCGGGCACCCACCTGACGTCGACCGCCTTGGGAGCCGGCCCCGCCACCGCCACCGCGGCGGCGTGGGTGGAGTCGGCCGGAACGCCGACCATGGTCCAGCCGTCCGGGTGGCGGCCGTGGTCGGTGCCGAGGTAGTCCTCGGCGGGCGATCGGCTCAACCCTGTACCGAGCCCCTTGAGAAACGCTTCCTTGCGCGTCCAGATCTGGCCGAACAGCTGCCGGCGCTCCTCGCCCTGCTCGGCCTCGGCTATCTCCAGCTGCTCGTCGGGGTGCAGCGCCTTGGAGCAGATGTCCACCGTCTCGGCGCCGGGGAGTTTCTCCACGTCAACGCCGAGCGGCGTGGTGCCGACGCCGACCATGGCCACGCCGCCGCTGTGCGAGAGGGAGTAGTGCAGCGGCGGGGGCGGCGGGGACAGGGCGGGACGGCCGTGCGGCTCGCCGCAGCCCGGGCAGGGCTCGCGCATGAAGCGGACGTCCTGGGGCAGGGTGGCCGTGTACCGTCCGAGCAGTCGGCGCACCGCCACGTGGGCGGCGGCGTACAGCAGGCCGTCGGAGCGGCGGATGAAGGAGTCGGTGCGCTTGCGCTCCTGCTCGTCGAGTTCGCCGATCGCGAGCGCTTCGGCGTCCGGCCCGGTGGGACGGCGGATCAGCCAGAGGTCGACGCGGTCGGCGGAGAGGGTGAAGTCGGGCCGGTCGAGCCCCTGGTGGTTGACGACCGGGCGGACGGCCGGCAGCAGGGTCGTAGTGCTCATGCCGGCACCGCTGCCCCGTGCAGGTGGGCCTCGGGGCCGAACTGGCCCGCGAGGCAGTCGATGAGTTCCTGGGCGCTGTTGGCGAGCAGCAGCCGCTGGAGGTTCACCTCGACGCCCAGCGTGTTCTCCATCCGGTACTGGAGTTCGATGCCGGAGATCGAGCCGATCCCGAGGCAGCCCATGGGGCGGCCCGTGGTGTCGACCAGGTGCGGCTCGATGCCGAGGATCCGGCCGAGTTCCTCGCGCACGTACTGCTCGAGGATGCGGGTGCGCTCGCGCAGCCCGGCGGTGGCCAGGACGGCCATGTCGGGCGGGGTCATGTGGACCAGCCCGTTGTCTGTCTCGTACGTCTGCGACATGTGAAGTGTGTTCATGATGCTTTCCGGGTCGGGGCGGACGGGGCTTCCCCCGTCCGCCCGTGGTCGGGCATACGGGGCCGGGTGTCAGGCCTGGTAAGGGTTCTTGGCACGGCCCTCGCGGAGGGTCGCGCCCCACCAGACGAGCTGGTCGAGCAGGACCTTGGCGGCGCTCTGCGGTCCCTCCGGCTCCTTGGGCTGCCCGTCCTCGCCGAACTGCTCCCACGCCGAGTGGAAGCTGATGCCGTCGCGGACGGTGACGGCGTGCAGTTCGGCGAAGACCGGACGCAGGTGCTCGACCGCCCGCAGGCCGCCCGCCAGACCGCCGTAGGAGACGAAGCCGACCGGCTTGGCGCGCCACTGGGTGTAGTGCCAGTCGATGAGGTGCTTGAGGGAGGCCGGGAAGCTGTGGTTGTACTCCGGCGTCACGATCACGTACGCGTCGGCCTGTTCGAGGCGCGGCGAGATCGTGGCGAGCGCCTCGGCGGTCTCCGGGGAGGGGCTGTGGGACAGGGCGGCCGGCAGGTCGTGCTCCGTCAGGTCGATCACGTCGACGACGAGGTCGTCCCGCTGACGGGCCTGCTCGGCGAACCACTGGCCGGGCACCGGCCCGAAGCGGCCCTCGCGGACACTGCTGATGACGACGGCCAGCCGCAGGGGTTCCTTCGACATGGTGGGTCCTTTCATGAGCGGGTTGGTGGTGAGGAAACGTGGGCGGAGCGGGTGAGACCGCCGAGCGCGACGCACGCCCCGGCCGCTCCGACGGCGGTGACCAGCCAGAGCGCCGAAGCCCGGCCCACGGTGGAGAGCGCGGAAACGGACGCCGTGGTCAGCACGGCGCCTGCCTGCACGCAGGTCTGGTAGAGCCCTCCCGCCGCCCCCTGGAGCCCCGCCGGGACGGAGCCCGTCGCCTGGAGGTGGAGGGCGGTGAAGGCGAGGACGAAGGCGGCGCCGACGCACGCCATGGCGGGCAGCAGACCGGCGGTGCCCGGCTCGGCGCCCGGCGCCCTCGGGTAGAGCGCGTAGCCGATCGGGGCGAGTACCGCTCCGGCGGCGACCGCTCGCGCCGGGCCCAGCCGGACGGCGATCCGGCCGGAGTACAGCGCGCTCAGCGCGAGCGGGACGGCGGCCGGCAGGAAGGCGAGCGCCGTCTGCCAGGCAGTGCGGCCGGCCCCCTGGAGGTGCAGGGTGGCGATGAGGAGGAAGCCGACGTACGAGCCGTTGAGCGCGGCGGCGCCGAGCGCGGAGCGCAGCAGCGCCGTGTGCCGCAGCAGTTCGGGGGGCACCAGCGGTCGCGGCGACCGGCGTTCGGCCGTGACGAAGACGGCGCCGAGCAGCAGCGCCGCGGCGAGGGCGGCCGCCGCGAGGGCCCGTTCGCGGCCGGGGCCGGCGAGGTTCGCGAGCGCGTACACGAGCAGCAGGAGGGCGCCGGTCAGGCTGAGGCCGCCCGCCGGCGCGTGCCAGTCGGGCGCGCGGGGCCGCGGGGCGGGCCGGTCGCGCGGTATCAGCCGCAGACCGGCCGCCAGGAGCAGCAGGGCCACGGGGGCCGGGAAGGCCAGGGTCCAGCGCCAGCTGATCCCGGTCAGCAGGCCCGACAGCAGCAGCCCCGCGCAGAAGCCGGCGGCGCCGAAGAAGGAGTAGAGGGACACGGCCCGGCGGCGGGCCGCGCCCTCCGGGACGGTCGAGGTGATGATGGCGAGTCCGGTGGGAGCGGTCAGCGCGACGCAGAAGCCCTTCACCACACGGGTGGCGGTCAGCAGGGTCGCGCTGTCCGTCAGGGCACCGGCCAGCGAGGCGGCGGCGAAGACGAACAGCGCGGCCAGGTAGACCCCGCGGCGGCCGAGCCGTTCGACCAGGCGGCCGCCCAGGAGCAGCAGCCCGCCGAAGCCGGCGGCGAAGCCGGTGACGATCCACTGGAGCTGCGGGACGGAGAGCCCGAGGTCGGCGCCGACGGCCGGCAGCGCCACCAGGGTCGCGGACACCTCCAGCGCGTCGACCAGCATGTTCGCGGCGAGTACGGACACCAGGGCCCATCGGGCGCCGGACCGTTCGACGCCCGGTGGAGTTGTCGTCGAGGTCAGCATGCGCGCGTTCCGCTCGGTGAGGAGGAGGGTGAGGGGCGGGGGGGGGGGGGGGGGGCCCCCCCCCGCCCCCCCCCCCCCCCGCCGTGGGGGGGGTGTTGCGGTGGGTTCAAGGGGTCCTTGGGGGTCTTAGCGGGTCCACCCAACAACGTTGCTCCCTCTG
>NZ_JBVHWK010000044.1:0-37281 GCF_055569445.1 Streptomyces sp. NPDC029122 | reverse complement strand
TCCGACCCCCCTCTCCGGCCCCCCCCCCCCCCCCCCCCCCCCCCCCCGCCCCCCCCCCCCCCCCCCCCCCCACCCGCGGGGGGGGGGCCCCCCCCCCCCCCCCCCCCCCCCCCCCTCCCCGCACTCACGCCCTACGCGCTCTTGAACTCCTGGCGCTGCCGCCCGAGCTTCTCGATCTCCAGCTCCACGACGTCACCGGCCCGCAGGTACGGCTTCGGCTCCGGCTGGCCCATGGCCACACCGGCCGGGGTGCCGGTGACGATGACGTCACCGGGGTACAGGGTCATGAACTGGCTCAGGTACCGCACGACCTCGCCGACCGGGAAGATCTGGTCCGAGGTGTTGCCGTCCTGCTTCAGCTCGCCGTTGACCCACAGCCTGACGTCCAGGACCTGCGGGTCCGGGACCTCGTCGGCCGTGACCAGCCAGGGGCCGAGCGGGGTGAACGTCTCGCAGTTCTTGCCCTTGTCCCAGGTACCGCCGCGCTCGATCTGGAACTCGCGCTCCGACACGTCGTTGACCAGCGTGTAGCCGCCGACGTGCGCGAGGCCCTCAGCGGCGGAGCCCAGGTAGCGGGCGGTGCTGCCGATGACGACGCCGAGCTCGGCCTCCCAGTCGGTCTTCACGCTGCCGCGCGGGATGAGCACGGTGTCGTCGGGGCCGACCACGGTGTCCGCGGCCTTCAGGAACAGGATCGGCTCGGCCGGCGGCTCCGCGCCGATCTCAGCCGCGTGCCCGAAGTAGTTCAGCCCGATGCCCACGACCTTGCCGATCCGGCCGACCGGCGAGCCGATCCTCAGCCCCTCGGCGTCCAGGACCGGCAGCTCCCCGCCCGCCGCGGCCTCCCGTACCCGGGACAGCACGGACTCGTCGGACAGCAGGGCGCCGTCCACATCCGTGATCAGACCGGACAGGTCCCGCAGGGTGCCGTCCTGGTCGAGGAGCGCGGGGCGCTCCGACCCGACGGGTCCGACACGCAGCAGCTTCATGGGCATTCTCCCGTGGTCGTGGCTGGTCGGCCCATGGGCATGCCGGTGGAGCGGGCACACGGCACGGGCCGGCCGATGGGTTGCGGCCATCGGAGGATTGGCTGATCCTCCAAGATGCCCGACCGATCCGCAAGACCCTGTTCACGGACTGGAACGCACCGCCGCGTCCTTGCGGTACTGGAGCCAGGCCCGCTCCCCGACCGACCAGGCGGTGGTCGTCAGCAGGTACAGCCCGGCGGCCAGCGGGACCACCGCCGCCGTGACCAGCGTCCCGAACGACAGCAGGGGCAGTACGCCGCCCAGCTTGCGCATCGCCGCCAGCTGCTCGGCGCTCAGCGCGGGCCGGCCGCCCGCACCCTTCCCGGCAGGCAGTTCAGGCACCGGCGCGGCCGCGGCAGCGCGCCGCCCCCGCACCGCGCTCCACGCGGCCACGACCGCGATCGCCGCGAACAGGCCGAGGAACACCAGCCCCTGCGCCCCGAACAGCCCTCCCTCCTCCAGCGCCCCGGTCCAGCGGGTGCCGAGCGGCGCGGCGAAGAGCCGGTGCCCGAGCAGCTCACCGCCCGAGGAGAAGGCCTGGTACATCAGGTAGAACACCGGCAGCTGCAACAGCATCGGCAGGCAGCCGGCCGCCGGGGTCGCCGCCCGGAACGCGGCACGGCCCAGCGGGTACAGGGCCAGCCGCACGAGGACGGTGAACAGCACGATCGCGGCAGCGGTCGCGGACTCGGCCAGCACCGGCTCCAGGAGCCGGCCCAGCTCGACAACAAGATCAGCGAAAACGGACACGCGGGCCCTCCGAGGGGTCTCGTCAAACGTCGAAAAAGGTGCATTTCGGCGTGACGACCCGCGAGGGGCGACACCAGCGATCGGTCAGCAGAAGGCAGGAAGCACTGCGCGCCCCTACGCGGCCGTCAGGACGAGACGGCCGGGCGCCCTGGGCCGCGACCGGCCGGAGGCGTCGGGATCGCGCTGCGGCAGGAACGCCGTGCGCTGCTCGCGATCACGGATCGCGGTACGTATTCGGTGCGGCGGCACGGGCCGTACGAGGCACGCGGCGAGCGCGGCGGCCCCGACGGCGACGGCGGCGGCCAGCACGACCACACCGGCGGCCAGCCCGGCGTCGCCGGACACCAGCCCCAGGAACCCGCCGAGCACCAGCAGCGCCACGAGCAGCCGGAACACCCGCGAGGAGGACACCACGGAGGAGGAAGAGGAGAACCACGCACGAACCCGCCGCACCAGCACCATCCCCACCCCCTCGACTCCCACGACTCGCACGACTCGCACGACCACCGCGATCGGAGCGGACCCGCATCGGAACGGGAACGCACGACCGATACTAACGGCCCGCGCTGACAACGGTCTTGAGAGTCCCCCACACCACCAGCCGGTACGTGGAGGAGTACTCGGGCGTGCACGTGGTCAGCGTGATGTAGGAGCCCGCCGCCTCGTACCCGTAACCGGGCTTCACCCCGCTCCGCGGCACCGGCGCGATGACGCCCACGTCACCCGCACTCGTCTCCCCCAGCACCTTCCCCACCACGTACACGTACCGCCGCCCCCGCACGTCCACGAACAGCTCGTCCCCGTCCCGCAGCCGGTTCAGGTACCGGAAGGGCTCGCCGTGCGTGTTCCGGTGCCCGGCCAGCGCGAAGTTCCCCTGCGCGCCGGGCTGCGCGGTCCCCGGGTAGTGCCCGGCGTAGCCCTTGTCCAGCACGGCCCGTTTGCCGACCCCCTCCGCGACCGGCACGGCCAGGCCGAGCCGCGGGATCCGCAGCACCGCGTACGCCTCGTCGCGCGCCGGCGCCGCACCTCCCGCCGGGGCGGGCCCCACGGGGGGACGTACGGAAGGCGGCGCGGCAGAGGGAGCCGCCCCCGGATCCGGCACGGGCGGCGCCCCGGAAGGAGAAGGAACGCTCGATTCCCCCTCGACGACCACTGGATCCCCACCCCCGCCCGCAACGGCCCCGGACCCGGCCCACCCCTCCTCCAGGACCCGGACCTGTTCCCGCGCGGCGGCCGCGGCCTGCTGGTTGGTCCACCACACCTGGTGCACGACCAGCAGCGCCACCACCACACCCACGGTGGTGATCGCCTCGGCGGCCACCCACAGCAGCCGCGCGAGACCGGCCCGGCGCTCCCGCCGGCCGCCCCCCTGAACCACCACCCGCACGCCATCCCGCACGGGCCGCACCCTAAGACCTCCCCCCTCAACTGACCAGCAGCAGTACGGTGTGAACCATGCGCCCCGATACGCCTGCCGAGCACATCGCCGAAGCCGAGCGCCTCATCCGCACGGCGACCCGCTACCCCGAGGACCAGGAGCCCTTGCTCCTCCAGGCCGCGGCCCACCTCGAACTGGCCGACGCCCGGGAGCGCGCGAGCGCCCTCTACGACCAACTCCTCTCCGCCTCCCCCGCCGACCCCCACCTGATCAAGGCCCTCCAGGCCGCGAACCTCTGGGAGTACGGCCACGAGGCCGAGGCCCGCGCCCTGATCTCCGGCATCCGTGCGGCCGGCCCGACCGACCCGGCGCCGTGGGAGGTCATCGCGGAGGCCCTGGAGGCCCACGACGAGCTGGAGGCCGCGCACGAGTGCTTCACGGAGGCGGCGACCCTCCTGATCCCGGAGTCCGCCCCCCTCACCCGGGCCACCACGGCCCTCCTCACGGGCCGGCACCGGGTACGCCGGCTCCTGGCCCTCCCGCACGACGACTGGGACATGGTGGCCGACACCCGCCACATCGGCCCGATCCCGCTGGACGAACTCCACGACCCGAAGCGCATCTGGGCCCTGGGCTCCGACGACCCGGCCGAACTCCGCGCCGAGATCGCCCGCCTGCGCGCCGAACTCGGCGACCGCCGCGCCGCCCTGTCCCGCCCCTTCCCGGTGGCGATCCTCCACTGGCCCCAGCGCGAACTGGCCGAGCTCCTCACGAGCTACCCCACCCTGGCGGCGGAGTACCCCTCCCACGACGCCCACCTCGCGGCGGTGGAATCCTCCCTCCGCACCCTGGCCGCCTCGGGCACCACCAACCTCGGCATCGTGACGGGCAGCGTCCCCTCGTACGAAGCCTTCGCGGCCTCGGAGAAGACCTCCCCGGCCTCCCCGTCCCTCCTGGCGGAATACGCCACCACCCTGGCCGCCCGAGGCAAAGCCACCCCCTGGCCCCCCACCCCCACGGCCCCCTGCTGGTGCACGTCGACAAAGCCGTACTCGGAGTGCCACGGCGCGGAACGGTGACCGAATCAGCCAACATCTGACCGGATAGTCACCTCCTCACGCAGCAGCACGTCATATTGCGGCGGCTGTTGTCGGTTGTGCTTGCTACAACCGACATGGCGATGATCCATTTGCAAGTGGAGGTTCCGTGTCTTCAGGTGTCCATCCGAGTGTCCCGAAGCCAGTGATCGGCGCACATGAAACGCTGATCACGACTGCGCTGGAGGAACAGCTACAGGAGCTCATCGCCGCAGGAGCCGTCGTGATAGACGGCCAAGTCAGTGGTGACTCGTCTCAGCACGTTCTGACGCGGCACGTAGCTCACGCCGTCAGGCAGGTGTTGAAGAAGCTGGCACCTGAGGACCAGGTCCGTGCGGCTAACGAAATCCTCCACTCCTTGCGCACCTACGACGGCGCTCAGGAGTGGGTGGTCCCCATCGCCGACGGGCCGCGTCAGCTGCTGGCCGTGACGGATCGTGTTGTAGGCGAACCCGCAGCGGCAGCGGACCCCTACGTCGTTCGCCCGTCGACCCCGTTCTCCGACACTGCGCTCATCACCAACTCACCGGAGGATCCGAGCCTCGGAGCCGAGTTGCGGGCGGAGCTCGCCACGGCCGATCGGATCGACCTCCTGTGCGCCTTTGTGAAATGGACCGGGCTGCGCATCCTCGAGAAGCCCCTGAAGGCGGCTGCTGAGCGTGGCGTTCCCATCCGTGTGATCACCACCACGTACATCGGGGCTACCGAGCGCCGCGCCCTGGATCGACTGGTGCGCGAGTTCAACGCCGAAGTGAAGATCAACTACGAACTCCGATCGACGCGCCTCCATGCCAAGGCATGGCTATTTCGCCGGCATTCACGCTTCGACACCGCCTACGTCGGCAGTTCCAACCTCTCCAAAGCCGCGCTGCTCGACGGCCTGGAATGGAATGTCCGACTTTCCGGAATCGCCACCCCGGACGTGTTGCGCAAGTTCGAAGCAACATTCGACGCCTACTGGAGCGAGCGGGCTTTCGAGTCGTACGACCCCGATCGCGATGCCCAGCGGCTGGATGAAGCGCTGAAGCTCGCAGGCAGCTCAGGCGGTATCAACGCTGCGCGCACGATCAGCCTCTCAGGCCTGGAGGTGCACCCCTTCCCACACCAGCGCGACATGCTCGAGCGCCTTGAGGTGGAGCGCACGGTGCACGACCGTCATCGCAATCTACTGGTCGCTGCTACCGGCACCGGAAAGACCGTGATGGCAGCTCTCGACTTCAAGCAGCTACAGATCAAACTGGGCCGTAAGTTGCGGCTCCTGTTCGTCGCACACCGGAAAGAAATACTCGACCAGTCACTACGCACTTATCAAAGCGTCCTCGATGACGCCGACTTCGGCGAGCTGCTCTACAGTGGCGAGATCCCGCAAGACTGGAACCACGTGTTCGCTAGCGTTCAGTCATTGACCGAACGCACACTGGATCGCCTCCCGGCCAACCATTTCGATGTCATCGTCATCGACGAGTTTCATCACGGCACCTCACCGACCTACCGCAGGATCATCGACCACTTCAGTCCGCTCGAGCTTCTGGGACTCACGGCCACACCAGAGCGCATGGACGGCCTCACCATCCAGGACGAGTTCTTCGACGGTCGAATCGCTGCCGAGATGCGGCTGTGGGAGGCCCTCGAGAACGACCTGCTCTGCCCCTTCCACTACTTCGGCATCAGCGACAACACTGATATGAGCGCCGTAACCTGGAAGCGGGGGGACTACGACACTGCCGCTCTTAGCAAGGTCTTCACCGGTAATCAGACACGGGCCCGACTCGCCATCCGAGCGCTTCGAGAAAAGCACGGATCGCCGGAATCCATGCGCGCTCTCGGGTTTTGCGTTTCGGTGGCGCACGCCCATTTCATGGCAGACTTCTTCAACCAGGCGGGGTTCCAGGCCGTTGCACTGTCGGGCGAAACGCCGCGCCCTGAGCGCAAGGCGGCACTCGATGACCTTCGAGCAGGAAAACTAAACGTCATATTTTCCGTCGACCTCTTCAATGAGGGGCTTGACGTTCCGGATGTGGACACCCTGCTGCTCCTCCGCCCAACTTCCAGTGCCACCGTGTTTCTGCAGCAGTTGGGACGAGGGCTGCGGCGCAGCGAGAACAAGCCCGTCTTGACCGTCCTCGACTTCATCGGGCAACACCGCAAGGAGTTCCGTTTCGAAGAGCAGTTCCGCGCACTGACAAACCTGACACGCAATCGACTACTCAACAGCATCGAGCGCGACTTCCCTCACTTGCCATCCGGCTGCCACATCATCCTTGAGCAAAAGGCCAAGGAAAACATCCTCGCCAACATCCGCAACCAGATAAACGTCAACGTCACTCAGCTCGCCCGGGAAGTCGCCGCATACCGCGAGCCGAGGCTCTCCGCCTATCTCCGGGAGAGCGGCCGAGAGATCAAGCAAATCTACCGAGGGAACGGAAACTCGTGGACCGGCTTGCTACGCAGAGCCGGGTTGCTGAGCACGGCGGCCCCTCAGGGTGAAGATGCCCTCCTCAAACGTGTCTCCGCATTCCTCCACGTAGACGATCAGGCACGGGTGCAGGCCTACAGCACACTCCTCGAAGACGACGCCCCCGCATATGAAGACCTCGATGAACGCGGGCAAGCCTACGCCCGTATGCTCTTCTTCTCGTTGTGGCCGCAGGGCGGTACATTCTCGAGCTACCAGGAGGCATTCGCCTTCCTCAAGCCTCAGCAAGCCTTCCGTGATGAGCTGCGCCAGGTGCTGGCCCACTGCCTGGACCAGGCTGACCACATGGCCCTGCCCCTGACCGGCGAACAGGCATCGCTGCCGCTGTCGGTCCACGCGTCGTACAGCCGGGAGGAGATCCTGCCGGCGCTGGGCGAGTCCGTGATCGGCGGCTTCATGCCGAGCCACTTCCGAGAGGGGGTGAAGTGGTGCAAGAGCATCCAGACCGACGCACTGCTGATCACCCTAGAAAAGGATGAGAAGGACTTTTCACCTCAGACTCGATATCGGGATTATGCGATGAACGAGGTCCTGTTCCACTGGGAGTCACAGAACCAGACTTCTGAAAGCTCCCCCACCGGGCTCCGTTACCAGAGGCACGTGCAGAACGGTTCGCATGTTCTGCTCTTCGTCCGGCGCTTCAAAAGTACGGACATCGGCGGTCCGCAGGCATGGATGCTGCTCGGGCCCGCCGACTACGTCCGCCACTCAGGTAGCAAGCCGATGGCGATCGAATGGCAACTCCATCACGAGATGCCGGCCGACGTGTGGTCGTACTCCGCCATCGCCAACTAGGCCGGTATGAACAGAGCCATCACCCCGCTTCCGGGAACAGCGTCAGCTGTTGGTGGCCGCGGGCCCTGGCCGTTGGGGGGGTGGGGCGGGTGGCGGCCAGGGTGAGGAGGGTGCGGATTGCCGCGAGGACCTGGTCCGGGGTGTCGCGGATCATCGACGGGGTCGCGCTGATGACCAGGATGCCGTGGGACTCCAGGCGGAGGCGGCGGCGGAGGGTGGCGTGCCAGGCGTCGCGGGTGTAGTGGTACTCCGCCGAGTCGACCTCCAGGGCCACGCCCTCGTCGGGCCAGTAGGCGTCCGGGGTGGCCAGGAAGGTGCCGTCCGGGGTGTAGAGGCGGGCGTTCCACAGCGGGGTCGGGAGGTCGGTGCCGGTGAGGGCGTCGCGGGCCCGGGCTTCGGCCACCGAGCGGACCCCGGCCAGGAGTTCCGTCGCTGCGGCGCGGACGGCGGGGCGGGCCAGGAGGCGGGAGGCGCGGAGTTCGGCGTGGAGGTCGTGCGGGTGGCACCAGCCGGCCTGGACGACCTGGGCCAGGACCGAGCGGATGCGGTCGGGGTGCGCGTCGGGTCCGGGGCGGGCGGCGAAGTCGGCGGCCGCGCGGACCGGGCGGGCGCTGGGGACGCCCGCGACGGTCATGGTGGGCGGCCAGCGGGAGGTCGTCAGGGGCCGGACCTCCGGGGTGCCGGTGAGCCGGCGCGGGGCGCGGATCAGTACGTCGGCCGGGGTGGGCGGGGTGTCGCGGATGCCGAGGAGGGCGAGGGCGGCGGCTCCGGTGAGGGCGGCGGTCGCGCCGGAGAGCGGGTCCGCGGCCGGTTCGGCGGCGTAGAGGACCGCGGCCAGGGCGCGTTGGCGGTGGTCGGGCGGGCCCGTCTGGAGCAGGTAGACCCGGGGCAGCAGGCGTTGCCAGGGGCCGCCCGGACGGGTGCGGGAGGTGACGGTGCCGTCGGGGATCCCGGCGGTGGTGGTGAGCTGGTGGCGGGTGGCGAGGCCGAGCTGGCGGCGGGCCACTTTGGCTGCTCCGGGCGTGATCATGGCCCGGGTATGCCCGTTCCGTGACGGGTCTAGCTACGGCCGGGGTGGTTCGGGGACAGGAAGACGACCACGCCCGACTGTGTCCCGGGCAGGGCCGGCACTTCGTGCCAGCCGAGGCGGCGGTACGTGGCCACCGTGTCGGTGGCCAGCCGCGAGGTCAGGAGCCAGGCGCGCCGCTGCGGAGCGTCCTCGGTGATCTCCGCGAGCAGCGCCCGGCCGGTGCCGCGGCCGCGCGCGTGGGCCCGTACGGCGAGTTCGTCGATCTCCAGCGCTCCGACGAGCAGGTCCCGCACCCGGTCGGGTCCGAGCTGCGCGGCGACCTGCGGGTACGCACGGTGCTGCGGGAAGGGGGCCCGCGTCAGCCAGCCGGTGGCGAACCCGTCGACCCCGGCCTCCGACTGTGCGAAGGCGATACGGAACCCCGGGCGCCGGACGTCGGTCTGGAGGCGCGTCGAGAACTGACGAATGGTTTCTTCGCATTCGTTCCAGGGCGCGGCGGAGAAGACGTCGGCGTAGACGTCGACCAGCTCGTCCTCGAGGTCCAGGACGGTGCGTCCGTAGGAGATCACTATGTCGACTCCCGGTAGCGGTGAGTTGGGCGGTTTTCCTGCTGGAGGACCGAATTTACGCCCAGGAGGCTCCCCGGCCCGGTGATACGCAGAAACGGCGAGTGTGCGACAAATCGCCTCCTCCTGCTCCGTGTCGCGGGCCCGGGTGGGGCGTTGAGCAACCGTGAACACGGACAGGCTGCTGCGGATGGCGGGGCGGTGCGCGCTGGCATTCCTCCTCGTCCTCGGGGTCGTCGCGCTGTTGCCGCGCACGGTGCGGGAGGCGGTGCCGGACGCGGTGGTGGGCGGGACGGTGCTCCTGCTCGGGGCGGTGGGGGTCCGGCGGGCGTAGAGAAGGCCGCGTTAGCTTGGGGGCGGAGACAAACCGATCCGAAGACAAGACGTACGAGGGAGTTCGACATGGCACGGGTACCCAGTTCCGCGGTGGCGGCGGCCGGTCTGGTCGGCGGTTACGCCGTCGCCCGCTGGACCAAGAAGCGACCCCTGGGCGGTGTCGTGCTCGGCGCCGCCGGGCTCGTGGCCGGCCGGGAGTGGCACAAGCGGGGCGGGGTGCCCGCCGCGGCCGGGCTGGGGGCGCTGTACCTCGCCGGCTTCGCGGGGGCGCACCCGCTGGCGAAGAAGGTCGGCGCGTGGCCGGCCGTCGTGGGGGCCGCGGCGGTCGTGGCCGCGACGTCCTGGGCGGTGGCCGACCGGGGCTGACCCCGCCTCCAGGGACCGGACCACCACACGGCGGCCGGACGCCAAGCACCAGAAGTACGTAGCGATCCGTCGCGCCCAAGGCGCTCCCCAGGGGGCCCTGATCAACCTCTCGTGCAGGTAACCGGCCCCCGGTCCCGGGCCAGGCGCATGAGGGCCCGGACGCCCGGCGGGCCGGCCCCCCACGCCCGGCCCCTCCGGTTCGTGCCGGTCCCTCAAGGGCGCCTACCCCCCCAACACCCGGGACACCGAATAGATCACCAGCCCCGCCAGCGCACCCACCACCGTGCCGTTGATGCGGATGAACTGGAGGTCGCGGCCGATGTGGGCCTCGATCTTGCGGGAGGTGTGTTCGGCGTCCCAGGCCGCCACCGTGTCCGTGATCAGCGAGGTGATCTCCGCCCGGTACGTGGTGACCACGTACACCACCGCGCCCTCGATCCAGCCCTCCACCTTCCGCTGCAGACGGCCGTCCGTGGCGAGCCGGGAGCCCAGCGACATCAGCGAGGACCGTACCCGCAGGCGCAGCTCGCTCCGCTCGTCCTCCGCCGCCGAAATGATCATCGTACGGATCGCGGACCACGCCGAGGCGATCACGTCCTGGATCTCGTCGCGCGCCAGTATCTCGGACTTCAGCCGCTCCACCCGCGCCCGCGTCTCGGTGTCCGACTGGAGGTCCGCCGCGAAGTCGCGCAGGAAGCGGTCCACCGCCCCGCGCGCCGGGTGACCCGGCATGTCCCGCATCTCCGTGACGAAACGCAGCAGCTCCTTGTACACCCGGTCGCCGATCTTGCGGTCCACGAACCGCGGCGTCCAGCCGGGAGCGCCGCCCTGGACCGCGTCCATGACGGAGTCCCCGTGGGTCACCAGCCAGTCGTGCGCCTTCGCGCACACCAGGTCCACGGCACGGTGGTGTCCCCCGTCGGCGACGACCCGTTCCAGGGTCTTGCCGATGCCCGGGGCGATCTCCGCCGCCTCCGCCCGCCGGGTGATCGCCTCACCCACCACGGCCTGTACGTCGGAGTCCCGCAGCACGGTCAGGGCCCCGCGCAGGGCGGTGGCCAGCTCCGCCGTGACCCGGTCGGCGTGCGCGGGCTCGGCCAGCCAGGCACCGAGCCGGCCGCCGATGCCGAGGGCGTGCAGCCGGGCGCTCACCACGTCCGAGGAGAGGAAGTTCTCGCCGACGAACTCCCCGAGGGAGACGCCGAGCTGGTCCTTCTTGGTCGGGATGATCGCGGTGTGCGGGATGGGGAGCCCCATGGGCCGCCGGAAGAGGGCCGTCACCGCGAACCAGTCGGCGAGCGCACCGACCATGCCGGCCTCGGCCGCGGCGGCGACGTACCCGGCCCAGGCTCCGGCGCCCCACGCGTTCCGCGCGCACGTGGCCAGTACGTAGACCAGCGCGACCAGGGCCAGCAGTCCGGTCGCGGTGGCCTTCATGCGGCGGACACCGCGCTGCCGCTCCTCGTCCGCCGTGCTGAAGACGAACGCCCCGCGGGCGGGGGGTGGGGCGGCCCGCACCCCGTCTTGGCTGTTCACGTGCTGCTCCTGCCCTTCCCCCGACGGCCGGTTTTGTCTGCATAGCATCCGACTCCCGGGAGGTCCGGGGAGTTCCCGGCGCGCCGCCGGTACCGCTGGAGTCGCCAGGGCGTGTCCGGCGGATCACGGCCGGCCCGGCCCGCCGGACACCCCCTAGAGCTCCTTGCGCGGGCTCCCGCCGTCCACCGGCGTCGGCCCCTTGGGCGGCTTGACCTTGACCGCCACCCCGCCCCAGAGGGCGAAGCCGTTCACGACCACCCGCGGAGCGCCCGGCTCCGGGGGGTTCTCCCGGGACGTGCCCTGGTCGAAGGCCCCCATGACGCCGATGCCCCGTACGTCGACCTCCACGCCCGGCGGGACGGTGATCTCGATGCCGCCCATGACGGCCACGCAGGTGATGACGACCTCGCGCTCCGCGAAGTCCGCCTCGCGCAGGTCCAGCTGGCCCCCGCCCCAGACGGCCACCGCGTTGAAGCGGGCGGGCACCGTCCAGCGGCCCTTGCGCTGGAAGGCCGACATGACGGCGACGGCCGTGGCGGAGGTCCCCGTACCGCCGATCCGGTCCGGCCAGGACGAGGAGCGGGACGCGGAAGGGGACCGGGAAGGAGCAGCGGGGGAGACCGGAGACGGCGGGGAGGACCCGGGGGCCGGGAGGTCGCGGGTCAGGGGTTCGAGCTCCGCGTACGTACGGGACGTGTACGCAGCCTCCAGGCGCTCCTCGAACTCCTCCATGTCGAGCCGCCCCTCGGCGACCGCGTCCCGCAGCCGGTCCACCACCCGCTCGCGGTCGGCGTCCGACGCCCTCAGCGCGGGCGCCCCCGCCGACGCGGCCGCCCCGGCCCCAGGCGCCTCCGCCGACGCCGCCTTCTCCAGCGAGGTCTTCTCCGGCAACGGCTTCTCCGGCCGCTCGTCACTCATGTGGACCACCCTATGCACAGACCGGGCCCACCACCCCGGCCCCGACCCTGATTTGTCCCTACCCCCACCCCCACCCCAAGAGGCCCGCCCACCCCCTCACCCCCGCCCCGCGTACACCCGCGCGATCACGTCCTCGATGTCCGGATCCCGCACCGACAGGTCCAACAGCGGGTACCGGGCCGCCACCAGCGGCGCCGCCGACTCCCCCGCCGGGAACGCCGGCCACGTGAAGGCGCACGCCCCGGCCGCCAGGGGCAGCCGGCCGCGCCCCAGCAGCCGGAAGCCCGCCCGGCCAGCGGCGGAAGCCGCCGGCCGCGACGGCCGGATGGAGACGCACCGTATCCCTCCCTTTCCCGCGTCGTTCCCAGGCCGGAGCCATCGGGGCACCGGCCTGACCGGAGGCCTCGGCGCCACGTCGGCCAAAGCGCGCGAGCTTAGTGCGGAGGGGCGAGCCACGCGACCGTTTCATGCCCGTCCGGAGCCAAATCACCGGCCATCGGGTAGACACCATGAGGAAACAGATGTGGATATTTCCCACGGTCCCGAGGAGCCCCGGAGATGAGCGACCCGTCACCACCGCCGGGCTGGGCCCCCCGTGATCCCGACTCCCCGGGCAGTCTCCCCGCGCACCCGGCCGCGTCCCGCCCCCGGGCCGGCCGCACCGGGGCCGGAGGCGGGCGCGGGCGCACCGGGTGGCGCCGCTTCCTGCCCACCTGGCGCACGGTCGTCGGCACCCTGCTGCTGTTCGCCCTGCTGCTCGGCGGCGCGCTCGTCGCCGGGTACCTGCTGGTCGACATCCCCCCGGCCAACGCGGCCGCGACCGCCCAGTCCAATGTCTACCTCTACGCCGACGGCTCCCAGCTCGCCCGCGACGGAGAGGTCAACCGCGTCAACGTCCCGCTCTCCCAGATCCCCCTCGGCGTCCAGGAAGCCGTACTGGCCGCCGAGGACCGGGACTTCTACTCCGAACGGGCGGTGGACCCCAAGGCGATGGTCCGGGCCGCCTGGAACACGGCGACCGGCAAGGGCACCCAGTCCGGTTCGACCATCACCCAGCAGTACGTCAAGAACTACTACCTGGGCCAGGAACAGACGATCAAACGGAAGGTCAAGGAGTTCTTCATCGCGATCAAACTCGGTCGTGAGAAGTCGAAGGACTACATCCTCGAGGGGTACCTGAACACCAGTTACTTCGGCCGCAACGCCTACGGCATCCAGGCCGCCACCCAGGCCTACTACGGCAAGGACGTCACCAAACTGACCACCGCCGAGGGCGCCTACCTCGCCACCCTCCTCAACTCCCCCAGCGCCTTCGACG
The DNA here is from genome assembly GCF_055569445.1 of Streptomyces sp. NPDC029122. NCBI lineage: Bacteria > Bacillati > Actinomycetota > Actinomycetes > Kitasatosporales > Streptomycetaceae > Streptomyces > Streptomyces sp. NPDC029122. Next base: position 23,687 of record NZ_JBVHWK010000044.1, on the reverse strand, counting down.
TCGTCTCCCACCCCCGGAGCCGCGACCGTGCCGTCGCCCGCTGGAACTACGTGCTCGACGGCATGGTCAAGAAGAAGTGGATGACCGCCGGCGAGCGCGCCGCCGCACGGTTCCCCGAGCCCGGCAAGGTGCGCGGGGCCGCCGGCCTGTCCGGGCAGCGCGGCTACCTCGTCGAGGCCGTCAAGGACTACATCACCGAGCACGAGATCCTCGACGACAAGACCCTCGCCGAGGGCGGCTACCGGATCACCACCACCATCGACAAGCGCCGCCAGAACGCCTTCGTCGACGCCGTCCAGAAGCAGCTGGTCGACAAGCTCGACCCGGCCGCCCGCCCCGCGGACCGCCTGGTACGGGCCGGCGGGGCCTCCGTCGACCCGGCCACCGGCAAGGTCGTCGCCCTCTACGGCGGCATCGACTACACCAAGCAGTACGTGAACAACGCGACCCGGCACGACTACCAGGTCGCCTCCACCTTCAAGCCGTTCGTCTTCGCCTCTGCGGTCGAGAACGACTCCCGCACCCAGGACGGCCGCCGGATCACCCCGAACACCCTCTACAACGGCGACGACAAGCGCCGCGTCGTCGGCACCCGGAGCGTGTACGCGCCCGAGAACGAGGGCCGGCAGTCGTACGGGGACATCACCGTCACCACCGCCACCGACCTCTCCGTCAACACCGTCTTCGCGCAGATGGTCGTCGACGTCGGCACCGAGAAGGTCAAGCGGACCGCCATCGACCTCGGGATCCCCGAGAACACCCCGAACCTCGTCGTCGGCCCGGCCATGGCGCTCGGCACCATGCAGGCCAGCGTCGTCGACATGGCCCAGGCCTACGCGACCCTGGCCGACCACGGCCGGTACACCCCGTACACCTTCCTGGAGAAGATCTCCAAGGACGACGAGGACATCGCCCTCCCCGACCGCACCCCCCGACAGGCCATCAGCCGGGAGGCCGCCGACACGACCACCTCCATGCTGATCAGCGTCGTCGACAACGGCACCGGTACGGAGGCCCTGGCGGCCGGCCGCCCGGCGGCCGGCAAGACGGGCACCGCCGAACTGGACCGGGCGGCCTGGTTCGCGGCGTACACCCCCGACCTGGTCACGGTGGTCTCGGTCATGGGCCAGGACCCGGACACGGGCACCCTCCAGTCCCTGTACGGGGCGCTGGGCGAGGCCCGTATCGGAGGTGGCGGCTACCCGGCCCGGATCTGGGCCGCCTACACGAAGGAGGCCCTGGAGGCCACGGACCCGGAGGAATTCGACCTGGAGCTCCAGCCGGGCGCGGCCCAGCTCCCGCCTCCCCCGCCCACCACCCCGCAGCAGCCCGAGGGCAGCCGCCCGCCGTGGCAGCGGCCCGACCGGCCCACCCCGCCCGGGCCGCCCACCCCGACGACCCCGGCGAACGGCGGCCAGACCCAGGGCGGGCAGACGCAGGGCGGCCAGACCAACGGGGGCCAGACCACCGGCGGCGAAACGAACGGCGGCCAGACGCAGGGCGGCCAGACGAACGGCGGCCAGACCACCGGCGGCCAGACCAACGGAGGTCAGACCACTGGCGGCCAAACGAACGGCGGCGACACCGAGGGCGGCCGGACCGACGGCGGCCAGACCGACGGCGGCACCACCCAGGGCCGCCGCCGCCCGCCCGCCGAGTTCCTCGAATGAGCCGGTCAGTGCCCGGACGTGGCCTTCAGCCCCACCACCGCCACCAGCAGCAGACAGATGAAGAAGATCCGGGCGGCGGTGACGGGCTCCCCCAGCACCACCATGCCGAGCACGGCCGCCCCGGCCGCACCGATACCCACCCAGACGCCGTACGCGGTACCGATGGGCAGGGTCTTGGCCGCGTACGACAGCAGCACCATGCTGGCGACGATCCCCGCACCGGTGAACACCGACGGCCACAGCCGCGTGAAGCCCTCGGTGAACTTCATGCCGATGGACCAGCCGACCTCGAGCAGACCGGCGACGAGAAGAAGAACCCAGGCCATGACAGGCACCTCCGGGACGAGAACGGAAAGGGGGGTGCGTCGTCTTTCCGTCCTGCCACCCGGTACGGCGCGTCTCGTCGGGGATTCCGTTCCACCGTAGCAAAGGGCATGCGAAAGGGCCGGTGACCCCTGTCACCGGCCCTCTCCCGCAGAACGGATCAGAGGTACAGACCGGTGGAGTCCTTCGACCCCTCCAACCGCTCCGAGGCCACGGCGTGCAGGTCCCGCTCGCGCATCAGCACGTACGTCGCCCCGCGCACCTCCACCTCGGCCCGGTCCTCCGGGTCGTACAGCACGCGGTCGCCCGTCTCGACGCTGCGCACGTTCTGCCCGACCGCGACGACCTCGGCCCAGGCGAGCCGCTTGCCCACCGCGGCCGTCGCCGGAATCAGGATGCCGCCGCCCGAGCGCCGCTCGCCCTCGGGCGTGTCGGACTTCACGAGCACGCGGTCGTGGAGCATGCGGATGGGCAGCTTGTCGTGGGTCGTGTTCTCGCTCACGCCTCGAACCTACCTGCCGCCACCCGCCCCGTGAGCCGGAGGGTGGTCACCGCCTCGTCACCGCCTCGTCACCGCTTGCGGCGCGAGGAGGCCACGAGCAGCCCCACCACGCCGACCGCGAGGAGCACGACCGGCACGATCCGCTCGAGGCGCGGGGCGCCGTCCTCGTGGCGCAGGCCGTCCTTCACGTCGGTGACGAGCCGGTTCACCGCGACGAAGGCGCGGCCGGCCGTGTGGTCCACCGTCGAGGCGACCCGCGCCTTCGCGTCCCCGATGATCGTCTGCGGGTGCATGCGCACGCCGATCTCGTCGAGCGTCTCGGCGAGCTGCTCGCGGCGGCGGACGATGTCCGCCTCGATCTGTGCGGGGGTCCTGGCTTCCGGCACCGCGCTGCCTCCGTCGTCGTGTCGTCACGTATGGGCTTGATCCGTCATGGACAGTCTGTCAGCTCAGTCAGCTTAGGCTCATGCCGTACGGATCCCCTCCCGAGGAGAGCACTGACATGAGCGAGCGACTCCAGCCGGGCGACATCGCCCCCGCCTTCACCCTGCCCGACGCGGACGGCAAGGAGATCTCGCTCGCCGACCACAAGGGCCGCAAGGTCATCGTGTACTTCTACCCGGCGGCCCTGACCCCGGGCTGCACCAAGCAGGCCTGTGATTTCACGGACAACCTGGACGTCCTGGCCACGGCCGGCTACGACGTCATCGGCGTCTCCCCGGACAAGCCGGAGAAGCTCGCGAAGTTCCGCGAGAAGGAGCACCTGAAGGTCACCCTCGTCGGGGACCCGGAGAAGGAGACCCTGACGGCGTACGGGGCGTTCGGCGAGAAGAAGCTGTACGGCAAGACGGTCACCGGGGTGATCCGCTCCACGGTGGTCGTGGACGAGGAGGGCAAGGTCGAGCACGCCTTCTACAACGTCAAGGCCACCGGCCACGTAGCGAAGATCATCAAGGACCTGGGCATCTGACGCCTGCCACCGCCCCGGAAAGCCCCGCACCAGAAGTGGTGCGGGGCTTTCCGTTTATCGCACGAAAAATCCCGTAACGGTCCGGCTACCCGCCCGTTACTCCGTGCGAGGGCCGCACAGGTGGCCGGAAGGGGAGAACCATGCCAGTCCGATACACACGAGAGCTACTGGAAGCCGCAGCCCGCGAGACGAGCAACTGGGACGACGCCGTCCGATGGTGCGGCGGCACCCCGAGCGCCGGAAGCAGGCGCTACCTGCGGGCGAAGATGCGAGAGGCCGAGATCGACTGTTCGCACTTTCCTGCGACATGGGCACGTCACACGGAGGAACGGCTCCGGGAGCTGGTCGCCGAGTCCACGTCCGTCTCGGAGGTGGTCAGTCGCCTGGGCATCAGCAACGTCGGCGGCAACCAAACGCACATCGCCCGGCGGATCGCGTCTCTCGGCATCGACACATCGCATTTCCTCGCCCTGCGGAAGCCGCGCCCCAAGGGGGCTCTGGGACCGACGCTCTCGCTCCGGGACCCGCAGGACGGCCGTGTGCCCGGCGAGCGCTTGCGACGACAGCTACTGAAGGCCGGCGTCCCTGAGGAATGCGCCGAGTGCGGAGTGGGACCGGAGTGGAACAACAAGCCGCTTCGACACGAGGTCGATCACATCAACGGCAACTGGTGGGACAACCGGCGGGAGAACCTGCGGCTCCTGTGCCCCAACTGCCATGCGGCAACGGACACCTACCGCGGACGCAAGGCGAGGAATGCCGCATGAGCCGGGTCAGGTATTCCAGGGAACTGCTCAGCCACACCGCGCCGTTGGCCACTAGCCTGGTCGACCTCATGAAACGCCTGGACACCCCGCTGCTGTCCGGCCCACACCGGTACCTGCGTGACAGGCTGGATCACTACGGCATCGACACGTCCCACTTCGTCGACGAGCCACTGCCCGTCCGGGTCCGGGAGCGCTACACGCAAGAGCGGCTCCGGGAAGCGGCCGCCCGCACGGACAGCATCACGGGGATGCTCGCCCACATGGGCGTCGAACCGTACAGCAGCGCCCACTCCCATATCGCAAAGCTTCTCGACCGGTTCGGGATAGACACGTCCCACTTCTCCCGTCGTGATACTCCCGCATCACGGCGCTTCTTCGCCCGCGAAGAGATCGCGCCTGCTGTCGCCGGCTCGAAGAGCATGGCGGGGGTCATGCGGGCACTCGGCCACCACCCCTCCGACGGTGCCGCACGCGCCAGGGCCAGGCGGAGCATCGAGGAATACGGGCTCCCGACGGAGCACTTCACGGGCCAGGGGCACGCCATCGGCCGACCCTCCCCCACGCGCAAGCCGCCGGAGGCGATCCTGACACGACGCGAAGTCGGCTCCTCTCGCACCCAGACGGCGACGCTGCGTCGAGCCCTGGACGACTTGGGCGTGCCGCACCGATGCGCGGAGTGCGGTACGGGAGACCGTTGGCGGGGCCGTCGGCTCGTCCTGGAGATCGATCACATCAACGGTGACAGGCTCGACAACCGGCGGGAAAACCTCCGCTATCTGTGCCCTTCGTGCCACAGCCAGACGCCGACCTTCGCCAAACGATCAAGGCTGTCACTCCCTTCACAACGAGCATCCGGAGACCAGTAAGGTAGTGGGCGCGGGCCCGTACCCCAGCTGGCCAGAGGGCGCCGGTTTAGGTCCGGTGTGTCGTGGGTTCGAGTCCCACCGGGCCCACCGCATACGGCCGATCACCTCGTCACGAGGTGATCGGCCGTTGTGGTGTCGGGGCCTCAGCCCAGCAGTTCCCGGATCACCGGGACGAGGGCGCGGAAGGCCTGGCCGCGGTGGGAGATGGCGTTCTTCTCGTCCGCCGTGAGTTCCGCGCAGGTGCGGGTCTCGCCCAGGGGCTGGAGGATCGGGTCGTAGCCGAAGCCGCCGCCGCCCGCCGGGGTGTGGCGGAGGGTGCCCAGGAGGCGGCCTTCCACGACGCGTTCGGTGCCGTCCGGGAGGGCGAGGGCCGCCGCGCAGAAGAAGTGGGCGCCGCGGTGTTCCGAGGGGATGTCCCCGAGCTGGGCCAGGAGGAGGTCCAGGTTGGCGCGGTCGTTGCCGTGGGCGCCGGCCCAGCGGGCGGAGAAGATGCCGGGGGCGCCGTTCAGGACGTCGACGCAGAGCCCCGAGTCGTCGGCGACCGCGGGCAGGCCGGTGGCACGGGCCAGGGCGTGGGCCTTGAGGAGGGCGTTCTCGGCGAAGGTGACGCCGGTTTCCTTGACGTCGGGGATCTCGGGGTACGCGTCCGCGCCGACCAGTTCGTGCGGCAGGCCGGCGGCGGACAGGATGGCGCGGAGCTCGGTGACTTTGCCCGCGTTGCGGGTCGCGAGGATCAGGCGGGTCATGCGGCCATTATCCCGGCGTGCAGACCTTGGAGATCTCGGCGGCGGCGTCGGCGACGGGCTGGACGTCGGGGGTGGCGTCGCCGTTGTTGACCGCGGTGCGGACGTTCTTGACGGCCGTGCTCATGGAGTCGACGGCCTTGCCGAGGTCGGCGTTGCCGGTCGTGTCCTTGATCTTCTTGAGGTTGGTCTCGACCTGGTCCAGCGCGTTCTGGGTGTCCTGGACGCTGTTGCCGGCGTTGGAGACGGCCTGCTGGAGGTCGCCCACGCTGTCCGCTATGGCGACGGCCGTGTTGGCGCAGTCCATGGCGGTGGAGATGGCGTCGCAGGACGTCAGGGCGGGGACGGTCAGGACGGCCGCCACGGCTACGGCGGCGATGCGGAGTTTCGGCTTCATGGATTCCCCCGGGAAAGGCTCGGATGCGTGGACGGGCGCACGGTGGTGAGACCGTGCGCCCGTATCCGCGTAGACGCGTGGCCGCGGCCGGTGGTTGCTACGGGACCTGGAGGTCCAGGGCGCCGAGCTGGAGGGCCTCCAGGTCGGCGCAGCCGCCGGCGGCGAGGTCGAGGAGGGCGTTGAGTTCCTTGCGGTCGAAGGGCTCGCCCTCGGCGGTGCCCTGGACCTCGACGAAGCGGCCGTCGCCGGTGCAGACGACGTTCATGTCGGTCTCGGCGCGCACGTCCTCCTCGTAGCAGAGGTCGAGGAGCGGGACGCCGTCGACGATGCCGACGCTGACGGCGGCGACGGTGCCGGTCAGGGGCTTGCGGCCGGCCTTGATGAGCTTCTTCTTCTGGCCCCAGGCGATGGCGTCGGCGAGGGCGACGTAGGCGCCGGTGATGGCGGCGGTGCGGGTGCCGCCGTCGGCCTGGAGGACGTCGCAGTCCAGGACGATGGTGTTCTCGCCGAGGGCCTTGTAGTCGATGACGGCGCGCAGCGAGCGGCCGATGAGGCGGGAGATCTCGTGCGTGCGGCCGCCGATCTTGCCGCGGACGGATTCGCGGTCGCCCCGGGTGTTGGTGGAGCGGGGCAGCATCGAGTACTCGGAGGTGACCCAGCCTTCGCCGCTGCCCTTGCGCCAGCGCGGGACGCCTTCGGTGAAGGAGGCGGTGCAGAAGACCTTGGTGTCTCCGAAGGAGATGAGGACGGAGCCCTCTGCGTGCTTGCTCCATCCGCGTTCGATGGTGACCGGGCGGAGCTGTTCGGGCGTGCGGCCGTCGATGCGAGACATGGTGTGAGCCTAGTCGGTGCGGGGGTACGCGTGGACCCCGTCCGGTGGGCCGGTACGGGGTCCTCGTTCTGCCCCGTGGCGGGGCGGGTGAGCGGTGGGTTCAGCTCACATCATGTCTTCGATCTCGCCGGCGATCGGGTCGGCGTCGGTGCCGATGACGACCTGGATGGCGGTGCCCATCTTGACGACGCCGTGGGCGCCGGCGGCCTTGAGGGCGGCTTCGTCGACGAGGGAGGGGTCGGCGACCTCGGTGCGCAGGCGGGTGATGCAGCCCTCGACCTCTTCGATGTTCTCGATGCCGCCGAGCCCGGCGACGATCTTCTCAGCCTTGGTGGCCATGTGTTTCTCCCTGAGTGTTTCGAAGAACGGGTCTGTGCGGCCGTGCCCGGCTACCCGCTGCGTCCGCTTTGTCACGGTAGCTCAGGTGGCTCACGCTTGGCCTATCTGTGCGGGCGCGGGCCGGGTTCCTGCCGAATGATGACGATCAGCAGCCACCTGCCCACAACTGGTCTACACCAGTGTGCCGCACGGGCTGCGCGTGCCAAAACGGGCCGGTCGAGGGAGACGCGGATGAGCGCGAGCAGCGCAGCGGCGGTGCCGCGCGGGCAGTGGTGGAACGGCTTGTTCCAGGGGCTGCAGAAGATGGGGCGCAGTCTCCAGCTGCCGATCGCGGTGCTTCCGGCCGCGGGCATCCTGAACCGGCTCGGGCAGCCGGACGTGTTCGGTGCGGACGGGCTGGACTGGACGGCCGTGGCCAAGGTGATGGCGGGTGCGGGCGGGGCCCTGCTGGACGCCGATCTGGGTCTGCCCCTCCTGTTCTGCGTCGGCGTCGCGATCGGCATGGCGAAGAAGGCGGACGGCTCGACGGCGCTGGCGGCGGTGGCGGGGTTCCTCGTCTACCGGGGCGTGCTGCACGCCTTCCCGAAGCCGTGTCCGTCCGGCACGAAGGACGTCGGGGGCGGCTGCCTGACTCCGACGGACACCTTCGCCGGGTACGCGTACCAGAATCCGGGGGTGTTCGGCGGCATCGTGATGGGGTTGCTCACGGCCTGGTTCTGGCAGCGCTACCACCGGGTGAAGCTGGTCGACTGGCTGGGCTTCTTCAACGGGCGCCGGCTGGTCCCGATCATCATGTCGTTCGTGGCGATCGCCTTCGCGGCGCTGTGCCTGTGGGTGTGGCCGCCGGTCGGTGACGCGCTGGAGGGCTTCTCGGACTGGCTGGTGGGCCTGGGTGCCTGGGGTGCGGGGATCTTCGGTGTCGCGAACCGGGCGCTGCTGGTGATCGGCCTGCACCAGTTCCTGAACGTGCCGGTGTGGTTCCAGTTCGGCAGTTTCACCAAGCCGGACGGGGCGACGGTCCACGGCGACATCAACATGTTCCTGGCGGGCGATCCGGATGCCGGGCAGTTCCTGAGCGGGTTCTTCCCCATCATGATGTTCGCCCTGCCGGCGGCGGCGCTGGCGATCGCGCACTGTGCGAAGCCGCAGCGGCGCAAGGAGGTCGGCGGGCTGATGCTGTCGGTGGGCCTGACGTCCTTCGTCACGGGGATCACGGAGCCCCTGGAGTACTCCTTCCTCTTCGTGGCGCCGGCGCTGTACGTGGTGCACGCGGTGCTGACGGGAGTGTCGATGGCGGTGACGTGGGCGCTGGGGGTCCACGACGGGTTCAGCTTCTCGGCCGGTCTGATCGACTACGTCATCAACTGGGGTCTGGCGACGAAGCCCTGGCTGATCATTCCCATCGGGCTGGGTTTCGCGGTGGTCTACTACGTGGTGTTCCGCTTCGCGATCACGAGGTGGGACATCCCGACGCCGGGCCGGGAGTCGGACGAGGAGATCGCCGCGATGCAGGCGGAGAACACCAAGGCGTGACGCGCCCTGTGACACGGGCCAGGGCCTCCGGATCCGTTGATCCGGAGGCCCTTCGTCCTGTGGCACAGGCCACAGGAAATCGAAGGTTCCTTATCTAACCCCGACCGTGCTACAACTGGTCTACACCACCCAATGGTGTAGACCATGCGGCTGCCGAGCGGCCTGTGGTCCCCCTTTTCCGAGACGCCGCCACCCCCGTTTTCCATGTCCCCAGGCAGCGCCTTGTCCTCTGGAGGAACCCATGTCCACAGCGACCGCTGCGGAGAAGAAGAAGGGCGCTGGCGTGATGGCCGTCATGCAGCGCATCGGCCGGAGCCTCATGCTCCCCGTTGCCGTGCTGCCCGCCGGCGCTCTGCTCATCCGCCTCGGCCAGGACGACATGCTCGGCAAGGCGTCGCTGCCGGACTTCATCAACAAGATCGCCACGTACATGGCGGCCGGTGGTGACGCGATCATCGGCAACATGGCGCTGCTGTTCGCCGTCGGCATCGCGATCGGCTTCGCCAAGAAGTCCGACGGTTCGACGGCCCTGGCCGCCGTCACCGGTTACCTGGTCTTCCAGAAGGTGCTCGCCACCTTCACCGACTCCAGCCTGCCGAAGATCGCCAAGGTGGTCGACGGCAAGGTCGCGATGGTCGAGGCGCCCGTGGACGCCAAGGTCCTCGGCGGTGTGGTGATGGGCCTCGTCGTCGCCCTGCTCTACCAGAAGTTCTACCGGACCAAGCTGCCGGACTGGGCGGGCTTCTTCGGCGGCCGCCGTCTGGTCCCGATCCTCTCCGCCTTCGCGGGCCTGTTCATCGGCATCCTCTTCGGTCTGATCTGGCCGGTCCTCGGCAAGGGCATCCACGGCTTCGGTGAGTGGCTGGTCGGCTCCGGCGCCGTCGGCGCGGGCATCTTCGGCGTCGCCAACCGCGCGCTGATCCCGGTCGGCATGCACCATCTGCTCAACTCCTTCCCGTGGTTCCAGGCGGGCGAGTACAACGGCAAGAGCGGTGACATCGGCCGCTTCCTCGCCGGCGACCCGAGCGCCGGACAGTTCATGACCGGCTTCTTCCCGATCATGATGTTCGCCCTCCCGGCCGCCTGCCTGGCGATCGTCCACTGCGCCCGCCCCGAGCGCCGCAAGGTCGTCGGCGGCATGATGTTCTCCCTCGCGCTCACCGCGTTCGTCACCGGTGTCACCGAGCCGATCGAGTTCACCTTCATGTTCATCGCCCCGGTGCTGTACGCCGTCCACGCGGTCCTGACCGGTGTGTCCATGGCGCTGACCTGGGCCCTCGGCATGAAGGACGGCTTCGGCTTCTCCGCCGGCGCGATCGACTTCTTCCTGAACCTGGGCATCGCCACCAAGCCGTGGATGCTCGTCCTGGTGGGTCTGTGCTTCGCGGCCCTCTACTACGCGATCTTCCGCTTCGCGATCACCAAGTGGAACCTGCCCACCCCGGGCCGCGAGTCGGACGAGGAGCTCGCCGAGCTGGCGAAGGCCGAGGCCAAGTAGGACCCCCCGGGGCCTCTCACGGCCCCGGGGTTTCGCAGGCGGCACTGCGCGACGCGGCCCCCGCTCTCCCGGAAGGGAGGCGGGGGCCGCGTCGTGCTCCCGTACGTCAGACCTCGTACTCGGCGCCCGCGTACGCGAGGTCGACCGGGCCGTCGTAGACCGCCCGGGCGTCCGCGAGGTTCTGCGCGGCGTCCGTCCACGGCGGGATGTGCGTCAGCACGAGCCGCCCGACCCGCCCGTCGCGCGCGTACTCGCCCGCCTCGCGGCCGTTGAGGTGGAGGTCCGGGATGTCCTCCTTGCCGTGCGTGAAGGACGCCTCGCACAGGAAGAGGTCGGCGCCCTCCGCCAGCTTGCCCAGCTCGGGGCAGACCCCGGTGTCACCGGAGTACGCCAGCACGCGCCCGCCGTGCTCGACGCGGATGCCGTACGACTCGACCGGGTGGCAGACCTTCTCCGTGCGGACCGTGAACGGGCCGATCTCGAAGGCGGCGGACTTCAGCGTGCGGAAGTCGAAGACCTCGCTCATCGAACGCTCGTCGGGGACGTCCTCGTACGCCGTGATCAGGCGCTGCTCGGTGCCCTCGGGCCCGTAGACGGGGATGGTCCCGCAGCGGCCGCCCTCGTGCCGGTAGTAGCGGGCGACGAAGTAGGCGCACATGTCGATGCAGTGGTCGGCGTGCAGATGGCTCAGGAAGATCGCGTCGAGGTCGTAGAGGCCGCAGTGGCGCTGGAGCGCTCCGAGGGAACCGTTGCCCATGTCGAGGAGCAGCCGGAAGCCGTCGGCCTCGACGAGATAGCTCGAACATGCCGAATCCGCGGCCGGGAAGGACCCCGAACAGCCGACGACGGTGAGCTTCATGGAGCGTGAACCTCCGTGGACGGTCCGTGGACGGAATGCGGGCCGTGCGTGGGTCGAGCGTAAGGCGCGAAACCTCCGGTCGCTCCTCCGCGGCGGGCCGTTGTGGGGGGAATCACCTGCCGTGTCACCCAGGGGAGCGACGGGGGGTACGGGCGTTGCCGTTCCGCGGCGTGCCGTTGCCGCGCCGGGTGCCGCCCGCGCGGCTACGGTCGGAACATGGACACGTCGTGGTGGCCCGCTCTCCTGGCGGCGGTCGCCGTGGCGGTGGTGGTGCTGCTCCCCCGGCGGAGCAGGGCGGTGACGGTGGCGCCCCCGCCGCGCGGAACGGCGCCGCCGCCGCGGGTGCGGCCGGGCGAGCTGTGGCGCCTGGCGGACGGCCGGACCTGCCTGGTGCTGGCGGTACGGGCGCACCGGGCGCGGGTGGCCTGGATCGCCGGGAAGTACGACGACCGGCGGGCCGGGGTGATCCCGCTGCCGCCGGGGACGGCCGGCGCGCACGGCCGGGGCGGGTTCCTGGAGGCGGACCGGCCCGAGGAGGTGTCGCTGTGGGAGTTCCGCACACCCATGGGGACTCTGGACCCGGTGCTGTGGGACGAGGCCAAGGGGCTGGGGGGCGGTGCGGGGTGATCCGGCTGCGGCGCGTCTACGATCCTCCCGAGCCGGGGGCGGACGGGGTGCGGGTCCTCGTGGACCGGCTGTGGCCCCGGGGGCTGTCGAAGGCGGCGGCCGCGGTGGACGAGTGGCCGCGGGCGGTGACGCCGTCGGCGGAGCTGCGCACGTGGTTCCACGCGGGCGGTTCGCCGCAGGAGTTCCGCCAGCGGTACGAGGCGGAGCTGGCGGCTCCGGAGGCCCGGGCGGAACTGGTCCGGCTGCGGGAGGTGGCGGCGGCGGGCCCGCTGACCCTGCTGACGGCGGTCAAGGACCCCGCCGCCAGTCACGCGGCGGTGCTGGCCGAGCTGCTGGGCGACGCCGACGGGGCGTGACGGCGCGCCGCACCCGCCGCGGGGTGCGGGGGTGCGGCGCGGAGCCGGGGCGGGGGCCGGGCGGCCGGACGCCGCGTCAGACGCGGGCGCCGGTCCTGTCCGTGCACAGCGCCCAGATGACGAACACCCCGACGGCGATCGCGATGAGCGCCCACAGGGGCTGGTAGGGCAGCCACAGGAAGTGGAACACCACCGAGAGGGCGGCCAGGACGACGCCGGCGGTCCGGCCCCACGGGGCGCCCTTGAGGATGCCGACGCCGACGACGAGGACGACGGCGCCGAGGACCAGGTGGATCCAGCCCCACGCGGTGAGGTCGAACCTGAAGGTGTAGTCGCCGACCGGCAGGTACACCTCGTCCCGGGCGAGGGCGGCGATGCCCTCCAGGACGCTGAACACGCCGCTGACGGCCATCAGGACACCGGCGAAGGCGGCACCGCCGGTGGCCCACGCGTCGGCGGAGCCCGGTCCTGGGCCGCGGGCGCCGGCCGGGGCCGAGGGGGAGGTACTGCCCGGGGTGGTGGTCATGTCGCCACCTTCCTGCTGGGGGAACCGGTCGTACCGAGCGTGCGCGCGGGGGTCCGGCCGGGCGACCCGGTGGGGGCCGGCCGGGTGAACCGGCGCTCCGACGCCGGAACGCGGGACGCCGCCGGGTCCGCGTGCTTGCGGTCCCGGCGGCGTCATCGAGCCGCGCCGTGCGTGCCGTGCGTACGGGCCTCAGGCCCAGAGCTGGCCCTGGAGGACCTCGATGGCCTCTTCCGTGGTCGCCGCCGTGTAGACGCCGGTCGACAGGTACTTCCAGCCGCCGTCGGCCACGACGAAGACGATGTCGGCGGACTCCCCGGCGGCGACCGCCTTGCGGCCCACGCCGATCGCCGCGTGCAGCGCGGCTCCGGTGGAGACGCCCGCGAAGATGCCCTCCTGCTGGAGGAGTTCACGGGTGCGGGTCACCGCGTCGGCCGAGCCGACCGAGTAGCGGGTGGTGAGCACCGAGGCGTCGTACAGCTCGGGGACGAAGCCCTCGTCGAGGTTGCGCAGGCCGTAGACGAGGTCGTCGTAGCGCGGCTCGGCGGCGACGATCTTCACTCCGGGGACGTTCTCGCGGAGGTAGCGGCCGACGCCCATGAGGGTGCCCGTCGTGCCCAGGCCCGCCACGAAGTGGGTGATCGACGGGAGGTCGGCGAGGATCTCCGGGCCGGTCGTGGCGTAGTGGGCGCCCGCGTTGTCCGGGTTCCCGTACTGGTAGAGCATCACCCAGGAGGGGTTCTGCTCCGCCAGCTCCTTCGCCACCCGTACCGCGGTGTTGGAACCGCCCGCGGCCGGCGACGAGATGATCTCGGCTCCCCACATCGCGAGAAGGTCGCGGCGTTCCTGCGAGGTGTTCTCCGGCATCACGCACACGATCCGGTAGCCCTTGAGCTTCGCGGCCATCGCGAGCGAGATGCCCGTGTTGCCGGAGGTCGGTTCCAGGATGGTGCAGCCGGGCGACAGTCGGCCGTCCTTCTCCGCCTGCTCGACCATGTGGAGCGCGGGGCGGTCCTTGATCGAGCCGGTCGGGTTGCGGTCCTCCAGCTTGGCCCAGATGCGGACGTCCGCCGAGGGGGACAGTCGCGGCAGGCGCACCAGCGGGGTGTTGCCGACCGCCGCGAGGGGGGAGTCGTACCGCATTACTTCGAGCCGCCGGCCACGGCCGGGAGGATGGTGACGCTGTCGCCGTCCTTGAGGGCGGTGGAGATGCCGTCGATGAAGCGGACGTCCTCGTCGTTGAGGTAGACGTTCACGAAGCGGCGCAGCTGGCCGCCGGCGTCCTGGTCGACGAGTCGCTCGCGAATGCCCTTGTGGCGGGTCTCCAGGTCCGCGAACAGCTCGGAGAGGGTGGCGCCCTCGCCGTTGACGGCCTTCTCGCCGTCGGTGTAGGTGCGGAGGATGGTGGGGATGCGGACCTCGATGGCCATGGCAGGCTCCAGTGTCGTGAAAGGGGCGAAGGAGTGTGCGGGCGCGCGTTCGTGCTGCCCCGCGCGGAGGGGGCCGGGTGCTCAGGCGGCAGGACAGATGGCGCTGGCGAGGCGGCACAGGTCGACGTGCAGCCGCGCCACGAGCAGCAGCCTGCCGGGCGTCTCGATGCTCACGTCGTGGGAAACCATGCGGTCATGTTAACGATTCCCGGTCCCCCGTTTGGAGTGTGATCCCGCATCGTGGACGCCGTCGGCTCACATCGTGGTCAGTAGGCGGCCACGACCTGCACTTCTTCCTCCGTGATCACGCCGTCGACGATCCGGTAGGAGCGGAACTGGAACTCGCCGAGGCCGTCCTGGTCGGCCGTGGAGACCAGGACGTAGTGCGCGCCGGGCTCGTTCGCGTACGTGACGTCCGTGCGCGAGGGGTAGGCCTCGGTGGCGGTGTGCGAGTGGTAGACGATCACGGGGTCCTCGTCCCGGTCGTCCAGTTCGCGGTAGAGCTTGAGCAGATCCTTCGAGTCGAACTCGTAGAACGTGGGCGAGCGGGCCGCGTTGAGCATCGGGATGAACCGCTCGGGGCGGCCGGTGCCCGCCGGGCCGGCCACCACGCCGCACGCCTCGTCCGGGTGGTCCTTGCGGGCGTGCTCGACGATCTGGTCGTACAGGGCCTGGGTGAGGGTCAGCATGAGCCACAGGATAAGCAGACGGGCCCTCTCGTACCGAGGAGTGGTACGCGAGGGCCCGAATGGTGGACACAACGCCCCGGGCGCGGGGCCCGGGGCGTGTTTCCCGGCCGTGACGGCGGCCGGGGGCTCAGGTTCCGCGGGTCAGCGGGCGACCTTGTTGAAGGCGGCTCCGCGCGGGTTGCGGGCCTTGAGGACCAGGTAGGAGACACCCAGGACCAGACCCCACAGCGGGGCGCAGTAGAGCGAGACGCGGGAGTCCTTGTCGACGCCCATCATCACGATGACCATGCCGATGAACAGCAGGGCGAACCAGCTGGTCCAGGGGGCGCCGGGGGCGCGGAAGGAGGACTGGGGCAGCTCCCCGCGGTCGGCCTTGGCGCGGTAGCGGATCTGGCAGACCAGGATCATGACCCAGGCCCACATGCCGGAGATGGTGGCGAAGGAGACGACGTAGTCGAAGGCCTTGCCCGGGGCGACGTAGTTGATCCAGACGCCGACCAGCATCAGGGCGGCGGAGAAGGTGGTGCCGACCAGCGGGGTGCCGTTCTTCGTGAGCTTGGTGAAGAACTTCGGGCCCTGGCCGTTGAGCGCGAGGTCGCGCAGCATGCGGCCGGTGGAGTACATGCCCGAGTTGCAGGAGGACAGGGCGGCGGTCAGCACGACGAAGTTGACGATCGCGGCGCCGATGCCGAGGCCCATCTTCTCGAAGGCGAGGACGAAGGGGCTCTCGCCGGCCTTGAAGTTGGACCACGGGATGACCGACATGATCATGATGAGCGCGCCGACGTAGAAGACGGCGATGCGCCACGGCACGGTGTTGATGGCCTTGGGCAGGGTCTTCGCGGGGTCCTTGGACTCGCCGGCGGTGACGCCGACCAGCTCGACCGCGAGGAAGGCGAACATCACGATCTGCAGGGTCATCAGCGTCTCGCCGATGCCGTTGGGGAAGAAGCCGCGGTCGCTCCACAGGTTGGAGACGGAGGCGGTGGCGGCCGCGTCGGAGAAGCCGATGGTGAGGATGCCGGCGCAGATCAGGATCATGCCGACGATGGCGGTGACCTTGACCATGGAGAACCAGAACTCCAGCTCACCGAAGAGCTTCACGGAGATCAGGTTGGCGGCGTAGAGGATCACGGTGAAGATCAGGGCGTACGCCCACTGCGGGAAGCTGTCGTCCGTCCAGTACGCCATGTACTTCGCGGCGGCGGTGACCTCGGTGATGCCGGTGACCACCCAGAACAGCCAGTACGTCCAGCCGGTCGCGTAACCCCAGAACGGGCCCAGGAACTCGCGGGCGTAGTCCGAGAAGGAGCCGGAGACGGGGCGGTACATGAGCAGTTCGCCCAGGGCCCGCATGATGAAGAAGATGACCAGTCCGGCGATGGCGTAGGCCAGGATCAGACTCGGTCCGGCCTTGGAGATCGCCTTGCCCGCGCCGAGGAACAGGCCGGTGCCGATGGCTCCGCCGATCGCGATCATCTGGATCTGGCGGGCTCCGAGCGCCCGGTGGTAACCCTCCCCGTCGCCCTCGCCCTGACCGCCCTCGCCGGGCGTCCTGTCGTGCTGCTCGACCTGCACAGAGGTCATGTCTTGGTGCGCCTTTCTCCACGCCGACCCGCGCCTGGAACGGCTGCGGATCGGGTCCTCGATCCCCCCGGATACGGATGGAGTGCACGCCGGCGGTCAGCCGGTTCAAGCGGGCCGGGGGACATGGGTGGCGTCCCGTCGGCGATCGTGAAGATTTATCACGGGCTTACGGGTGGGAAAAGGGCGCAGAAGCGGCCTTCGGCACGGTAATACCGGGACATAGCCGCTGAAATGGATCAGATCACCGCATGGCGGTGATCTGATCGTTATCCGGATTTGAGCGTCCGCTGAGCGAACGCGAAGGCGCATTTGACGTTCGCCGGCCGCACGCCGGGCGATCGGCGGACGGCCGTCGGCCCCGCGGCCGCCCGCGCGCGGTCAGAGGGTCTCGATGAGCGTCTCCTGGAGCCCGCCCAGCCAGAGGTACGCCATCACCATCGGCTTGCGCGGGTCGTCGTCCGGGAGCCGGAACAGCATCGCGCTCTCGTCGTCCTCGGCGATGTCGAGCCGGGCCGCGATGGTCAGCCGCAGGTCGTTGAGCGCGCCGAGCCAGCGCAGCGGCAGCTCGCCGGTCAGCTCCAGCACCGCCGCCCCGTCGCCGGCCGGGGTGAGGGTGTCGAGGCTGCGTACGACGGCCAGCGCGTCCTCCCGCTTGCGGGTGCGCAGGTCGTTCTCGGTGAAGCGGCGGAACTCCGCCGAGCGGGCCCGCAGCTCCTCGGCGTCCTGCCCCGGGCGCGGGCCCTCGGGGCCCCCGTAGGCGTCGGGGAAGAGCCGGGCCAGCGCCGGGTCGGACGGGGGTTCGGTGGGGCCGTCGGAGGCGAACAGCGCCGCCAGCGGGTCGGCGTCCGCCTCGGGTTCCGGCTCGCCCGGACCGATCAGCTCCAGCAGCTGCACGGCCAGCGAGCGCAGGATGGAGATCTCGATCTCGTCCAGGGCCACGGCGGCCCCGCCGCCCTTCAGCGGCTCGAACACGCCGCCCATCAGCCGCGGTCCTGCGAGAGGGTCGCCCACAGCCCGTAGCCGTGCATGGCCTGCACGTCCCGCTCCATCTCCTCGCGGGTGCCGCTGGAGACGACCGCCCTGCCCTTGTTGTGGACGTCGAGCATCAGCCTGGTCGCCTTGTCCTTGGGGTATCCGAAGTACGCCTGGAACACGTACGTCACGTAGCTCATGAGGTTGACCGGGTCGTTGTGCACCAGGGTCACCCACGGGACGTCCGGTTCGGGGACCGCGAAGGTCTCCTCGGCGGATTCGGTGCGTTCGATCTCAATAGGAGCAACACTCACTCGTCCCATGCTGCCACTGTGGCGGGCCGGTCGCACAAACGGACCCCCACATCTCGTCAGTTTGACGAAATGTGCGCTAGCATCCGTGGCATGAACCCTGCGGACCTGGGCCTGCCGGTGGACGTGCCGTCGACAGCGCTCTTCACGGATCACTACGAGCTGACGATGCTCCAGGCAGCCCTGGCGAACGGCACCGCCGACCGCCGCTCGGTCTTCGAGGTCTTCACCCGGCGGCTGCCCGAGGGGCGCCGCTACGGGGTGGTGGCGGGCACCGGGCGCGTCCTGGACGCCGTCGAGAACTTCCGGTTCGACAGCGCGGTGCTGGAGTTCCTGCGGGACCGGGCCGTGGTCGACATGCGGACGCTGGACTGGCTCGCGTCGTACCGCTTCTCGGGTGACATCTGGGGCTACCCCGAGGGGGAGGTCTACTTCCCCGGGTCGCCGGTCCTGCGGGTCGAGGGCAGCTTCGCCGAGTGCGTGCTGCTGGAGACGGTGATCCTCTCGATCCTCAACCACGACTCCGCCATCGCGGCGGCCGCCTCCCGGATGGCCTCGGCCGCCGGTGACCGGCCGCTGATCGAGATGGGGGCGCGCCGGACGCACGAGCTGGCGGCGGTCGCGGCCTCGCGGGCCGCGTACGTGGGCGGCTTCAGCTCCACCTCGGACCTGGCGGCCGGCTTCCGGTACGGGATCCCGACGGTCGGCACCAGCGCGCACGCCTTCACCCTCGTGCACGACAGCGAGCGGGACGCCTTCACCGCGCAGGTCACCTCGCTGGGCAGCGGGACCACCCTGCTGGTGGACACGTACGACGTCGCGGAGGCGGTCCGCACGGCGGTGGACGTCGCCGGGACGGGCCTGGGGGCGGTGCGCATCGACTCCGGCGACCTGCTGCTGGTGGCGCACCGGGTGCGCCAGCAGCTGGACGAGCTGGGCGCCACGGGCACCCGGATCGTGGTCACCTCCGACCTGGACGAGTACGCCATCGCCTCGCTGGCGGCCGCACCCGTGGACGCGTACGGGGTGGGGACCCAGCTGGTGACCGGCAGCGGGCACCCGACGTGCTCGATGGTCTACAAGCTGGTCGCGCGGGCGGCGTCGGCCGACCCGAAGGCGCCGCTGGTGCCGGTGGCGAAGAAGTCCTCGGGCGGCAAGACCTCCGTCGGCGGGCGCAAGTGGGCGGCGCGCCGGCTGGACTCCGACGGGGTCGCCGAGGCGGAGGTCGTCGGCACGGGACCGGTCCCGGCCGCGCTGGCCGACGCCCAGCTGCTGGTCCAGCTGGTGAAGGGGGGCGAGGTGGTGGCCCGCGAGCCGCTGGAGGCCGCCCGCGATCGCCACCGCACGGCCCGCGCCGGGCTGCCCCTCTCCGCGACCCAGCTCTCCCGGGGCGAGGCCGTGCTCCCGACGGAGACCCTTTACTGAGGCCGCCCCCGCGCGGCGGCCCGGCCCCGCGGCGTTCTCCGGGGGTCGGTCCCGCAGTTTCGGGAAGGGGCGCGGTGGGGCAAGAGCCCCCGCGGGGCCCGCCGCACCGCACGACCACACACACCGACCCGAAGGACACGCGACATGCACCGCGCACTGATCGTCGTCGACGTACAGAACGACTTCTGCGAGGGCGGCAGCCTCGCGGTCACCGGCGGGGCCGACGTCGCCGCCGCGATCACCGAGCTGATCGGGCAGACCACCCCCGGCTACCGGCACGTCGTCGCGACGCGGGACCACCACGTCGACCCGGGGTCGCACTTCGCCCGGCCCCCGGCCGAACCGGACTACGAGACGTCCTGGCCGGTGCACTGCGTCGCCGGGACCGAGGGCGTCGGCTTCCACCCGAACTTCGCCCCCGCCGTCGCCTCCGGGGCGGTCGCCGCGGTCTTCGACAAGGGCGCCTACGAGGCCGCGTACAGCGGTTTCGAGGGCACCGACGAGAACGGCCGGGGCCTCAGCGAATGGCTGCGGGAGCGGCACGTGAGCGAGGTGGACGTGGTCGGCATCGCCACCGACCACTGCGTGAAGGCCACCGCCCTCGACGCCGCCCGCGCCGGCTTCACCACCCGCGTCCTGCTGGACCTGACGGCCGCCGTGGCCCCGCACACCACCGGGAAGGCGCTGGAGGAGCTCCGGGCGGCCGGCGTGACCCTGGTCGGCGGCCAGAACGCCTGAGCCGGCCGGAGCGGGCGCCGGGCGCGCGGTGGCCCGGGGCGGCCCGAGCCCGGGTCAGCCGCCCAGGAGGGCGCGGATCGGGTGCCAGAGTTCCTGCGCGCGGTCCGGTGCCCCGCGCCACAGCAGGCCGTCGGGGTGGTGGAGGACGGCGGTGACCTCGTCCGGGGTGGGGGGCTGCGCGTTGCCCCGCAGGTACACGGCCCGCATGCCGAGGTTCCGCAGCCTGGTCAGGGCGCGGGCCCGGTTCGCGGCGTGTACCAGTACGCGTACGTTTCCGTCGTCGCCGCCCTCGGCGGACGGCGGCCGCGGCAGCGTGAGCGCGACCACCACGCTGCCGCCTGGCAATCTGACGAAACCTCCACCGGGCATGATCTTCAGCTCCCCCGTCAATAAGAACAGTCGCCCACGCATCTAAACGCGATCGGCCGCCGCCCGCTAGAGGGCGACGGCCGATCATGCTTTGACCTGCGGCTTTACCGAGTTACTTCACGGCGGGGCCGACCTCGATCGTCATCTGGAGGCCGTCGTAGGTCTCCTTGGCGATCTTGATCTTGGTGTTGGTGTCAGTGACCTTCACCGAGCCGGTCGGGTTCTCGTCGTAGTAGTACTTGCCCTTGTGGTCGTCGAAGACCATGTTCGCGGGCTTCGGCTTGACGAAGAGGGACTCGCCGTTCTTGTGCAGGGTGAAGGCGTCCGTGGAGTACGCGCTGAACGTGGCGTCGTACGGCTGGATCTTGTTCCGCAGCAGGGTGCCGTCCGACCACTTCATCGGCTTGGCGTTGGCGTCCACCGGCAGGATCAGGCCCTGGCCCGGGTGCTGGCTGGTGTTGTTGTCCTTCTGGGACTTGTCCCACAGCCAGATCAGCAGACCGTCCTGGTAGGGGTAGTGCTCGACCCAGCCCGGCTTGGTGTTGGCCCAGCCGAAGTTGTACGGGCCCACCTTGAGGGTGGAGTCGTACGAGACGTAGCGGCGGTTCTCCACGAGGTAGTACTGCGGGTACTCCTTGGTGAAGCCCGCGCCGATCCGCTCGAAGCCCTTGCCGGTCCAGCCGTTGTCGCCGTTCTCGGCGCCGTCGGTGAACAGCGCGGCGCCGTCCGCGGTCAGGGTGACGGCGTCGGCCGTGAAGCCCTTGCCGCCCGCGCCGCCGTCCGTCTGGTAACGGAAGCGGAGGTCGACCTTCTTGCCCGCGTAGGCGTCCAGCGGGAAGTTCAGCGCCTTCCAGGCGCCGGAGGTGCCGGTCAGCGACGGGCTGCCGGAGGCGTCGGCCGGGATGGCCGCACCGTCGGCGGTGCCGGCCAGGGCGGTCCAGGTGGCGCCGCCGTCCGTGGACACCTCGGTGTAGAGGAAGTCGTAGTCGGCCTCGATGTCCCACCAGCCCTTGAGGGAGAGGGCGGCGGACTTCTTGCCGGTCAGGTCGACCGACCGGGTCAGGGTGTTCTTGAGGTCGTCACCCATCTGGCTCCACCACTGCGAGGAACCCTCGGCGGGAGCGACGATGTCGGTCTTGACCTGCTTCTTCGGCAGCTCGACGACCAGCGCCTGCTTGTCCTTGGTGTTGTACTCGGCCACGCCCAGCTTGTGGGTGGACTTCGTCGCGGCCTTGGCCGTGTCGTAGTTCAGCCAGCCCAGCTGGAGCTTGTCCCAGGCGGTCATGTCGCCCGGGAGGTCGCCTATGGAGTCCTTGCCCTGGCCGAGCCAGGAGCCCGCGGACATCAGGGACCAGAAGCCGACCGAGTTCTCGCCGCCACCGGAGGTGTCGTACAGGTCCGGCAGGCCGAGGTCGTGGGCGTACTCGTGCGCGAAGACGCCCAGGCCGCCGTTCTCCGGCTGCACCGTGTAGTCGCCGACCCAGATGCCGGTGTCGCCGATCTGGGTACCGCCGGCCTTGTTGTTCGCCGGGCCGGTCTTGCCGACGTCCGTGCCGTACGCGTACCAGCGGTGCGCCCACAGCGCGGTCTTGCCCTGCGCGCCGCCGCCGGCCGACTCGTCCTCGCCCGCGTGGACGATCTGGAAGTGGTCGATGTAGCCGTCGGACTCGTTGAAGTTGCCGTCGCCGTCGAAGTCGTTGCGGTCCCACTGGTCGTACTGCGCCAGCTGGGCCTTGATCTGGGCGTCGGTCTTGCCGGCCTTCTTCTGGGCCTCCGTCCACGCGGTGACGCCGTCGCGGACGGTGTCCCACACGTTGGAGCAGTTGGACTGGCCGCAGAAGTTCGAGCCGTAACGGGCCTCGTTGTACGGGACCTTGACCCAGTCGGAGACCTCGCCCTCGACCGAGTAGCGGCCCGAGGAGGTCTTCTCGTAGTAGGTCTTCAGCGACTCCTTGCCCTGACCCGTACCGAAGTACAGGTCCTGGAAGTACTCGCGGCTGAAGTCCTTGCGCCAGGCCGTGCTGTTGTTGGTCGCGCGGTCGGGCTGCGCGATCGTGTTGTGCAGCGGGCCGGGGGTGCCGCCGTACTTCGGCTCGGCCGGCTTCGGGCCCTCGGGGCCGTCAGGGTCGTGCATGGTCGTGTTGTCGACCTGGTCGCCGAACTCCACGAGGATCGTGAAGATCTTGTCGGTCTTCTCGCGGCCCAGCTCGACGTACTTCTTGTCGTCGAGCTTGACGACCTTCGAAGCACCGCGCTGCTCGACGTTCTTCTTGCCCGTCAGCACCTGGTCGAGGGCTGCTTCGCGCGCCTGCGCGTTCTGCTTGCTGAACGGGGTTTCGAGGTTGTGCTGGACCTGCTCCTTCGCGGGGGAGCTCGGGTCCTGCTTGTCGACAGCCGGAGCGTTGCCCGAAGCGGTGGTGGCCTGGGCCGTGGTGAAGAAGGCGCCCGAGGCCGCGGTGGCGGCCAGGGTCACGCCGACGGCGGCGGCGCGCAGCGCGCGACGCCTGGCGGAGTTTGCGGTCACTTGATGTCGTTCCCCTCCCGCGGCCGCAACGTGGGTCGGAACGTCTCCATAGGAGCGGGGGGTTCCGCGCGGCGCGCGTCTCAAGTGACGACATTTGACCGGAGAGTCTAAAGAAAAGACAGACCTTGACTTCTTCCTTACAACTGCACTATGCGGTCAGCGAGTTCCGCTATTCGGACGTTCCGTCGCCATACCGCCCCATCCGGGGCGAAGACCTCCCCGTGGCCCGGGCATTCCGGGTATTGCGACCGGACGTGCGACGCCGTGCGCCCCTCCGTGCCCCGGCACCGTGGGTAAGCTCACGCTTACCTGTCACTCCGTCCGGGCAAGCCCTAGGGGAGTCACTTGACGCGTGCGCGATCTGTTGAGGCGACTCCCCCCTCCACGCCTCGAGGACGGAAGAAGCCATGCCGCGTCCGACTGCCGCACAGCTCGCCTACGGCTCCGCCACCGTCGTCGTGTCGACGATCGCCATGCTGCTGCTCTCGCGGACGAGCACCGGGATCGGGGTCGCGGTCATCTCCGCCGCCGCGCTCGTCCTGGGGCTGCTGGTCGCGCTCACGGTTCCGGTCCCCCGCCGCCGCGGCCGGCACGCGGCGCGGCGGACCGGCGGGCAGGGCGCCGGGGCGTCCGCCGGGCGGGGGGCCGCGCCCGCCGGGCCGGCGGCGGGGGCGGACGCCTCCCGGGTGCCCGGGCCCCGCACGGCCTCCGCGGACCACCCCGTCCACCACTGACCGGACCCCGGCGGGGGGGGGGGGGGGGGGGGGGGGGGGGGGGGGGGGGGGGGGGGGGGGGGGGGGGGGGGGGGGGGGGGGGGGGGGGGGGGGGGGGGGGGG